>VGTG01000021.1 GCA_016874795.1 Deltaproteobacteria bacterium | reverse complement strand
GGAGGGCGACGCAGGCGTACTTGAACAGTACGTCGAGGAGCCCGGAGGGAGAAGCTCGCGAAGATTCGGTGCTATCGGCCGCCGCAGTAGGGATCTGGTGAGAAATGCAGGCTAGCGAGCGTGGTCGAGAAGTCGAAGATGAGCTCGGACGAGCCGTTCACCAGCATCGCGCCGGAGGCGGGCGGCGCGTTCGATCCCGAGGCGAAACGCTACTTCGGAACGGTCTTCCGCTTCGCGATCCCCCGCTGAGCGCGGCGCTCAGCGGCCTTCCGGCAGCGTCTCCGGGACGTGATCGAGCCGGTACAGCCGGCGCACGTTGTCGTGCAGCATCTTCTTGACGTCCGCGCGCGGAACGCCGCGGAACAAGTTTTCGATCTGCACGCGATCGTTCGGCCACTCGCTGCCGGTGTGCGGATAGTCCGTCGACCACATCAGGTGATCGACGTTCATCCGGTGGCGCAGCTCGATCCCGACCGTGTCCTTCATGAAGGTCGCCCAGAAGTTCCGGTGGAAGACGCGGCTCGGCATCGTCGGCATCAGCTCGAGCGCCTTCGTGTACCAGCGGTAGCGAAGGAACATGTCGTCGAGCTGCTCGAGCGTCGGCGGGATCCAGCCGATGTTCGACTCGACGAGGACGATCGCGAGGTTGCGGAAGCGCGCGAAGATGCCGGAGAAGAGGAGCTGCGCTGTCACGGGGATCGCGTCGCCGCCGGCTTTCGTCGCCCCGGCAGCGCCGAGGAATCCGGCGGTCGTCTGCGTCAGGGTCGGCGTCAAGCCGGCCGGAGTGAAGCTGCCGATGTGGACGACGAGGGGAAAGCCCGTCTCGTTCGCGATCGCCCAGAACGGCTCGTCGGCTTCCGACGGTTCGAGCGTTCCGTTCGGGTACGTCGAGATCATCCCGGCGCGGTGCCCGTGGTCCATCGCCCAGCGGAGCTCGGCGATCGCGTCCTCGACACCGGTCGTCGGGAGCACCGCCTGCGGGATCAGGCGTCCGTTCGATCCCTCGCAGAATTCGAGGAGCCACTCGTTGTACGCGCGCACGCACGCGAGCTGCAGCGGCGGGTCGTCGGCGTAGGTCTTCGCGCCGGCGAGTGTGATGCTCGGGTAGATCACCTGCGCCCAGATGCCGTCGGCGTCGAGGTCCTCGAGGCGCGCCTTCGTGTCGAAGCTGCCGGGACGGATCTCGTCGTAGCGGAGGCCGGAGGCGCGGAACTGCAGGTAGCTGAGCCCCGCGGTCGCGGTGAGACCGAGCGGGCGGATCCGCTTCCCCTGGTCGAAGTCCCAGACGTCGCCCTGATCGGTATGGAGAAGGCGCGGCGCGCGATCGCGGAAGCGCGAAGGCACGCGCTTCTGCCAGAGGTCGGGCGGCTCGTTGACGTGCGCATCGGCGTCGATGATCGGATAGTCGAGACTCGCAGCGCTGAAGAACCCGTCCGCCATCGTCGCCTCCTCCTTCTCGTCAGCGCAGCGTGATCGCGCTGTTCGCGATGATCGCCGCGTCGCGCTCCTTGCTCTTCGACGCGATCAGGATCTTGCCGTCTTCCTTCCACATCGACGTGACCATCGTCTCGCCCGGATAGAAGACACCCGAGAAGCGCGCCTGGTAGCGCGCGACGCGGCCGACGACGCCGTCGAGCATCGAATCGACGACCGCCTTGCAGACGATGCCGTACGAGCAGAGCCCGTGCAGGATCGGCGTGTCGAAGCCGCCGAGCTTCGCGAAGTCGGGATCGGCGTGGAGCGGATTCTTGTCGCCGCAGAGACGGTAGAGCAGGGCCTGGTTCGGCGTCGTGCGCGACTCGACGACCCGGTCGGGCTTCCGCTCGGGGGCCTGGTTCGTCGGCTTCGGTCCGGGATCGCCGCCGAAGCCGCCCTCGCCGCGCGCGAAGATGGAGAAGCGGTTCGTGAAGAGCTTGTCGCCGCCCTTCTCCCGCGTCTCGACCTCGAGGATCAGGAGCGCGGCCTTTCCCTTGTCGAAGATGTCGGCGACGCGTCCCTGGCTCACGACCTCGGCTCGCGTCGGGATCGGCTTGTGGATCTCGATGTCCTGCTCGCCGTGCAGCACGAGCGCCAGGTTGATCGAGACTCCCGGCAGGCCACCCATCCCTCGCATGAAGGACTCGAACACCGGGATCACGCCGAAGCTCGGCAGCGCCTTCAGCTTCTGCTCGTAGGTGTACTCGAGCTCCTTCGGATCCGTCGGCTTCTCGAGCCCGGCGCCGATGCCGAGGTGGTAGAGGATCACGTCGTCCGGGCCCCACGACCCCTTGGATTCGGGTGTCGTCGCGCCCTTGGCCATCGCGAGGTCGATCGGCATCTCGTTCCTCCAGTCGTTGGACGGGCCTCTTCAAGCGCACCGGGCCGGCGGGCGCCAGCCCTGCGCCCCCGGGTAAAAGTTGCACGGTGCGTGCCTAAAGATCGGTCTCCGGTCGCTGCGCCTCCTCACCCCGCTCGCTCGCGCTCGGCCGCGCGCTGCGCGCGCGGAGGGTTCGAGTCTTGGTCGCAGATGCCCGCGCGCCCTACAGCCTCCCGACCTGGCTTGTTAGCCAGGCAGGGATGGACGCTTCACTCGACGACGCGCGCGCGCGGCTCGGCCGCATCGGCACCGAGCTGGGACAGATCTTCGTCGAGCGCGCCGAGGTCGTCGAGGGCGCGCTCGCCGCACTCCTCGCGGGGCAGCACGTCCTCCTGATCGGACCGCCCGGTACCGCGAAGTCGATGCTCGCGGACGCGCTCTGCCAGCGGATCGACGGCGCGCGCTACTTCCAGTGGCTCCTCACGAAGTTCACGACGCCGGAGGAAGTCTTCGGCGCGGTGAGCCTGCAGGCGCTCGAGCGCGACGAGTACCGCCGCGTCACGACGAACAAGCTGCCCGAGGCGCACATCGCGTTCCTCGACGAGGTCTTCAAGGCGAGCTCGTCGATCCTGAACGCGCTCCTGACGCTCTTGAACGAGCGCCGCTTCGACAACGGGCGCGAGCGCATCGAGGCGCCGCTCGTGACGCTCTTCGGCGCGGCGAACGAGCTGCCGGAGGAGGACGAGCTCTCCGCGATCTACGACCGCTTCCTCGTGCGCTTCGTCGTCGACTACGTCGTCGAGGACTGGCGCTTCCTGCGCATGTTGCGTGCCGAGGCGCCTTCCGCGGTGACGACGGTCTCGTTCGCGGACCTCGATCGCCTCTCGCGTGCGGCGGCCGCGATCGAGATCCCGGATGCGGTCCTGCGCCAGATCGTCGAGCTGCGCCGCGCCCTCGGCGGCGCGGGCGTGGTCGCGTCCGACCGTCGCTATCGCCAGAGCCTCGGCTTGCTGCGCGCGCTCGCACTGCTGCGCGGCAAGAGCGCGGTGCAGGACGACGAGGTGATGTTCCTCGAGCACGTCCTCTGGCGCGATCCCGCGGAGCGCGAGACCGTACGCGAGCACCTGCGGAAGCTCGTACACGGCTACGACGAGGAGGTGCAGGAGCTCGTCTTCCAGGGACGCGAGCTCGCGGAGTACGCCGAGCGCGCCTGGGCCACGCCCGAGGAGCGCGCGCGGGCGCGCATCGAGGTCGAGACGAAGATTCGCCGCATCCTCGTCCGCCTCGACGAGATCGAGGGCGAGGCGCGTGCCGCCGGACGCTCCGTCGCACGCGCCGCGAGCGCGCGCGACGAGCTGGACACGATCCGCCGCAGCCTCGGCGGCCCCCGGCTCTCCGGGCGCTGAACCCGTTGTCCGCGGGTACATGACGGTGGCAGGGGGCTCGCTCGGGGCGCGATCTTCGAGCAGGATGCTTCCGATGGCCGTCGCGCTGGACACGCTTGAGTATGCACGCCGCCTGCGCGACTGTGGCTTCAGCGAGCAGCAAGCGGAGGGACAGGCGCGAGCGCTCGCCGCTGCCATGACGGACGCGCTGGCCACGAAGGACGACTTGAAGGCTCTCGAGCTGACCTTCACGAATCGCTTCGCGGCGATCGATCTCCGCTTCGCAGAGATTGAAGCGCGCCTGGGTGCCTTGGAGAAGCACGTCGATACGCGATTCGAAGAGCTCGAGAAGCGCCTGGAGATCCGCTTCGTGCAGCAAGAGATTCACTTCGACGGGAAACTCGATCAGCTCGAGCACCGGATGACGGTCCGCCTGGCCGGCATCATGGTCACGGGAATCGGCGCCGTCGCCACGCTCGTCACGCTGTTCTGAGCACTGCGTGGCCACCGCCGATCCGCACACCATCGAGTCGGACCTCTACGATCGCGCCGCGATCGCGCGCCTCCGCGCCGGCTCGCTCGCCTGGCGGAAGCTCGACGAGGAGGGCGGCCGCCTCGTGCCGCACTTCGCCGCGCTCCTCGACGATCTCTTCTGCGCGCTCTTCAAGTACAACGTCGTGAAGCTGCCGGCCGCATCGGGCCTGCCGAGCGTCGCGCTCAACCGCGCGATCCTCGACGGCGTGATCGCGGGTCCAGCGTACCCGGCACTCCGCCCGCAGACGCTCCTCGACGAGACGCACGCCGGGCTCGCGACCGTTTCGATCGGCGAGGAGCTGCTGCGCGCCCTCCGCGAGGATCGTGTGCTCACGGCGGGCGATCTGCTCGATCTCTGGAGCCTCGCGCGCGAGGAAGAGCGCGTCCGCGAAGCGGAGGAGGAAGCGGAGGTCGCCGACGAGCTCGCGCGTGCGGAGGAAGGCGAGAGCGAGACGCCTTCGGACGCCGAGCAGCAAGACGCGGACGGGGACGAGGCCGACCCGACCTCCGAAGAAACCTCCGAAGGCGACGAGCCGGATCCCGGCGCCTCTCGGAAACGCCGCGGCTCGCAAGCGATGCGCGAAGCCGCGGAGGGCGCTCGTCACTCCGCTCGCGTCGCCGTCGCCGAGCGCCGCCAGAAGGAGCGTCACGTCGAGGAGTCCCTCGCGCGCGTGCGCTCCCGCCTCGATCGAAGCATCACCGGCGCCGCCGCGAAGACGGCGACGAAGGTCTCGGATCTCCCCGATGCGCTCGCGAGCTGGGGACGCGGTCTCGGTGCGGGCGGACGTCTCGATCCCGGGCAGCGCATCGACCTCGGACGACGTCTGGCCGACCAGCCGAAGCTGAAGAAGCTCGCACGGCTCTTCGGACGCATGCGCGACAACGCGCTCGCGGTGCGGCGACGCGTGCTCGATCGCGCGAACGAGGAGGTCTACGAGGTCGGGCGTCATCGAAGCCTCGACGACCTCGCTCGCCTCGTGCCGCACGAGCTCCTGGCGCTCTCGCACCCGGTGCTGCGCCGCGACTTCCGCCGGCGCCTCCTCGACGGCGGGCTGCTGACGTACGCGCTCCGCGGCGCCGACTCGCGGGGTCACGGGCCGATCGTCGTCTGCCTCGACACGAGCTCGTCGATGAGCGGCGACAAGGAGATCTGGTCGAAGGCGGTGACGCTCACCTTCGTCGAGATCGCGCGCCGGCAGCGCCGCCGCTGCCACGTCGTCTGCTTCTCCGACGCGCGCTCGCTGCGCGAGTTCGACATGAACCCGCGGAGCTCCTACGAGGTCGCGCTCGAAGCGACGCTCGACCTCGCGGAGCACTTCTCCGGCGGCGGAACGGACTTCATGACGCCGCTCGACGCTGCGGTCGAGAAGCTCGCGACGCGCGCTCTCCGCCGCGCCGACGTCGTCCTGATCACCGACGGCGAGTGCGCCGTCGATCCGGAGTGGCGCGAGGAGTTCCTGCGCGCGAAGAAGCGCCGCAACTTCGCGCTCTATGCGATCCTGATCGACCGCGGCTCGATCCGTGGCGACACCGTCGAGGGCCTCGCCGACCGGGTTTCGCGGATCTCCGAGCTGACCGAGGACGCGCGCGAGCTGTTCACGGAAGCGAGCGCGCCGCCGAAGCGCCGCCGCGCGGGCTGACCTTCGGGCCGCCGAGTGTCAGTCGAGCAGGTTCTCGCGAAGGGAGTGCACCGTCGTGCGGTCGAGACCCAGCCCGTCACGCAGGTAGGCGTCGATCGATCCGTAGCGCTCCGCGATCGTGTCGAACGACGCCTGCAGATACTCCGGCCGCACCTCGAGGACGGGACGCAGCAGCTCGGAGTCGCGCATCAGCGGGCGCAGCGAAGCGATCGTCTGATCGTTCCGCTCGGCGCGGTACACGTTCGAGAGGAGGTAGTCCTCCATCACCGTCTCCTCGGGAACGCCGAGGGCGAGGAGAACGACGGCGGTCGTGAAGCCGGTGCGGTCCTTCCCTGCGGTGCAGTGCGTGAGCGTCGGCAGTGAAGCCGGATCCGCGAGCCGGCGAATGCAGCCGGCGACCTGCTCGGTCGCGTCGGTGACGAGCGTTCTCCCGCCGTCGACGAGGAGCTGCTCGTTGCGGCCGTCGCCGAGAAGGCGATCCTGCGCTTCGTGGTCGCCCGTCGTGATCGCAGTCGTGATCATCGCCTCGATGTCGTTGTCGGGGTCGAAGATCGGGAAGTGGAGAACCTCGGGAGCGCCGGTGGAGGGGAGGAGGTCCGGGTTGCGCCCGTACTCGCTCGGCGAGCGGAAGTCGCAGAGCACCTTCAGCCCGAGGTTCGAGAACGCGGTCAGATCATCCGCCGTCAAGCGATTCAGCTCATCGGACCGGAAGACGCGTCCCCAGCGCACGCGCCGCCCCTCGCGGGTCGCATGGCCGCCGATGTCGCGGAAGTTGACGGCGCCTTCGAGCGGAACGCGACGCTCCGCGACGACGATCTCCCCGTCGTCACCGACGAGCGCGAAGTAGTGGCGCCGGAGCGGGTCGAGGCCCTCGATCCGGACCGTGTCCGCGGCAGCGCCGCTCGCGAGCGCGTTGCTCCGATCGATCGCCTGCGGATCCATTCCCGCGTAGACGGTGATCCGCCCGACGTCGGGACGGGCGCTCCACGAGATCGAGAGCGCACCACCGGATTCGCGTTCGACCGACGCGCTCGAGAACGCGGCGCTGCTCGCCGACGATCCGCCGCCGCACGAAGCAGCGACGACGACGAGCGCCGCGCGGAAGGAGAGCGCCGCGAGCGCCGCGAGCGCCGCGAGCGTTGCGCCCGATGCGCGCTGTGCAGGCCGGCTCAACGCTCCGCTCCTATCACCGAAGGCGCGGCCCTGGGAAGACCGTCAATCCAGGCCGTAGATCCGCCTGACGTTGCCGCCGAGGACCGCGGCCCGGCTCTCCGGCGAGAGCGTCGAGACGAAGCGCTCGAGCGCAGGGACCCACGTCGAGGGATGGTCCGGATGCGGGTAGTCCGTCGCCCAGAGGAAGCACTCCGCGCCGACGTGGTCGATGATCAGCGGCGCCGCCGTCTCGTCCGGGTCGCCGGAGACGAAGCACTGCCGGCGGAAGTACTCCGAGGGCGGGCGCGAGAGCGACGTCGTGTGCTTCAAGCTCGTCGAGAAGAGCGCGTCCGCGCGATCGAGGAACGAGCCGACCCAGCCCGAGCCGGACTCGAGCACGCCGAGCCGCAGCTCCGGGAAGCGCTCGAGCGTCCCCAGCGCGAAGAACGAGAGGAACGCCTGCTGCGCCCCCTGACGCAGCATGTTGTTGTAGAAGAACTCGCTCGCGATGCCGAGACGGCGGAAGCGGATCGGGATCGCCCAGCGCGGCTCGATCGTCGGATGGATCGCGATCGGGACGTCGAGCTCGCA
This sequence comes from Deltaproteobacteria bacterium, assembly GCA_016874795.1. Lineage (GTDB taxonomy): Bacteria > Desulfobacterota > Binatia > UBA12015 > UBA12015 > VGTG01. The sequence goes on along the minus strand of VGTG01000021.1, from coordinate 41,304 downwards.
CGCGGTCCGGTAGAGCACGTCGTGGTCGGGATGGCCGTGCGCCTTCCGGTCGTGATTGAACGGCGCGAGGAACCCGCCGCGGCAGCCGTCGCGAACGGCGCGCCGCAGCTCCGCCGCGGAGCCTTCGACGTCGAGAAGGGAGAGCTGCGCGACCGGAACGAGCCGACCGCGGGAGTCGCGACAGAACTCGGCGATCCAGCGGTTGTACGCGCGCAGGTACGCGAGCGTGATCTCCGGATCGCTGACCTCGCACTCCCACAGGAGCCCGAGCGTCGGATAGAGCAGCACCTTCTCGAGGTTCTCCTGCTGCGCGAGCTGCATGCGCTCGGTCGGGTCGCCGCCGCCGAACGGCATGTGGTCCATGTATTTCCGGTCCGCGCTGAGCCTCGCGGTGTCCTCGCCCATCGCGCCGAGCATCCCGAGCGAGCCGCGCTGCGTGCGCGTCGCCGGATTGCCGTCGACCTCGAGGTACTCGAACCCGTCGTCGTCCGTGCGGATCCGGATCGCGCGCGGGCGGTAGCGCTCCTCGAGGTACTCCTCCCAGAGGGTCGCGGGCTCGAGGACGTGTCCGTCGGCGTCGATCGTGCCGTCGAACGGGAAGCGGACGACTTCGTACGACATGGCGGCGATTCTCGACGTTCGACGACGCCGTCGTCAACGGGAGCGCCGAAGGCGCGAGAGCGCCTTACCGCCGGGACGCGCCGCCCTTCTCCTCGAGCTCGGCCCACCGCGCGTACAGCGCCTCGACGCGCTGCTGCGCGGCCTCGAGCTCGCGATACCGTTCCGCCACGACGTCCGCGCGGCTCGCGACGTCCGGATCGGCAGCGCTCGCCGCGCATGCCTCCAGCTCCGCTTCCGCGGTGAGGATCTTCTCCTCCATCTGATCCCACTCGCGCTGCTCCATGTAGGAGAGACGCCGGGCGCCGGCCTCGGCGGGCCTCGCGCGCGTCGAAGCGCGCGTCGAGGCAGACGGCGAAGCGGTCCTCGAAGCGTCGCGCGCCGATCCCTCGGCAGACGAGCGCCGCGCGCACTCGGCGTCCCATTGCGCGTAGTCGGCGAAGCGCTCGGCGCCGCCGCGTCCATCGAGCGCCAGGACGCTCGTCGACACGCGGTCGAAGAGGAAACGGTCGTGCGTCACGAGAACGAGCGCTCCGGGGAACTCGAGCAGGCTTTCCTCGAGAGCTTCCAGCGTGTCGAGATCGAGATCGTTCGTCGGCTCGTCGAGGATCAGGAGGTCCGCCGGCCGCAGCATCAGGCGCGCGATCAGCACGCGAGCCCGCTCGCCGCCCGACATCCGGCCGACCGGCATCTCGAGCTGCTGGCTCTCGAAGAGGAAGCGCTTCGCCCAGCCCGCAACGTGGATCGGGCGGTCGCGATAGACGACCTGGTCCCCGTCCGGTGCGAACGTGCGACGGAGCGTGACCGACCCATCGAGCTGCTCGCGGTCCTGGTCGAAGTAGACCACCCGCAGGTCGTCGGCGCGCTCGATCCACCCGGCGTCCGGCTCGATCTCGCCCGCGAGGAGCCGCAGCAGCGTCGACTTGCCGCTCCCGTTCGGCCCCAGAAGTCCGAGACGCATCCCCGGAGCGAGCGTCAAGTCGAGAGACGAGAGGATCGTGCGCTCGCCGAAGCGCTTGTCGATTCCCTCGGCGACGAGCAGCCGCCGCGTGCGGCGGTTCGAAGCGGAGAAGTCGATCCGCGCCGTTCGTTCGACGGAGCGCCCGCGCACGTCGGCGAGCTCGGACTGGAGCCGCTCCGCCTCGTCGATCCGAGCCTTGGCCTTCGTCGTGCGCGCCTTCGGTCCGCGTCGCAGCCATTCGATCTCGCGCCGCACGCGGTTCGCTAGTGTCTCTTCGCGGCGCTCGAAGGCTTCGAGGAGATCCGCCTTTCGCACGAGGAAGTCGGAGTAGCTTCCCTCCGAGTCGAGAAGACCGTCCGGATGACGTCGATTCAGCTCCAACACGCGGTTCGCGACCGAGGAGAGGAACGCGCGGTCGTGGCTCACCGTGAGCCAGGCGAACGTCTCCGCCCGAAGGAGCCGCTCGAGCCAAAGGATCCCTTCCAGGTCGAGGTGGTTCGTCGGCTCGTCGAGGAGCAAGAGATCCGGCTGGCGCACGAGCGCGCAGGCGATCGCGAGACGCTTGCGCCACCCGCCGGAGAGGCGGCTCGCGGGCGCGGCGGGATCCTCGAAGCCCATCTTGCCGAGCGTGATCTGGAGCCGCGTGTGGTGCTCGCTCTCGTCGAGCGACTCCACGGCGAGCGCCTCCGTCATGACGTCCTCGATCGTCCGGCCCTCGGGGAACTCGACTTGCTGCGGCACGTAGCCGAGCTTCACCTGACGGCGGAGCGAGACCGTCCCCCGGTCGGGCGGCTCGATCCCGGCGAGGATCTTCAGCAGCGTCGACTTCCCGCTCCCGTTCGGCCCGACGAGGCCGACGCGCCCGCCCTCGAAGAGCCCGAAGGAGAGGTCGGTGAACAGCGGCGCCGAGCCGTAGGCCTTGGTGACCGCCTGGCAGCTGAGAAGGAGCGACATGCCGCCAAGAGGCGAAGCGAATCCGCCCGGGAGCCGCAACGGACCCCCTACGCGCCCATCGAGGAGATCGTCCGTACGATCGAAGGGGAAGACGCCGAGGAGCGCCTGATGCGCTTCCTCTCGAAGCTCAACGCGATCACCTTCGCCGACGAAGCGCAGCTCCGCATGGCGCTGAAGGTGTACCTCGACACCTGGTTCGCGAGCCGCGCCGCCGGCGTGCAGGCGCCGCCCGTACGCGAGGGGCGTCGCATGCGCTGGCTCGAGCGCGTTCTCGAGCCCGCGCGCGCTGGAAGGACGGCGAAGCAGTGGCGACGGATGCAGGCCGCGATCGCGCTGACCATCGGCACCGACGCGATGGTGATCCTGAAGGACGTGTGCCGCCTCGAGGACGAGGAGGCGCAGGAGGTCCTGCTGTGGGCCGCACGCGCTCTCTTGCGGGCAGCGCTGGACGAGCCACGAGCCGCGGTCGCGCCACGCGCGAAGCCGCCCGCACGACGAAGAGCGAAGTCGGCCTGACGCGGAGAGCGGCCGCTCAGGAGCCGAGGCCTGCGACCCACGTGCGCAGCGCCGGCAGGGTCTCCTCGGCCCACCGCGGCGAAGCGCGCAGCTGGCAGAAGCTCGCGAACAGGCGGTCGAGGAAGCCGACGACTTCCTCGACGTCGGCGAGTCGCAGGAAGAGGTCGTTCTCGAAGAGCGCGCGCGGATCGTCGCTCAGATTCGCATCCCGCTCGCCGAGCTTCGGGCAGCGGAGCGAATCGTAGGTGAGGAGTCCGCCGTCGAGGCTCAGCTCCCAGCGCCGCTCGCCGCGGATCACCGCGATCCGCGCGCGATCGATCAGCTTGCCGCGGCGAAGCCCGGCGCCGAGCTCGGGCGACATGTCTCCTTGATCGAACAGGGTGAGCCGCGCCTGCTGCTCGCCCGGCTCCTGCAGGACCACGCGGTCGCCGAGGGCGAGCTCGACGACGTCGTTGCCGAGGACCATCTTGCCGCCGTCCTCTTCGACGCGGAACACGAGCCAGGTCAGGAACTCGCGGCCGAGGAAGCGCTTCGACTCGACGACGCTGAGGAAGTCCTCCTTCACGCGAGATCGCTCCCGGCCGCGTCGGCGGCTTCTGAGACGGCTCCTGAGACGGCTCCTGCGGCAGCTCCGCCAGCGCCGCCGGCAGACGCGCCCGCCGCTGCCGCCGCAACGCGTGGCTCTTCGTCGCGCCGCGAGGCGAGGACGCTCGGCTCGACCCCGCGAACCGCCTCGACGATCGCTTCGGAGAGCCCGACGCGCTCGGCGGCGAGATACGGAATGACGGGCAGCGGCGAAACGCCCGCGGTGTCGCGGAACAGAGCCGTGAACGCTTCGCGCGGCGCGCGCGACTTGCCGGTGAAGTAGACCGTGTGGCGCTCGAGGTCCCACGCGCACTCGAAGAGCTGCGGGCTCGGCAAGGCGCGGAGCAGCAAGCGAGCCTCGATCTCTTCTTTGATTTCGCGACGGACCGCGCGACCGAGCCGCTCGAGCCCTTGCTGCTCCTTCCGCTCCGCTTCGGCGCGACGTGTCTCGAGACGCACGAGCTTGGCCGGCGCGACGCGCCGGTCGTAGCGGAAGCCGAGCACGGCGTACTGCTGGAAGAAGATGTCGCTCGGCTCGAGCTCGACCACGAGCGGGTCGTGGATCGCGACCCAGCCGAAGGCTTCCTGGCGCGGCAGGCCGTCCTCGTCGTCCTCGCGGAACGCGTGCCGATTCACCGCTTCGCAGAACGCCTCGCGATCGATCGTGCGCGGAGCGCGGGCGTCGAAGCGGACGATGGAGGAGCTCGCCGAGAGAAATCCCATGAGGGCGCGCGAAGTAGCATCTCTTCGCGCGCGACTGCAAGACGGCCTCCGAGCGGCGAAGCTTCTCCGTACGTTATCGTGCTTCATCCCCGGCTCGTCGAAATCGGTCCTCGAGGGTCTTCGCGTGCTCGATCTCTCCGACGTCGCAGGCGCGCTCTGCAGCCGCGTGCTCGGCGACCTCGGTGCGGACGTGGTCCGCTCGCCGGCGGGAGCGGCGGAGCTGGCCCGGCTCGCGCGCGCCGCCGACGTGATCGTCGGGGCGCGGGCTCTCGACGACGAGATGCGGATTCCCTCGCAGTCGCCTCGGACGATCGTCGTCGAGATCACGCCGTTCGGTGCAAGCGGACCGCGCGCTTCCTGGCGCGGCTCGGACCTCGTCTGCGCGGCGCGCGGCGGCATGGTGTTCGTGAACGGCCATCCGGGCTCGGCGCCGATCGCGCCGTTCGGTCTCGCGGCGTACACCTCGGCGGCGCTCTTCGGCGTCATCGCGACGCTCCTCGCCCTCCGGGTGCGTGACGCGACGGGACGCGGCAGCCGGATCGACGTCAGCGTCGCCGCTGCAGCGGCGGGCGCGGTCGAGCACGTCACGGGGCTGCTGCGACAGACCGGCGAGATCGAGCGTCGCCGCGGCACGCTCCACTGGAGCCGGACCTTCCGCGTCGGACCGGCGCGCGACGGGCTCGTCCTGCACTCGCTTCTCGGCGACTGGACGACGCTCGCGGAGTGGGTGGAGAGCCGATCGACGGGGAACGGAGTGGACCTGCGCGATCCGCGCTGGGAGGATCCCGAAGCGCGGAAACAGCACGCGGAAGAGCTCTTCGATCGGATCGACCGCTGGAGCGCCGAGCATCCCGCGCGCGAGATCGCCGAGGCCGCGGGCGATCGCCGCCTGCCGGCGACCGAGGTGCGGCGGCCGGAGGATCTCGCGACGAACGAGCAGCTCGTCGGACGTGGCTTTCTCGACGAGCGAACCATCGACGGCGATCGCGTCGTCTTCCCGGGCGCACCATTTCGCATGTCGGCGACGCCGCTTCGGCTCCGGCGCCTCGCGCCGCGGCCCGGCGAGCACGACGAGGAGGTTCGTCGGGATCCGGCGTGGAGCGGGGAGCCCGTGCTTCGCTCTGCGCCGAATCCCACGAACGTCGTCGCGACGCCGCCCGCTACGCCGCTCGCTACGCCGCGCGCTACGCCGCTACGCCGCCCGCTCGACGGCGTCACGATCCTCGACTTCACCTGGGTCGTCGCCGGTCCCGTCGCGACGCGCATTCTCGCCGACCACGGCGCGCGCGTGCTCAAGGTCGAGCACCGTCGCGCCGCCGACTTCGGGACGCGACGGGGGGGTTTGACCGGGAACCTGAATCGCGGAAAGCAAAGCCTCGTGCTCGACCTCGCCTCACCGGACGGGCGCGCGCTCGCGCACCGGCTCGCCGCGCGGGCCGACGTCGTCATCGACAACTTCTCCGCGCGCGTGATGGACGGCTTCGGTCTCGACTGGAATTCGCTTCGCGAGAGGCGGGCCGACGCGATCGCGGTGCGCTTGACGGGCTTCGGTCTCGACGGTCCATGGCGTGACCGCGTGAGCTACGGGCCGACACTGCAGGCGCTCACCGGCTTGCCGTACCTGATGCGGCTTCCCGGCGGAGAGCCGGCAGGGTGGGGCTACTCGTGGTCGGACATGGTCGGCGGCATGGCCGGCGCGCTCGCGGCGCTCGCGGCGCTGCACCATCGCGACCGGACGGGCGAGGGACAGCTCGTCGATCTCGGACAGCTCGAGAACCTCGTCGCGTGGCTCGGGCCGCGCGTCGTCGACCTCCTCGCCGGACGCTCGGTCGAGCCGCCGGGCAACGCTTCGCAGGAGGGCGCGGCGGCGCCGCACGGGATCTATCCGTGCGCGCCCGAACACGGAGCGAACGGAGCGAACGGAGCGGACGGAGCGGACGGAGCGGACGGTGTGATCGACGACGACCGCTGGATCGCGATCGCGGTCCTCGACGACGAAGCGTGGCGGCGTCTCAAGGCGGAGCTCGTCGCCGACGGCGAAGCCTGGGCCGGCGCGGAGGACCTGCGAACGCTCGCCGGTCGTCTCTCGCGCGCCGAGGCGATCGAAGCGCGCATCGCCGCTTGGACGCGCCGCTTTCGCGCCGCCGATCTCGAGGAGCGCCTCCAAGCCGCCGGCGTCGCCGCGGGCCTCGTCGCGAACGGACGCGACCTCGAGGACGACGTGCAGCTCGCCCATCGCGGCTACTTCGCGACCGTGGCGACGCCGGAAGGCGGCAGGGAGCGGTTCGACGGAATCCCGTTCGTCGCGTCGGCGTGCCCCGGGGCGGTCGAGGCGCCGGGGCCGCTCCTCGGGGAGCACACCGACGAGATTCTTCGCGATCTGCTATCGCTCGCGCCCGAGGAGATCGCCCGGCTACGGGCGCAGGAGGTGATCGGGTGAGCAAGGACGTCGAGAGCTATGCGGCGGCGGGAGTCGACGTCGTCGGGCTCGAGGGAGGCCTCGGCAAGCTTCTTTCGCGGCTCGGCGAGACGATGTCGTTTCCGCGCCGCGGACGGCCGGTTCTCCCGAACGGCTTCTTCGCGAACGTTCTCGACGTCGGCGGCGGGATCGGGCTCGCGATCGGCACCGACGGCGTCGGGACGAAGCTCCTCGTCGCGCACGCGCTCCGCCGCTACGACACCGTCGGGATCGACCTGATCGCGATGAACGCGAACGACGTACTCTGCGTCGGCGCGGAGCCGATCGCGCTCGTCGACTACATCGCCGTTCCGGGAACGGATCCGTACCTGCTCGAGCAGTTCGCGGCGGGGCTCGTCGAAGGCGCTCGTCAAGCGCGCATCAGCATTCCCGGCGGCGAGATCGCGCAGGTTCGCGAGCTCCTCCGCCCGCACCCGCCCGACGAGCGCGAGAGCTTCGACGTCGTCGCGACCGCGGTCGGCATCGTGTCGCTCGACCGCTTGATCGTCGGACGCGACATCGCGCCAGGCGACGTCGTGCTCGGTCTCGCCGCTTCGGGCATCCACTCGAACGGCTTGACGCTCGCGCGGAAGGTCCTCGCGAAGGGCCACGGCGCGGAGGCGTACTCCGACCGGCCCGCGGAGCTCGGCGGCGCGAGCGTCGGCGAGGAGCTGCTCCGTCCGACGCGCATCTACGTGCGCGAGGTGATGGCGCTCCTCGACGCGGGCGTGCCGGTGCGCGCGCTCGCGCACATCACGGGCGACGGGCTCCTGAACCTCCTGCGCGTCGATCGTCCGGGCATCGGCTTCGTGATCGACGCGCTGCCTTCGCCCCCGCCCGTCTTCTCGCTGATCGGCGTGCGTGCGGGTCTCGGCGCGGCGGAGATGTACCAGACGTTCAACATGGGCATCGGCTTCTGCGTCGTCGTGCCGGAGGGCTCGGTGGACGAGGCGCTGCGGATCATCGGTGCCGAAGGTTGCGAGGTGCAGCCGATCGGCCGCGCGGTCGAGGACGCGGCGCGCACGATGGTGCTTCCGGAAGTCGGCCTCGTCGGCTCCGGGAAGACCTTCGTCTAAGGGGGTCCGGTTCGTTACGGCGCATTCGCACCCGGGCTCGCCTGAGCCTGGGTTCAGATGCGCCTGAGGTCGCACCCGGACCGCGAACGGCCGGGCAAACTCTGCCGTGTCGTAGCTGCGGAGACCCACCTCGGGGGCGGGAGGAAGCAGGGATTCGCCGGCGCTGCGACTCGGCGGCTGCTCGAGGCTTGACCAAACGCGGCTCGTTTTCGAGCCAACCGCAGGCCTTCGGGCCCGCGGCGCTCTGCGTCTCCGCGTCGGCGCCTCGACGTCTGCTTGCGCTCTGGCCTCCGGATTGCTCAGGAAAAAGTCGGTGGCACTCCATCTCAGCGCCGCTCCCTGGCCCCGCCCCGGCAAGGGGACGCCCGAGCGTCGAAACGGGCTCGTCCTGACGGCCGGCGGAGCGCGCGGCGCCTACCAGGCGGGCGTGCTCCAGCGCATCGCGGAGATCCCGCGCCTCCGCGAGCGACCGCCGCCCTTCCAGGTCATCACCGGCGCTTCCGCGGGCGCGATCAACGGCGCGTTCCTCGCGGCGACCGGGGGCGGCGGCTTCGGCGCTTCGACGCTCCGGCTCTCGCGCCTCTGGGCCGACCTGCAGATCCAGGAGGTCATCCGCACGGACGCGCTTTCGCTCGCGCAGGGTGGGCTCCAGTGGCTGCGCGACTTCTCGCTCGGCTGGCTCCTCGGGGCGGGAACCGTGCAGGCCCTGTTCGACGCATCGCCGCTGCACGAGATGATCGCGCGGCGGCTTCCGACGGACGCGATCGGGACGTCGATCCGCGACGGCTGGCTCTACGCGCTCGCGATCTCGGCGACGAGCTATCACTCGGGTCGCTCGTTCATCTTCATCCAGGGGCGGCCCGGGCATCCGCTCTGGCAGCGCGGCCGGCGCGTCACGGTTGCGACGGAGATCACCGCGGATCACATCTGTGCCTCGGCGGCGATTCCCGTCGTGTTCCCGCCGGTGCGCATCCCGACGGCGCCGGGAAGCGAGATCTACTTCGGCGACGGCGCGCTCCGTCAGGTGACGCCGTTCAGCCCGGCGATCCGCCTCGGCTCGGACCGCGTCCTCGGGATCGGGATCCGTTCGCAGCAGGCGGCGGCGCAGCTTCTCGCGGACGAGATCCCCTCCGCCGACGACACCGCGGAGCGCGCGCAGGTACAGCCGCCGCCCGTCTCGCAGATCGCCGGCGTGTTCCTGAACGCGCTCTTCCTCGATCACCTCGATACGGACGTCGATCACCTGCACCGCATGAACGAGCTTTTGCGGCACTACGAGGCGCGGCCGGTGGGCGTGTCCTCGGACGTTCCCTCCGGCGGTGCCCTCGCGGAGCCGATGCGGATCATCGAGCCGCTCGTGCTGAATCCGTCCGAGGACCTGGCGCTCGTCGCGAAGAGCCTCGAGCATCGAATGCCGTGGGCCGTGCGTGGCATGCTCGACGGCCTCGGCGTCCCGAACGCGCAGTGCGCGGACCTGACGAGCTACCTGCTCTTCGACTCCGCGTACACGCGCGTGCTCCTCGACATCGGCTACCGCGACGCGGCGGCGCGCATCGACGAGATCGAGCTCTTCCTGCGAACGCGCGACGAGGAGGTCCTCCCCGCCTCCGCTTGAGGGGGTCCGGTTCGTTAGGCCGCATCTGCACCCAGGCTCATTCGAGCCTGGGTGCAGATGCGGCCCAACGAACCGGACCCCCTGCGGTGACCGTGTCCGTGTCGCGGCCCGAGCGCATCACCGTGCCGGGCGTCGCGCCCGTGAGCTCCTTCCCGCGCACGATCTCGACGCCGTTCACGAGGACGTGCTCGATGCCCTCGGCCTCGGCGTAGAGGCGCGCCGCTCCCGCGGGCAGGTCGTTGCGCGTGTGGATCGGTCCGGGGCCGATGCGCGCTTCGTCGAACACGACGACGTCCGCGGCCCAGCCCTCCGCGAGCCGCCCGCGACCGCGAATGCCGTAGAGGCGCGCGGGCACGTCGGTCAGCGCCTGCACCGCTTCCTCGAGACCGAGGAGGCCGCGCTCGCGGACGCCGCGCCCGAGGAGCGCCGTCGTGCCGGTGAACGTGTCGATCATGTCGAGGTGCGCGCCCGCGTCCGTCGCGCCGATCACCGTGCGCGGATCGCGCCACGCCTTCGCACGAAGGGCCCAGCTCTCGTCGTCGTCGCCCGGCATCGGCGGCATGAACGACGTGCGGAGGTCGTCCGCGATCGCGATGTCGAGCATCGCGTCGAACGGCGCCTTGCCGAGCTGCTGCGCGATCTCGCCGACGGTGCGTCCCTGCCAGGCCTTCGTCTCGGCGGTGAACGCCTCGTCGATGCGGAGGCCGGGCCAGTTCGCGAAGAAGCGGAAGAGGCCCGCCGCCTCGGAGTTCGCGCCCTCGTCGAGCTTCCGCCGCGTCTCGGGGTCGGCGAAGCGCTTCTTCCGCTCCGCGAGCGGCAGCGCGATCACCTCGGCCCAGCCGGGAAGCGCGTCGAAGATGAAGCCGCTCACGAGGTTCAGCCGCATCGTCATCGTCTGCGGCAGCGTCAGCGCCATCACGGTCGCGCCGCGCTCGCGCGCGTAGTCGGAGGCGGAGAGCTGTCCTTCCGTCAGGTCGCGGTTGTAGGAGGACACGGCGAGGACGTTCCAGTTGAGCGGCCGATTCGCCGCGAGCGACATCGACGCCATCAGATCCTTGTGTGCGTCCTCGAACGCGCCGACCGTCGGCAGGAACTCGAGCGTCGTGCCCGGGTGATCGCGCAGCGCTCCCGCGAGCGTGACGAGCTCGTGCCGGCTCGCGGAGCGCGACGGCACGGGCTGCCCGTCGCCGTCGTTGTGCGTCGGTGCGGCCGAGGACGAGAAGCCGAGGCCGCCGCCCACGAGCGACTCCTCGAGGAGGCGCTTCATCGCCTCGATCTGCGCCTCGCTCGCTTCCTTCCCGACCGCGTCCTCCCCCATGACGACGCGGCGAAGCGCGGAGTGGCCGACGAGGAAGCCCGCGTTCAGCGCGAGCTTCCCGTCGAGCAGCCCGAGGTACTCGGAGAAGCTCCGCCAATTCCACGGCACGCCCGCCTCGAGCGCTTCGAGCGGCATGCCTTCGACGCGCGCGAGCATGCGCATCAGATAGTTCCCCGCCTCGGGAACGAGCGGCGCCACGCTGAACCCGCAGTTGCCGCCGACGATGGTCGTGACGCCGTGGACCGAGGACGGCGACAGCGACGGGTCCCAGAAGACCTGCGCGTCGTAGTGCGTGTGGATGTCGACGAAGCCGGGAGCGACGATTTTTCCCTCCGCGTCGATCACGCGATCGGCATCGCCGCGGTCGAGCTTCCCGTTCGCGGGGATTGCCGCCACTCTGCCGCTCCGGATGCCGACGTCGGCCCGCCGCCGCGGCGCTCCGGTGCCGTCGACGACGGTCCCACCCTGGATGATCACGTCGAAACGAGACATGCTTCGCCCTCCGAGGTTGCCGGGAGACTTTCGCTGGACGCGGGAATCATTGCACGCCGCTCCACCGCGTGTCGAAGATGCCTTTCACGCGCCGACACGAACGGGAGGAACGGAACATGAAAGCCGCCTTGCTCGAAGCACAGGGACAGCCTCTCGCCATCCGGGACGACGTCGAGGTCCAGCCGCCCGGCCCGGGTCAGGTGCGCGTCCGCGTGGCGCACTGCGGCGTGTGCCACTCCGACCTGAGCCTGATCGACGGCTCCTTCCCGGCGCCTCTCCCGATCGTTCTCGGACACGAGGCTTCCGGGGTCGTCGCCGAAGTCGGCGTCGGCGTGACGGGCCTCGCCGTCGGCGATCACGTCGTGCTGACGCCGTGTCCCCCGTGCGGCACCTGCTACTTCTGCGTCCGCGACGAGGCCTCGCACTGCGTCGCCGCCGTCGGGATCCTGACGAACACTCTTCCGGACGGAACGACGGGCCTCTCGCGCGGCGGTCAGGTCGTCTACCGCGGCGTCAACGTCGCGGCCTTCGCCGAGAACGTCGTCACGCCCGCGACCGGCGCGGTGAAGATCCCGAAGGACGTGCCGCTCGAGCTCGCCGCGGTCATCGGATGCGCCGTGCAGACGGGAGTCGGAGCCGTCCTCAATACCGCGAAGGTGGAGGAGGGCGCGTCGGTGCTCGTCCTCGGCCTCGGCGGCGTCGGGCTCTCGGCGGTACAGGGAGCGCGGCTCGCCGGCGCCTCGCGTATCGTCGTGTCGGATCCGGTCGCCGCCCGTCGCGAGACCGCGCGCGCCCTCGGTGCGACGGACCTCCTCGATCCGACGAAGGAGGACGTGCACGCGCGAAGCCTCGAGATCACCGGCGTCGGCTTCGACTACGCGTTCGAGACGGCCGGCAAGGCGAGTCTGATCGAGGCAGGGATCGCCTGCGTGCGGACCGGCGGGACGGTCGTCTGCGTCGGCGCGCCGCCGATCCAGGAGATGGTGTCGTTCATGCCGGCGCCGTTCGTGATCAGCGGCAAGCGGATCCTCGGGACCGTCCTCGGCGGGGCGAACTCCCTTCGCGACATCCCGCGCTACATCGCGCTCTGGCGCGCGGGACGTCTCGACCTGGAGGCGCTCGTGACGGCGCGGCGGCCCCTCGCGGACATCAACGTCGCTCTCGACGACCTGCGAGCGAGCCGGGGCATCCGGACGGTCCTCCAGATCGCGTCCTGACCCGAGCGCGAGGTCGCCCTTCCCGATGCCCCCGTCTCTGCCGCGTCTCTATGGGGAGCTCGCCGGCTGGTACCACCTCCTGACGGCGCCGCACGAGTACATCGAGGAGGCGGCGATCTATCGCGACGCCTTCTGGGAGGCCGTCGTTCCCGCCCCGCGTACGATGCTCGAGCTCGGCTGCGGCGGCGGCTGCAATGCCTTCCACCTGAAGCGCGACTTCGTCTGCACGCTGACGGACGTGTCCCCGCAGATGCTCGACGTGAGCCGGAGCATCAATCCGGAGTGCGAGCACGCCCTCGGCGACATGCGAACCCTCCGTCTCGGGCGTCAATTCGACGTGGTCCTCGTGCACGACGCGGTCGCGTACATGACGACGGAAGAAGATCTCCGCCGGACGATGGAGACGGCGTTCGTCCATTGCCGGCCGGGCGGCGCCGCACTCTTTGCGCCGGACTTCGTTCGCGAGACCTTCCGACCCGCCACGGACTCGGGCGGGAACGACGACGGCGATCGCGGCCTTCGCTATCTCGAGTGGTGCCGCGAGCCGGACCCCGACGCCACGACGTATGTCGTCGACTATGCCTACCTCCTGCGCGAGGGAAACGACGTCCGTGTCGTGCACGATCGCCACGTCGAGGGCCTGTTCAGTCGGTTTGTCTGGAATAGTGGACTCGAGGCTGCCGGTTTTCGCGTCACGAAGGTCGGTCGGTTGGCGCCGGCGAATCCCGAAGAGATCGGCGAGATCTTCGTCGCCGTTCGTCCCGCGCGCTCTTAGTCATCGAGCCGACATCGTCCGAGCAGATTTCTCTTTCCCGCGAGCTTAGGATCGGATACGGGAACGGGACCGCACCGTCCCCACCCCTCAGGCGTTCCTCATCGTCTCGTAGTCCGTCGAACTCGCACATCTGTGCCGCGTCCGATTTTGGAGATGACGCCATGATCCTCTCGAACTCGATCTATGCCGAAGCGACTCCTGGGCGGGCGACTTTCGGACGTCTCTTTCCGGAGTTGCCGGCGTGGCGACTCGACGGTGCGACGTCCGGAGAGACGCACGATCATCTGAGCCGGCTCTCGCTCGAGACGGTCGGTGCCGAAGGGCCGGACAATCCCGCCATCCCGGCCGCGTAAACGTACCTCGGCCAGTTCGTGGCGCACGACGTTTCGCTCGACGCAGGCTCGGCGCTCGACGAGAAAGGCAACGGTGCTTCCGTTCCGAACCTGCGAACCGCGCGGCTCGATCTCGACTCGGTCTATGGCAGCGGGCCGGACGATCAGCGCTTCCTGTATCAGCGCCTCGATCCGCGCCAGTTTCTCCTCGGAGCGAACGAGAAAGGCCAGCCGGATCTGCCGCGGAATGCGGAAGGCCATGCCCTCATCGCCGATACGCGCAACGACCAGAACATCCTCATTGCTCAGATGCACCTGGCGTTCCTTCGGTTCCACAATCAGCGGCTCGCCCAGACACGTAGCTTCGACGAAGCCCGCCGCCTGACGCGCTGGCATTATCAGTGGGTCGTGATCGACGACTTTCTGACGCGACTCTGTGGACGCGATCTCGTCACGTCCCTTCTCGGACAATGGGGCCGCCCGAATCTGCGCTTCTTTCGACCGGGCGAGAACGCGAGCGTCCCGATCGAGTTCGCGCTCGCCGGCTTTCGCATCGGTCACAGCATGGTGCGGCCGAAGTACGGATTGAACGACGCGCTCGACGTGAAGCTCGAGGCCCCGATCCGGATCTTCAATGGCGACATGATCGCCGCGAGCCTCGCCGGCGAGCGTTCGATCCCGGACGGCTGGTTCATCCAGTGGGACCGCTTCGTCGAGCACGACGGAAGTCGCCCGCAGCTCAGCAAGCGGTTCGACACGAACATCGCCTGGCCGCTCCATCTCCTGCCGCTTCCCGGCTTCCTCGTCCCGAAGCGCGCGTATCGCTCTCTCTCGTTTCTGACGCTGCTGCGTGGCTGGCGCATGAGCCTTCCGTCCGGGCAGGCGGTCGCGCGGCGGATGGGAGAGTCCGTTCTCGCGGGCGAGAACGACCGCGAGGATCCGCTCTGGTGGTATCTCTTGCGCGAGGCCGAGGCTCTCGGAGACGGCGGCGAGAGGCTCGGCCCCGTCGGCGCTCGTCTCGTCGGGGAAGTCCTCGTCGGACTCCTCGCGTCGGATCCGACCTCCTACTACCGCGTCCAGCCCGATTGGGAGCCGACGCTCGACGCCGAGGGCGTGCGCTTCCAGCTTCGCGACTTCCTGCGCCACGCCGGCGTGCGCATGAAGGCGTGATCGAGGCGCCCGGAAGCCGGCTCGAGCCCGCCCATGGAAGACCGCGCCCCACCGACTCTCGAAGGCCTACCGCCACGCTATCGGCCGCTGCGCGAGCTCGGGACGGGCGCGTACAAGACCGTCTATCTCGCCACGGACACGAAGCTCCGTCGGCTCGTCGCGATCGCGGCGATCCGCCTCGAGAGCCTCGACTCGGACCTCGGGCAGCTTCACGAAGCGCGTGCGATGGCGCAGATCGGCGACCACGCGCACGTCGTCTCGGTCTACGACGTGATCGAGAGCGCGCAGGCGGTCTACATCGTGAGCCAGTACCTCCCGGGCGGCGACCTCGAGGGATGGATGCGGGCGCGCGAAGCGAAGCCGCTCGCCCTCCCCGAAGCCGTCCGTATCGCCGCGGACGTCTGTCGGGCCCTCGAGCACGCGCACGGCTGCGAGATGGCGCACCGCGACGTCAAGCCCGCCAACGTGCTGCTCGACGACGAGAAGCGCGGCTTCCTCGCCGACCTCGGGCTGGCGACGTTCGTCGACGCTTCCGCCGGCTCCGCCTGCGACGTCGCCGGCACGCCGCACTACATGGCGCCGGAGGTGATCGCGACGGGCACTTCCGGCCTGAGCGCCGACCTCTATTCACTCGGCTGCGTTCTCTACGAGATGCTGACCGGCGCGCCGCCGTTCACGCACGAGTCGCCGATCGAGGTCCTGCGCATGCACGGGGAGAAGGAGCCCGTGCCGCCGGTGCAGCGGAACCGCGCGGTGCCCGCGCTCCTGAGCGACCTCGTCGTCAAGTTTCTCCAGAAGGATCCGGCATCGCGTCCGGCTTCGAGCGCGGACGTGCGCGCTTCTCTCGAGGGTCTCCTTGCCTCGCCGCTGCTCGAGATCGCTCCGAGCCGCCGCGCGCGCCTGGCTTCGATCGCGACGGCTCGGACGAGCGCCGGTCTCGCCGGTCTCGCCAGTTTCGCGGAAGAGCCGCCGCTCGTCTGCCGGGGCGACGAGATCGCACTCTTCGATGCAGCGATCGCGCGCTCTCGCGGCGGCGAGCCGACCCTCCTCGTGCTCGAAGGCGACCCCGGCATCGGGAAGACGCGCCTTCTGCGCGAGCTCCGCGAGCGCGCTGTCCTCGATGGCGCGCTCGTGCTCGCGGGTGCAGGCTACGAGGACGCGCCGCTTCCCTATCGGCCGTTCGTCGAAGCGATCCTCCCCGCCGCGGGTCTTCTCTCCGACGTGGACCGCGACCACGCGGAGGAGCTGCGCCGCTTCCTCCATCTCTCCGACCGGGCCGGCTCCGGGCGCGTCGAGGGTGGGGATCGGCATCGTCTCTTCGTCGCCGTCTTCGCGGCGCTGACGAGATGGTCTCGCGGACGCCCGCTCGTGCTGACGATCGACGACCTGCACTGGGCGGACGCGGCCTCGCTCGATCTCTTCGAGCACATCGCCTTCGCGCTCTGCCAGCTCGCGGCCCGGGGACCCGTCGCCTTGACGCTCGCGACGAGCGTTCGCCCGACCGCGACTGCGCGCGTGCGGCGGGCGATCGAGCGCCTCCAGCGGGAGCCGATCACGAAGATGCTTCGTCCGGCCGGCCTCGACGAGGCGGGTGTCGGTCAGGTGCTGACGAGCCTCGGCGTGGAGCGTCCCTCGAACCAGCTCGTCGAGCGCGTGTGCGTCATCACCGACGGAAATCCACTCTACGTGCGCGAGGTCGCCGAGCATCTGCAGCGAACGGACGCGCTCGAGGTGCGCGGCGGATACACGGTCTGCAAGCTGCCTTCGGCGGACATCGCGATCCCCTCGTCGCTCACCTCCGCGATCGCCGGCGCGCTCGGCTCCGTCGGCTCCTCGTGCCGCCAGGCGCTCGCGACCGCCTCGATCGTGGGAATCCGTTTCGGACTGCGGGAGGTGAGCGCGATCTCGGGGCTGTCGATCGACGAGTGCATCGAAGCGCTCGACGAGGCCGCTTCGGTCGGCATTCTCGTCGATCTCGGCCAGTCGTATCGCTTCGCGCACCCGCTCCTGCGCCGCGCGGTCGAAGACGACGTACGCCCCACGCGCCGGCAGAGCATCCATCTTCGCGCCGCCGATCATCTCGAGCGCGCGCGCTCCGCACGGCCTGAGGAGACCGCGGCGCGGATCGCGCATCATCTGCTGCGCGCAGGTCCGCTCGCGCCGCCGGCGACGGTCGTCGTCTACGCGAGACGCGCGGCGGAGCAGGCGCTCGCGCAATACGCCTGGGCCGAAGCCTCGGAGCTGCTGGAGGCGGCGATCCGGGCGACGGGCGAGGGCGCCGACGTCGCCGAAGCGGATCTCGCCGATCTGCATCACAAGGCCGGGCTCGCCTACTTCAATCGCCACGACATCGGGCCATGCCTCCAGCACCTCGACGGCGCGATCGAGGGCTTCGGCCGCGCGGGCGACGACCGCGGGCTGGCTCTCGCGTTGAACGACCGCACGCGCGCCGCGCTCGAGAACGGGCTGGTCTCCTTCGGGCAGCTCGGCGAGACCGCCTCTCTGCAGAGCGCGCTCGAGCGCCTCGGCGGTACGGACGCGCTGCTCGAGGCGACGCTCCTCGGAACGCTCGCGGAGTCGTACGGGATGGCCCGCCGGATCACGGAGGCCGAACGGCTCGCGGACCGCGCGATCGGGCTCGCGCAGAGCGAGGGCGCGGACCGGCTCTGCTCGGTTCTCTTCGTCCAGAGAGGGCTCGCTCACCTGCAGGTCCTGCAGCTCCGTGAAGCGCTCGAGAGCTACCGCTCCGGCGCCGAGTGCGCGCGGCGCGCGCAGAACCTGCTCGGTCTCGAGCTCTGTCTGCAACGCTGCGGGCTCGTGCTGCAACTCCTCGGCGAGCTCGCGGAGGCGGAGCGGCTGACGCTCGAGGCACGCGAGCTGAACGCGATCGTTCACAGCGGCGAAGGGTCGTGGAACCTGTCGACGCTCGTCTCCCTCGCAGTGCTCCGCGGTGACGGCGCTCTCGCCGAGCGGTACGCGAGCGAGGCGCTGCAGGAGCTGCGGCGCGTGCGCTCGGCGTGGAGCGGTCCGACGCTCCTGATGACGCTCGCGTCCAGCCGCGCGGCAAGGGACGACGAGCGCGGCGCGAACGAGGCGATCGACCAGCTCCTCGAGCCCGGCTTCGTCCTCGACGATCCGTCGCCGATCGGGCCGCATTTGCGTGCGTTCCGCGATCTGATCCTCGTCGACACGGGGCGTGCCGCGGAGCTGCGCGAAGCGACCGCGCCGACCGCGGCACCTGCGGTGGACAGCCTCGATCTTTCGCAGCTCGGGACTCTCTGCGTCGACGTCGAGCTCGCGCGTGCGACCGGCGCGCGGCTGGCCGACGGGACGTGCGAGGCACTCGCGCACGCGTACGATCGCGGCGTTCTCTTCACGATGGGCTGACCGTTCTTCGTGCCGCGCGTCCTGGGTGTCGCAGAGGCGAGGCGCGAGAGATGGGAGGAGGCGGACGCGTGCTTCGTCGACGCGATTCGCCTCGCCGAGCTGATGGGTGCTCGCCCGGAGCTCGCTCGAACGCACGTCGACTATGCGCAGATGCTCGTGTCGCGCGCGCGCTCGGGCGACCGGGCACGTGCGAGTGAGGTCCTGAGGAGCGCCGCGGAGTCCGTCGGGGCGCTCTGTCCGTTGGGAGTTCGAAACCAGATGGAACAGCTTCAGCGCCAGTTGGGCTGCTGAGCCGAGACCGAGAAGGAGATTCCGAATGCCGCCGAGAACCGTCGTCGTGAAAGGCCAGATGCTCCGCAAGACCGACATGGTCTATGACGGGCTCAACGAGCAAGCGCGCCGTGAAGTGCGCGACTTGATCCCGAGCTTGACCGATCTCGCCGGGCTCGCGACCCAGATGGGAACGATCGAGCCGACGGACACCGATCGCCACCACGTCAATGACGACTTTCTCGGGACGGCCGGAGGTGCGTGGTTCCCCAGCTCGGCTTCGAAGACGGAGATCATGAAGGCCGCCTTCATGAAGGCGATCGACGAGTCGATCCGGACGAGCCCGACGTCGGGCCCATTCCGAAGCCGATCTCGACCTACTGGATCAATGGAGCAGAGAAGTTCGAGATCGTGGTGGCCCGTTTGAAGCAGGTCGTGCTCATCCTGATCTTGACGCCGAAGCCGAACAAGCCGCCCATCGGGCCGGACCATCCGCATCCGCCCGCCGCCAACACGTTCCAGGACAACCTCTGGCTCATCGCCTCATCGGCTCGGATCGACGAGGTCCGAGGGGAGCACCCGCCGAGCTACAACCTCCCGGACGCGGAGGAGTATGCCGGCATCCCCGGCGTCAAGGTGCAGCGCCTCGTCGGCTACTGACCCGGCGACCCGGGAAGCGGCGCGGGCGCAGGAGCGCTCCCGCCGCGAAACGTGATAGCCGGCGGGCCATGGATCCGGTTCGCCGGCGGGTCGTCGTCTGGGCGACGGCTCTCTTGTGTTCGGCGTTCGCGTTCGGAATGACGCTTCTCGTCCCTCCGAACATGGACGAGATGTCGCACTACCATCCGATCCACTGTCTGACCTTCCCGTCCGCCTACGAGAGCGTCTTCCGCGAGAGCTGCTGCCGTGGTGTCTCGCGCGCAACCGGAGCATCGCTTGCGCGGTCGGGCTCGGGCTTCTGCTCTTCGTCGGCATCGAGCAGAAGCTGATCTTCTTCGCGATGCTGCCGAGCATGGTCGTCCTCGGCTTCGCGTTCCTGGCCGGGCGCGCGACCTCCAGGCGGTCGACGTGGACGCTCCTCCGTGAAAGGCTCGTGCCCCTTGCGGTCGCCGCGGGCGTCGCCGTGCTCGCGACGAGCGTGCTCCTCGCGGGACGAGACCGTCGCGGTGCGCTCTACGCGGAGGAGCTCTGGGAGCGCGAGGTCTCCTTCGCCGGCGATGCTTCCCTCGTCTTGCAGCTCGGACGGGCCACGGAGAAGCTCGGCACCCATCTGGCTTCGTTCGGCCTCTTCGGAGAGCGCGTGTACGACGGACGAGCCGGTCCGGACCCGGTGACGATGGCTGCCTGGGCGGTGATCGCGGCGACGATCGTGCTCGGGATCCGCCACGCCTCGCGGCGTGCCTCGCTCGTCGGCAGCTTCGCGGCGCTCCTCGTCATGGCGCTCGTGATCGCGAGCCTCGGCGAGAGCCGCCACGGGCACCACTTCGTGCTCGTGTTTCCGTTCCTCCTGCTCTCGCTCGCGATCGCGCTCTGCTTCCTCCACGCGCGCCGCCCGCGGCTCGCGATCGGCCTCGTGCTCGCTCTCACGGCGACGCAGCTCGTGACGTGGGTCGAGGTCGTCCGGCAGCGCCCCGCGTCGCACGACGACTGGAGCAAGGTCGCCGTGCTGCGGAAGCTGAACGACGAGCGCCTCGCTTCGGACTACGTCTACGTCGTCCTCGACTGGGGGATGTACTATCTGCTCGCGCTCTACGGTCCGCGAAACGAGACCCTGGTCTACCTCGACCCGTTGCGCAGCGACGCGAGCTTTCGCCAGCTCGAGCCACTGCGCGAGCTCGCGGCGCGGAAGCAGATGCGTCTCGCGTTCATCCACCAGCGTCCATCCGCGAGCGACCTGCGCCGACTCGCGCGCGAGGTCGGCCCACTCGAGCGCGTTCCGGTTCCGGGAGCGCCACGCGCGGTCTGGCAGGTGCGGGCGCAGCCCCGCTCTCGGCCTCCCGGTGAAGCGGCTTCGAGGGTTGCGGAGTGGAGCGAGCCGTAGGGTGGGCCGCATACCTGGCGTTCTGCTTCCTCCTCCTGGAGGCGGTTGCGCGCGGCTACTGGACGGTCACGCACGGGACCGGCTTTCTCGCGTCTCCTTCCCGCGTCGCGCACGAGGTGTTCTATCCCGAGCTGCGCGCGGCCGGAGATACGTCGGATCCGGAGGTCCGGACGCTGCTCCTTCTCGGGGCTTCCGCTCTTCATCCGGAGTTCGGGAACGTCGAGGCGCGCCTCCGCCGCGAGCTCGAAGCCGGCGGGAAGCCGGTGCGGATCGTCAATCTCGCGGTCCCCGCGCAATCGAGCCGCGACAGCTACCTGAAGTATCGCTTCCTCGAGGATCGTCGGTTCGATCTCGTGATCGTCTACCACGGAATCAACGAGGTTCGCGCGAACAACGTCCCTCCCGGGCTCTTCCGGAAGGACTACTCGCACTACTCGTGGTACGAGCGCGTCAATCGCCTGGAGGGCGGCGTCGCGCTCTGGTCCGTCCTCGGCTTCACGCTGACCACTCTCGCGACGAGGCGAAGCGACGTGTCTGGGCGGACGCGTACGTGCCGGAGCATCGCCCGGAGCCGCGCTGGCTCGACTACGGCGCCGACGTCAGGACGGCTGCTTCGTTCGAGGAGAACCTCGAGAGCATCCTCCGGATCGCGGACCGCAGGGGCGACCCGGTGCTGCTGATGACGTTCGCGTCCTACCTCGCTCCGGGGTACTCGGAAGAGGCGATGGACGACGCGAAGCTCGACTACACCGACGGCACCTACTCCTACCCCGTCGAGACGTGGGGTCGGCCGGCGAACGTCGTCGCGGGGATTCGAGCGCACAACGACATCGTGCGGAGGCTCGCGGCGGCGCATCCGGAGGCGGGCTTCGTCGATCAGGAGAAGCGGATCCCGCCGGGACGGCGGAATTTCGTCGACATCTGTCACCTGACGAAGCCGGGGTCGCGCGTGTTCGTGCGCAACGCGATTCCCGAGATCCGCCGCGCGCTCGATCGGGGAGGCGAAGCCGCGCGCCCGGCGACTCCCGCCGAAGCCTCTCGCTGATCGGCGGTCGCGCATGCACTCGCGAGGGAAGCTCCTTCTTCTCGCGGCGATCCTGTCGCTCGCCGCCGCGCTCCGCCTGCACGATCTCGGAAGCGAGCTCTGGTACGACGAGATCCTGACGGCGATCCGCGTCTCGAACGGCACGCCGCTCGAGATCCTGACGATGTACGATTCGCAGAACCAGCACGTCCTCTACTCGCTCCTCGCGCGATTCTCGTACGACGTCTTCGGGGACGGGCCCGCGGCGCTCCGTCTGCCGGCGGCGCTTTTCGGCGTGCTCGGCGTCGGCGCCGTCTATCTCCTCGGGCGCGATCTTCTCTCGGAGCGCGAGGGGCTCCTTGCCGCGGCGTTCCTCGCCGTCTCGGATCTGCACGTCTGGTTCAGCCAGGACGCGCGCGCATACTCCGCGCTTCTCTTCTTCGCCGTCTTCGCGAGCTGGCTCCTGCTGCGGGCGCAGGGCGGTACGCGTCTCGGGCTCTGGCTCGCGTACGGCGTCGTCGCGGCCCTCGGCGTGCACGCGCACCTCGCGATGCTGTTCGTCCTCGCGGGACACGCCGTGATCGCCGCGGAGCAGCGCGCCTTCGCGGGACCGCTTCTCGGGTTCGGCGTCGCGGCCGTGCTCACCGTTCTCCTCTATCTCCCGATCCTGCCCGAGCTCCTCGCGGTGACCGCAGTCGAGGGGCGCGACGGCGTCGTCCGTGAATGGCACAGCACCTCGTGGGCGCTCGCCGAGGTCGCGCCGCGGCTCCGCGATTCGTTCGGCGGCTGGCTGCAGGCGATCGCCGCGATCGTCGTCGGGCTCGTCGGGCTCGCTTCGCTCGTCCGGCGGAAGCGGATCGTGCTCGAGCTTCTCGTGTACCCGCTCGCGATCGGCGCCGGCATCCTCGTCCTCTCGGGGCATCACCTCTGGCCGCGGCTCTTCCTCTTCGCGCTCGGCTTCGCGGTGCTCGTCGCGATCGCGGGTGCGACGGCTCTCGGCGAAGGGATTGCGCGTCGTCTGCGGCCGGGTCGTTCTGCGACCGGAGCGGGCGTCGTCGTCGCACTTCTCCTGATCGCCGGCGCCGCTCTCTCGCTGCCGCGCGCGTACGGGCCGAAGCAGCGCTATGTCGAGGCTCTCGACCTGCTGCGACGCGAGCGCCGACCCGGCGACGTCGTGCTCGTCACGAACAGCCGGCGCGTCTTCCTCGACTACTACGGCCTGGAAGGCCGCGCGATCGGCTCCGTGGCGGACGTCGAGGAGGCGCGTCGCGAAGCGGATCGCGTCTGGCTCCTGCACACGTTCCCCGTCGCGCACCGATCGGCCCGGAGCGAGATCGAGGAGGTCGTCGAGCGCGAGTTCGAGGCGGTCGGACGCTTCCCGGGGACCGTCCGCGGCGGCGACGTGCTCGTCTGGCGCTGGGAGCGGGCGCCGCAGGCGCGGCCCTTCAACGCGAGCCCGCGCTCGCGTAGGGATGGGTGAGGGGCCATTCGATGGGCGAGGGGGAGCCATGAGACCGGCGCACGTCGACGAGTACGGCGAAGAGACGACGGAGACGGCGGCGGCCACGGACGCGGCTGCACCGAAGGATCTCCACGCGCCGGTCCGCGGAGCGACCCGCCGCCGGCATGTTCTTCTCGGCGCGCTCGCGGCGTTCGCGGGCGGCGGGGCCGGCGTCGCTTTCGGCTATCGCTACCGGACGCAGCTCCGAGCCCTGAAGCTCGGCATCCTCGCGTAACTGCGCTCTCTCCCCGAAGGCATGGGCGAGTTCGAGCGCGACGCGGAGCGGATCATCGCCGCACGGAATCGCGAGACCGCGGAGACCGTCTCCGCTCTGAAGGCGCGCTACGAGAGCGCCGTCTACGGCCGCGTCCGCGTGTGGGACATGGTCGAGAAGCTCTCGCTGTGCATCGACCCGACGGACCGGCGGCTCTTCTGCGGCAGCCAGCTCGTCCACCTGCAGCAGATCCTCGCGGCGATGGAGCGAAACGGCGTCACCGATCCGGACATGCACGTCCTCGCGATCGTCCACGACCTGGGCAAGGTGCTGCTCGCCGCCGGCGAGGCGCCGGAGCACGTCGTCGGCGGCACGCGACGGATCTCGCGAGGTGTGGAAGGCGAGGGCCTCGACAGCGCGCTCTTCCAGTTCGGCCACGGCGAGTTCATCTACTCGCGGCTTCGCGGGCACGTACCCGATCACGTCGCGTGGGTGGCGCGCTATCACAACGTCTCGATGAGCGACGTCGAGCGCTTGATGAACGCGCAGGAGCGCGAATGGGCGGAGAAGTACCTGAAGCCCTTCCGGCGCTTCGACGCGGACTTCGTCTCGCCCTACTTCCTGCCGAAGATCGACCTCGCGCACTACCGCGATCTAATCGAACGCACCTTCCCCACGCCCCTTCTCGTCTAGCCTGCATTTCTCACCAGATCCCTACTGCGGCGGCCGATAGCACCGAATCTTCGCGAGCTTCTCCCTCCGGGCTCCTCGACGTACTGTTCAAGTACGCCTGCGTCGCCCTCCGGTCCGAGGCTCGCGAATCTTCGGCACTCTCGACCGCCTCGCGACGTGATCTGGTGAGAAATGCAGGCTAGGAGCGCTCGCGAAGGGCGTTTGGTACCGTCCCAACGTCCCCGTCAAGAGCCCGAGGAGGTCGAGATGTCCGAGCCTGCGAGTCAGACGGTCGAGAGTCCGTTCGCGATGCCGCTCGAGGAGGCGATGTCGACGCAGCGCGCGATCCGCCGCCTCCGTCCCGATCCGGTCGACGACGCCCTGGTCCTGCGGCTGGTCGAGCTCGCGCAGAAGGCGCCGACCGGCAGCAACGCGCAGAACTGGGAATTCGTCATCGTCAAGGACCGCGCCGTGAAGGAGAAGCTCGGCGCGCTGAACCGCGGCGCGTGGCGGCTCTACGGCGGGATCGGCCGCTGGCTCGCGCGCGAGGATCCGGCGATGCAACGCATCATCAAGGCGGTGCAGTGGCAGGCGGACCACTTCGCGGACATTCCCGTGATCGTCGTCGCGTGTCTGCGCGGACCGCGCGTGCCGTTCCCGCCGGTCGCGGCGACGAGCTACTATGGCTCGATCTACCCTTCGGTGCAGAACCTCCTCCTCGCGGCGCGCGCGGCCGGACTCGGTGCGGCGCTGATCACGCTGCCGCTCTGGAGCCACTTCCTCGCGCGGCGCGCGCTCGGGCTTCCCTGGGGCGTCAGCCCGTGCGCCGTCGTTCCGCTCGGCTGGCCAACGGGACGCTACGGGCCGACGACGCGGAAGCCCGTCGGTGAGATCGTGCACGTGGACCGCTACGGAAACCAGCCGTTCCGCGGCGAGAAGGCGAGCTAGGAGTCGATCATGGAGAAGTCCGAGAGATCCCTTCTGATCCGCAACGCGCGGATCGTCGACGGCACGGGCGCTCCCGCGTTCACGGGCGGCATCGCCGTCCGCGACGGGAAGATCGCCGCGGCCGGCGCCGACGTCGGCGCGACCTCCGTCCCGGCGGGAACGCGCGAGATCGATGCGGGCGGCCAGGTCGTCGCACCGGGCTTCATCGACGTGCACACGCACTTCGACCCGCAGATCTGCTGGGACCGCCTCGCGACGCCCTCGCTCGAGCACGGTGTGACGACGGTGCTGATGGGCAACTGCTCCCTCTCGCTCGCTCCCGTGCGAAAGAGCGATCGGCGCGCGCTCGCGGGCATGTTCAAGCAGATCGAGGACATCCCGCTCGACACGTTCGCGGCCGGCGTGCCGTGGGAGTGGGAGAGCTACGGCGAGTACCTCGACTTCATCCGGCCGCACCTCGGCATCAACGTCGCGGGCCTGGTCGGACATTCGGCGCTGCGACACTACGTGATGGGTCCGGCCGCGCAGGAGCGCGCGGCGACGGAGGACGAGGTCGCGGCGATGTCCAAGGTGCTCGCCGACGCGATCCGCGCGGGCGCGGCCGGGCTCTCGACTTCGTACGTCGACATCGACGAGGACATGCGTCCGGTCGCGAGCCGTCTCGCCACGAAGGATGAGATCATCGCCCTCGGCCGCGCGATGGCCGCGGCGGGACGCGGGCTGATCCAGACGGTTCCGATCTTCTTCCTGCCACAGGCGCAGCTCCAGAACATGCGCGACATGGCGGACATCTCGCGCGCGACGGGTCTCATGTGCTCCGTCGCGCCGATCGTGCACAACGCAACGACGACGCTCTGGTCCGACTCCCTGGCGCTCCTGGAGGAGGAGGCCGCACGCGGCGCGAAGCTCTTCGGGCAGAGCATGCCGCGTACGTTCGACGTCAACATCCGCTTGAGCGAGGCGTCGTTCATCCTGTTCGCGCTCCCGGCATGGAACGCGATCATGCGGCTCCCGCTGTCCGAGCGGCTCGCCGCGTTCGCCGATCCCGCGCGTCGCGAGGATCTGCGCAACCAGGCCGTGTTCCTCGGCCCGGTGTGGGACCACCTGATCGTCCAGCAGGTGCGCGATGCCGAGCACCGCGCGCTCGAGGGCCGTCTCGTCAAGGACGTCGCGGCGCAGCAGGGCGTCGCACCGGCCGACGCGCTGATCGATCTCGCGTGTAGCGAAGGGCTCGAGACCGAGTTCTGCCTGAAGGGCATGATCCAGGCCGAGACGGGGCCGGTCACGAAGCTCCTGAGCCATCCGCTCGTGCACATCGGCGCGAGCGACGCGGGAGCGCACATCGCGCAGTTCTGTGGTGCGGGCGACACGAGCTACCTCCTCGCGCGCTGGGTGCGGGAGCTCGGTGCGTTCACGCTGGAGCAAGCCATTCATCGTCTCACGGGCGAGCTCGCGGACGCCTTCGGCATCCGCGGCCGCGGACGCATCGTGCCCAGCCAGGCGGCCGATCTCGTCCTGTTCGATCCCGCTACGATCGACCGCGGCTCCGAGGACTTCGTCGGCGACGTTCCCGGAAACGCCAATCGCTACGTGCGGCATGCGACGGGCATCGGCACGGTCGTCGTCAACGGCGCCGTCGTGTGGGAGAACGGCGCGTACACTTCGGCACGCGCGGGTGAGATCGTCTGAGACGCGATGATCTACCTCCTCTTCGCCCTCGAAACCTGTCTGGTCGTCGCGGCTCAGCTCATCTTGCGGTACGGCGCTGCGCGCCTCGGCGACCAGGAGCTGTCGCTCGGGATCGTCCTCGAGCCGTTTCGCAACGTCTACATCTTCAGCGGGCTCGTGCTGCACGGGCTGAGCTTCTTCCTCTACATCTTCCTGCTGTCCCGCTTGCGGCTGAACCTCGTCTATCCCGTTTCGACGGGGGCGACGATCGTGATCATCGCGCTCCTCTCGACATGGCTCCTGAACGAGAGCCTGAACGTGCTTCAGGCGATCGGGATCCTGACGATCGTGGTTGGGATCGGGCTCGTCTTCTTCCCGGCGTGAACGCAGCGGTCGAGACCCCCGCCGTCGCGGGGCCCGTGCGCTCGTGGAACGAGTGGGATCCGCTCGAGGAGGTGATCGTCGGTCGCCTCGAAGGGGCGACCGTGCCGACGCGGCACGTGACCTTCGAGGGGAACCTTCCGCCGGTACCGGCGCGCCTCTACCGTCCGCTCGCAGGGCGCCACTACCCGCGGATCGTCGTGCAACGAGCGCAGCGCGAGCTCGACGGGTTCATCCGCCTGCTCGAGAGCGAGGGCATCGTCGTCCGGCGGCCCGACGTCGTCGACTTCGCGGTTCCCTGCTCGACACCGAGCTGGACCTCGAGGGGCTTCTGCATCGCGAGCCCGCGCGACGGGCTGATCGTCATCGGCGACGAGATCATCGAGGTGCCGATGGCCTGGCGCTCGCGGCACTTCGAGATGCGCGCTTACCGGACCCTCCTCCGCGAGTACTTCGCGCTCGGCGCGCGCTGGACCTCCGCTCCGCGTCCACGCCTTCTCGACTCGCTCTACTCGGGAGACGACTTCCGGCCTTCGCCGGCGGGCGAGCCGATCCGCTACATCGTGAACGAGTCGGAGCTCGTCTTCGACGCGGCGGACTTCGCGCGCTGCGGGCGCGATCTCTTCGTCACGCGGAGCAACGTGACGAACCAGACGGGGATCGAGTGGCTCCGTCGGCACCTCGGCGACGGCTTTCGCATCCACGAGGTGGAGACGCTCTGTCGCCAGCCGATGCACATCGACACGACGTTCGTCCCGCTGGCGCCGGGGAAGGTATTGATCAATCCGGAGTACGCCGACGCCTCGCGGCTTCCTTCGATCCTGCGCTCGTGGGACGTACTCGTCGCGCCCGATCCGGATCCGATCCCGGGCTTCCTGAACGTCCACCTCTCGCTCGTCAGCAAGTGGATCAGCATGAACATGCTGATGCTCGACGAGCGCCGCGTCGTCGTCGAGGCGTCGCAGAAGTCGATGCACCGGAAGCTTCGCGAGTGGGGCTTCGAGCCGATCCCGTGTCCGTTCATGAACTACAAGCTGTTCGGCGGCGGCTTCCACTGCGCGACGCTGGACATCCGCCGGCGGGGAGAGCTCCGCTCCTACTTCTGAGCCGGACCTCCATTGACTCCTCGAGCCCGCGACGCAGCCCTCGTCGCCTTCACGTGGATCGCGGTCGTCGCCCTGTATCTCGGGGTCGGCGTCTGGGACCACGACGTGTGGGCGCCGGTCGAGCCGACGGTCGCGGGCATCACGTGGGAGATGCAGTCGTCGGGCGACCTCGCCGTTCCGCGGATCAACGGCGAGCACGCGTTCCTCGATACGCCACCGCTGTACTACTGGCTCGCGCTCGCCGCGGCGCGCGTGAGCGGCTCGCTCGATCCGGGGACGCTGCGGCTGCCCGCCGCTTTGCTCGGGGTTCTCGGTCTCGGTCTCGTCTACGGGATCGCGCGGCGCGCGTACGGGGTGCAAGCGGCGTGCGCAGCGATGCTGCTCGCCGCCTCGACGGGATTGTACTGGGACCTCGTGCACCGCGCCGGCACCGACGTCGCCGGGACGATCTTCGCGTTCGTCGGCTTCGCACTCCATGCGCGCTCGCTCGAAGCGGCGCCCGAGCGCATCGCGCGCTGGGACGCGGCGCTCGCGCTCGTGGTCGCCGCTTCGTTCTACGCGAAGAACCTCTTCACGGGCTTCGTCGTCCTGCCGGTCGTCGCGGTGGATCTCGTGCGACGTGGCGAGCTTCGACGGCTCGTCCGCCTCTTCCTGTGGACGGGGTTGCTCGGGCTCGTGCTCGCCCTGCCGTGGGCGATCGCGCTCCATCGCGAGGGCGGCTGGCCGTTCGTGCGCATCGCGCTCGTCGACAACACGATCGGCCGGCTCCTGCCGCTCGAGTCGTTCGTCGGGCTCTCGGATCGGATCAACGACGCGTGGATCGCGGAGAAGGAGCCGTACCATTTCTACCTCCCGCTCCTGTTCCTCTACCCGACGCCGTGGGCGCCGATCGCGATCGTCGCTCTCGTGCGTCTTTTATCGCGCGGGCCGTGGAGCGAGCTCCAGCGGTTCCTCCTCGTCGGGCTCGTGGCCGTTCCTCTGGTTCTGTCGCTGTCGAGTGCCAAGTCGACGGACTACCTGAGCCCGATCCTCTTCTTCGTCTTTCTCTTGCTGGCGGACCTCGCCGCCGAGGTGCTCGCCGCCCCTTCGCGCCTGCGCCGCTGGGAGCTGTGGACGATCGTCGGGAACCTGGCACTGGTCGGCGCCGCGGGCGCGGTCACGCCGCTCGCGCTCGCGATTGCGTTCTCGCGCTGGTGGGTCCTCCTCTTCCTTCCGCTCACGCTCGCCGCGGGCTTCTCGCTCGCGGCTCGTCTCCGCGCGCGCGGCCCGGACCGCGCGTGGTACCTCGGCTACGGGGTCTGTCTCGTCGCGATCACTTTCCTGGCGCTTCGCGTGGCGCTTCCCGAGGTCGACGCGCGGAAGTCCGTGCGGCCGTTCTTCGAGGCGGTCGAGCGCGAGCTCGACGGGCGCGCGCTCTGGACGACGTTCGACGACGTGTACCGGCTTCCGCTCGTCAACTACTCGCTCGAGCGCCGCGTTCCGGTCCTGCCCGTGGACCAGGTCGCCGCGCGCCTGTCGAGCCCGGAGCCGGCCGGCGTCGTGCTCCGTCCGTCGGAGGTGGCGACGCTCGGCGCTCTCCCCGGCACCTTCACGCTCGGCACCGGCGACGACCGCTATCTCTTCATTGCCAACGGCCGTCCGGCGTCGACTCCGTAAGCGAGGGTCTCACGCGCGACAGTAGGCCGCCTGCTCGACGGAGGGCATCGTCTCGCTCGCGACGAAGACCCTCAGGACTTGCGGTCCCCTCGGAGGATGCGGTCGAGAACGCCCGAAAGGTCGTAGCCGAGGGCGTCCCAGAACTCGCAATGCGCGTCGCGCGGCGGCCCGACGGTGAGTGGTCCCGTGAGGCGCAAGTCGACGGGGTTCTGGCCTTCGTAACGCGGCCACGGCGGGTCTCCGGTCGGGCTCGGGTCGAAATCGGTCGCGAAGCGCGTCCAGAGCTGCATCGTCGTCCGCGCGAGCTTCTCCTCGGCGGTCGTGAAGGAAGCCCGCGGCTCGCCGAACACGGGCGGAAAGGGATTCCCGAAGACGAACGGGAGCTCCGCTCCGTGGCAGACCCGTCCCGTCGACGGCGCGCAGACGGGGAAGCTGGGCCAGATCGAGAACGAGGGGGCGTAGCGGAACTCGTACGACCACGCAGGTGCCGTGCTCCGTCCCAGCACGAACCGGCTCGCGCACGTGAAGAGGTAGTCGGTGACGAGGTGCGAGAGCGCTTCCGGGTCGCCGCCGGGACCGAGCGGCGGATAGAGCGCTCTCGCTTTCCCCGCATGGTCGCCGAGCGCGAGCTCCGTCTCGAGGACGTACTTGATCGCCCCGATGCTTCCGATCGCGCGCTCCTGAAGTGCCACGAAGAGCGTACCTTCGTCCGTGTTCGTGCCGAGGATCATCGGCTTGTCGATGCGGCCCTGCACCGGCTGCATCGCGAGCGGCGGGCTTCCGACGACGGGCGCCCAGGGAACGAAGGACGGAAGGCCGAGGAGCAGCGCCTCGGTGAACGGCGGCTTCATCTGCGCCTCGAGGATGCGATCGATCGGCGCGTCGCGGAGACACGCGGAGACGTCGTCATCGTCGTCGTCCGACGAGCAGCCGAGCGCCGCGACGACGGCGTTCGCGTACCCGCGCGCCTGCTCGGGCGTCTTGTAGGGGATCCCGTACGGATCGCTCTCGAGGATCGCGGCGCGAAACAGCTTTGCACTCTCCTCGTCGAGGAGATGGATTCCGACCGACATCGCACCGGCGCTCTCGCCCCAGAGCGTCACGCGCGCCGGATCGCCGCCGAACGCGGCCGCGTTCTCGCGCACCCAGCGGAGCGCGAGCTGCTGATCGAGAATTCCATAGTTGCCGCCGAACCCGTCGATGCCGGCGAGGAAGCCGAGCACGCCGAGCCGGTAGTTGAGCGTCACGACGACGACCGGTCCCGTCGCGGCGAGATGCGCACCGTCGTAGAGCGGGAGTGAGCTCCCGCCGTCGAGGAAGGAGCCGCCGTGCAGGAACACCATCACCGGCAGGGCTCCCTTCGGATCGGGAGTCCACACGTTCAGCGTGAGGCAGTCCTCGCTCGTCTCGATCGAGACGTCCTCCGGGAGATGCTGCGGACAGATCGGTCCGAAGTCGTCGCTCCTGCGGATTCCCTGCCACGGCTCCGCGGGAGCCGGCGCTCGCCAGCGGCGCGCTCCGATCGGCGGCGCGGCGTAGGGGATGCCGAGGTAGGCCTGCAGCGCTCGCTTCTCGCCTCCGGGCGGAGCCGCCTCGACCGCGCGGCCGCAGAGGGGCCCCGAGCGCGTCTGCACGACCGGGATGTCGCAGAGCGCTTCCCGTCCGTCCGACGCGAGCGGAGCCAGGAGCGCGGAGCCGGCCACGGCCGCCAACGCGGCGGCGATTTTTCGCGCTCTTCGTTGCACGACCGTACGATCGCGGCGGTGCGCCACCGGGAGACGCTATCGAGGGTCGGTCGAGTCGGCAATCGATCCACCGCCGAGACACCGAGCTACTCGGCCGCGTTTTCTCGTCGCCTGAGGTGCGAAGCTCAGGCGGTCTTGACCGCTTCGGCCGCGTTCCGGAGACTCGGTCGATGCTGCGCCGTTTCGCTTCGCTCGCTCCCGCTCTCGTGCTCGCGGCACTGCTCGCCGCTTGCTCCGGCGACGGGAGCGACGACTCCGCGACGGCGCTCCACTTCCTGCACGCCGAGCCCGATCCCGTCGCCGGCGGCCGGATCGTCGACGGCGAGGGCCGCGAGGTCCTGCTCCGCGGCGTCAACGTCAACGCGTACGCGGAGTACTGGCAGGGCACCGAATTCCCCACGACGTTCCCGCTGACCGAGGAGGACGCGGCGCGGATGCAGGCGATCGGCTGGAACGCCGTCCGCTTGCTCCTCTCGTGGTCGCGCGTCGAGCCGGAGGCAGGCGTCTACGACGAAGCGTACCTCGACGAGATCGAGGGAGCGGTGCGTCTTCTCGAGCGCCACGGCATCTACTCGATCCTCGATCTGCACCAGGACGCGTGGAACGCGACTCTCGCGGCGCGTCCGGACGAGGAGTGCGCTCCGCCGACCGAGCCGGCGATCGGCTGGGACGGCGCGCCCGCTTGGGCGACGTTCGACGGCGATCGGCCGCGCTGTACCTCCGCCGGCGTGCGCGAGACGAGCCCGGCCGTCGTCGCGGCGTTCGACGCGTTCTGGCGAGACGTTCCGGGTCCCGGGGACGTCGGCATCCGTACGCGCTACGCGCGCATGCTCGGTCATCTCGCCGCGCGGTTCGCGACCGATCCCGCCGTCGCCGGGTACGACCTCATGAACGAGCCGAACGCGTTCACGCCGAGCGCACAAGCGGGTCTTCCCGCGCTCTACGGCGAAGCGCTCGCCGAGATCCGCGCCGCTGAAGCCGCCGCAGGCGCGCCTTCGCACCTCGTCCTCTTCGAGCCGTCCGGGCTCTGGTCGGCGCTCGGGCAGGGCGCACCGCCCGACTTCGCGCGCGACCGCGACGTGGTCTACGCGCCGCACGTGTACACGGGCGGCTTCACCGGCAGCCCGATCACGCGAGCCGCGTTCCAGGTGGCGCGCGACGAGGCGGTCCGCTTCGGCGGGGCGCCGGTCTTGAGCGGCGAGTGGGGCGCGGATCCGCGGCGCGCCGGTCCGAGCGGCGACGGCTACTTCCTCGATCACCAGGCGTTCCAGGACGAGCTTCGTTTCAGCGCGACGCTCTGGACGTGGCGCGAGTCGTGCGGCGATCCGCACAAGGTCGGCGACGTGCGCGCCGGCCGCGTTCCCTATCCCTGGGGCGAGTTCGACCTCGACTGTTCGACGAACGCCGTGCTCGGCGAGCGCACCGACCTCGTCGACGAGCTGACGCGCGCCTATCCGCGCGCCGCGCCGGGGCGCCTCGTCGAGACGCGGTACGATCCCGCGGCCGGAACGCTCTTCGTCTCCGGCGAGCAGGCGGGCGAGGGCGTGGAGCTCGTCGTTTTCTACCCGGGCGCGAAGCACGGTGCGCCGGAGGTCGAGTCGAGCGGGCTCGACGACGTCGAGTCGCAGGAGACCGCCGGCGGCGGGCTCCTCTTCACCGCGCGCGCGAGCGGCGGCGCCTGGTCTCTCGCGCTCGCGCCGTAGTCCCG
Organism: Deltaproteobacteria bacterium; assembly: GCA_016874795.1. Classification (GTDB taxonomy): domain Bacteria; phylum Desulfobacterota; class Binatia; order UBA12015; family UBA12015; genus VGTG01. Next base: position 8,173 of record VGTG01000021.1, on the reverse strand, counting down.
CCGAGCCGTCCGGCGCTCCTCACTCCTCGCAGGAGGTCGTGACCTCGCCCTCTTCCTCCCAGCAGTTCTCGCCGCATTCGGCACTGTACGAGCCGTCGGCGGCGAAGCAGGGGAACGTCGTGCTGCCGAGGCACTCGAGGAAGGCCGTATTCGGGATGCACTGGCACGACGTGGACACGAGAACACTGACGTCCGTGTCGAGGTCCGTGCTCTCGACGGTCTCGAGGAAGGAGCCGATGGCCTCCGAATCGAAGAGAGCCAGGTAGCACTCGACCGCGACCGAGACTCCGTCGAGGAGATCGGTGCCTTGCTCGGCGAGCCCGTTCAGCGCCTCGAGGAGCGAGTCCTCGCCGTTGCAGTAGCGCGCGCAATCTCGATACGAGGCGCTGTCGGTCGCGAATCCTTCGCAGGCACCCTCGAACGCGTCCCAGACCGCCATGATGTCTTCTTCGTTCTCCATCCAGAGCTCTTCCTCGAGCACCTGGCCCTGCGTGAACGTCTTCGTGAACGAGACGCCGTCGCACATCGCGGCGAGCTCGATGTCGTTCGCCGACTCCGCGCTCACGGTCGCGGCGCTGATCTCCCAGGGCCGCTCCGCGTCGCAGCTGAACCGGAAGAAGAAGGAGCTCTCCGCAGCATCGCCTTCGCCCGTCGTGATGCGCCCGGCCTCGCAAATCGCGGAGCCGGTGATGCCGGCGCTGCCGATGTCATCGGCGCGCGGTTTATCGGGATCGAGAACGAGCCGGGGGCAGCCGGCTTCCACGGCTGCGTAGAGGTTCGCGGGGACGTCGTCGGCGTTGCGCTCGACCTGGCAGACGGCGGACGGAGACGCCGTCGGCTCCGGCGTCGGCGTCACGGAGCCGACCGGCGTCGGCGTGGGCGTCGGCGAGGCGGGAGAGTCCGTACACGAGCCGGGCCAGCAGGCGCCGCAGCCGGAGAGCTGAGAGATCGCGAGCACGGCAGCGAGCGCGGCGACTCCCGCGCGCGTCGTTCGCAGTTCGATCATCCTCGCTCTCCTCCCGCGGATCTCACGGCTCCAGAACCACCTTGATCGCCCCCGCCTTTCGATCCGCGGCGACGCGGAAGGCCTCCTCCGCCGCTTCGAGAGGAAACCGGTGCGTGATGATCGCCCGCGGGATCTCCGGCTCACGCGCCAGGAGCGCCGCCGCCGCGTCCACGTCCCGACTTCCCCCTTCGCGAGCGTACAAGCTCGCGGGAAAGACGTCGATCTCCTTGATGCAGAGCGCGAACCCCGGAACCCGCATTCCGTCCCAGTAGCTGCCGAGGAGGATCAGCCGGCCGCCGGGTGAGGCGAGAGCGATCGCTCGTTCCACGGCTTCGCTCGTTCCGACCGCGTCGACGACCGCGTCGTACTGACGATCGTCCTTCGCGATACCCGCTCCGAGCCGGTCGCCCGCGACGCGCTGCACGTCGTGGCGGGCGACGAGGTCGGCTTCCGCACCGGCGGCACGTGCCGCGGCGACCGCGACCAGGCCGATGGTCCCGCCGCCGACCACGGCGACGCGCTCGCCCGGTCGGACGCCGGCGCGGCGCATGCCGTGGATCGCGACCGCGAGCGGCTCGACGAGGCACGCGTTCGAGACGTCGACGCCCGCGGGAAGCGGCACGAGCGCCGACTTCGGAACACGCACCTTCTCCGCCATCCCGCCGTCGCGCCCGATGCCGAAGATCATCGCCGGGCCTTCGCTGCAGAGGTTGTACCGCCCGGAGCGGCACGCCGTGCAGGTCCCGCACGGCGCGAGCGGCTCGATCGCGACGGGCGTGCCGTCCGCGAGCGTGCCCGCGAGCTCGTGTCCGAGCGTGCCCGGCAGCGGGACGCCGGCCGCGAGGAGGTGCAGATCGGAGCCGCAGATCCCCGCGGCGCGGACGCGCACGTCGATGCCGTCGCCCGAGGGCTCCGGGACGTCGGTCACGCGGATGCGACCGGCCTCGTGACAGCGGACCGCCTTCATCGTGCCGCCAAGGCTGCTTCGAACTGCGCGCGCGTCTGCGCGCGGAGCTCCGCGTCGCAGAGGAAGTCGATCGCGGTCATCGCGAGCGCCTTCGCGCCGTCGAGGACCGCCTGGTCGCCCATCTCGGAGCCCGCGTACTTCGCGAACTCCGCGTTGTGGATCGTGACGTGCGCGGGCGCGGAGGAGATCATCGGATGGATCGACGGCACCCGGTGGCTCACGTTCCCCATGTCGGTGCTGCCCGCCATCGTCAGTGGCAGACGCTCGACCGGGAAGAAGCGGCGGCCGAGCGACTCCGCGTTCGCCTGGAAAGCGTTCGCGAGTGGCCAGCTCGTCTTCAGATCGAGGTAGTCGACGGAGCCCCATTCGACCTCCGCCGTGGCGCCCGTCGCCGCCGAGCCGGCCGCGAAGCAGCCCTCGACGCGGGCTTTGAGGTCGTCGAGCGACTTCTGGTCCGCGGCGCGCACCAGGAAGCGTCCCGAAGCGCGCTCCGGGACGACGTTCGGCGCGTCGCCGCCGAACGTGACGATGCCATGGATCCGCTCCGTGTGACGGATGTGCTGCCGCAGCGCCGCGATCGCCTGGTACGCGATCACGAGCGCGTCGAGAGCGTTCACGCCGTCGTGGGGCTGCGCCGAGGCGTGCGCGGAGCGCCCGCGGTACGCGACGCTGGCGTCGGCGACGGCGATGCACGGCATCGTCGCGAGGTTGACTCCCGCGGGATGGATCATCATCGCTGCGTCGACGCCCTCGAGCGCTCCCTTTCGCGCCATCAGCTCCTTTCCGCCCCCGCCCTCCTCGGCAGGCGTGCCGAGGAGACGGACGCGTCCTGGAAGATCCGGCCCGAGGCGGTGCAGCGCGAGCGCCGCCCCGAGCGACGAAGCCGCAATCAAGTTGTGCCCGCAGGCATGGCCGATGCCGGGAAGGGCGTCGTACTCGGCGAGAAGAGCGACGCATGGGGTGCCTTCGCGACCGAAGTCCGCCGCGAAGGCGGTCTCGAGACCGTACGCGCCGCGCTCGAGCGGCAGGCCCGCTCCCGTGAGCGCCTCACCGAGCCGTGCCGCGGCGATCTTCTCCTTGAAGGCGAGCTCGGGATTCGCATGGATGAAATGCGAGACGTCGAGCAACGTCCCGGCGATCTCGTCGACGGTCGCGATCACCTTTTTCTTCAACGTCGCCGCGTCGTTCACGTACACCTCCGGCTGGAGCTTCCCATAGGCGTGAGCAGGCGAAGTGGTCAAGAAGCGGCTCCCGACCTGCGTTGCGACTCCGCGAGGGATGAAATATCCAGGAAGCGTCGGGCGCTGGCGGACGAGGTAGGAAGTACTCTGCATGCGTGTCGCGATCCTGTCGCGGGGGCCGAGGCTCTACACCACGCGGCGCCTCAAGGAGGCGGCCGAGCAGCGCGGTCACGTCGCGCGCGTGCTCAACACGCTCTCGTTCTCGATCGAGGTCGAGCAGGAGCAGCCGCGGCTGTACTACCGGAGCCGCGAGCTTCGCGGCTACGACGCGGTGATCCCCCGCATCGGCGCTTCGATCACGTTCTTCGGCGCCGCGGTCGTGCGCCAGTTCGAGCAGACGGGCGTGTTCTGCGTGAACCCGTCGCACGCGATCAGCGTTTCGCGGGACAAGCTGCGCGCCTTGCAGGTCCTGAGCCGGCATCGCGTCGGCATCCCGAAGACCGTCTTCGTCCGCAATCCGTCGGAGATCCTGTCCGGCATCGAGCGGCTCGGCGGCGCGCCGGTCGTGGTCAAGCTCCTGGAAGGGACGCAGGGAGTCGGCGTGATCCTCGCGGAGACGACGAAGGTCGCCGAGGCAGTGATCGAGACGCTCTCTGGTCCCGCGAAGATGAACGTCCTCCTGCAGCAGTTCGTCCAGGAGAGCCGCGGGCGCGACGTGCGCGCGCTCGTCGTCGGGGGGCGCGTCGTCGCGGCGATGCGTCGCGTCGCCGAGCGGGGCGAGTTCCGCAGCAACGTGCACCGCGGCGGCCGCGTCGAGGTGGCCCACCTCGACGACGTGTACCGCGCGACGGCCGTGCACGCCGCGCAGATCCTCGGCCTGCGCGTCGCCGGCGTCGACATGCTCGAGGGACGCGACGGCCCGGTCGTGATGGAGGTCAACTCGTCGCCCGGGCTCGAGGGGATCGAGCGCGCGACCGGCGTCGACGTCGCGGGCGAGATCGTGCGGCTGATCGAGGACGAGGTGCTGTTCCCCGAGGTCGACCTGCGCCAGCGGCTCACGCTGCACAAGGGCTACGGCGTGATGGAGATCCCGATCGCCGAGGGTTCGCTCCTCTGCGGCAAGACGATCGGCACGAGCGGTCTCCGCGACCGCGACGTGATCGTGCTGACGATCCAGCGCGGCAGCTTGACGATCCCGAATCCGCGCCGCGACCGCGCGATCGTCGCCGGCGACGTCCTTCTCTGCTTCGGCAAGAACCTGACGTTGAAGAGCCTGGCGCCGCCGGGGCGCGGCGCTCGCGGGGTCCGGAGGAAGCCACCGCGTCGCGCAGTCGCCGTGGCGCGCTCGCGCGCCGCCGGGAGATCCCACGGGTGAAGGCCGCGGCCACCGACGTGCGGGAGAGTCGCGGCCGCGCCGCGCGCGCGACCGAAGCGGACGAGACCTCCGTCGTCATCGGCTGGACCGAGTACGTCGACCTCCCCGAGTGGAAGGTGTTCGGCCTTCGCGCGAAGGTCGACACCGGAGCGCGCTCGAGCGCGCTCCACGTCGAGAACATCGAGCTCCTCGGGAACGGCGAGGTCGGCTTCGACGTCGTGCGCCGGAGGAACGCCGTCCGCCCGCGGACACGCGTCACGGCGCCGGTCGCGCGGCACGGCGCCGTGCGCTCGAGCAGCGGGCACTGCACGCCGCGGATTTTCGTCGAGACGATGCTGCGCCTCGGCGGCGTCGAGAAGCGGATCGAAATCGGCCTCGTCGACCGCGGGCCGATGATCCACCGCATGCTTCTCGGGCGGAACGCGCTCGCGGGCCCGTTCCTGATCGACGTCGGCCGTCGCCTCGCGCTCGGGCAGCGGAAGCAGCGGAAGCCGCGGAAGCCGCGGACACGACGTTGAGCGCCGGGCCGCGGGGTCGCCTTCGCCGCTTCCTCTTCCGTCTTCCGATCACGCTCCACCACGCCGGCGTCCGCGGCTACGAGCGCATCCTCGGCATCGACTGGATCCTCGTGACGACGCGCGGCCGGCGCACGGGGCAGCCGCGCGAGGTGATGGTCGACGAGCTCGGCCATGATTCCGCGACCGGGACGGTCTTCGTCGCTCCCGCGAACGGCGAGCGCTCGGAGTGGGTGAGGAACGTGCGCGCAAGTCCGGAGATCGAGTTCGTGCGCCGCGGCGTGCGCTTCTCGGCCCGTGCGCGCGACGCGAGCGGGGACGAAGGTGCCGAGGTCTACGTGCGCTTCTTCCGCGAGCATCCGCGTTACGCGCGCTTCGTCGCGATGCTCGGTCCGTTCGAGGACGTTTCCACGAAGCCGGAGGACGAAGCGCGCGCGTACTTCCGCACGCTCGTCGTGATCGCGCTCGAGCCGCGTCTCGAGGGGACCCAAGACGCGAGCCGTCCGCGCGCGTAGCGCGCGGCCGAGTCTCGGCGCGCGACGTTCGTGCGGTCACGTTTGGCGGTTAGGGGGTGGTTTGGGCTTCGTGCTTCGAACAGCGCCCGATTCTTTCGTGATTTCTTTTATTAGTCTTGACTACTTTCTTCTCATGCGGTAGTCTCGAATCGTGCGGGGGCAGCTCTCCTTCGATGATTTGCGGCGGCGCTCGGGGCGCGGCGGACCTCGGAAAGGAGCCGGTCGGCCGCCGGGGGCCGCGGCCGCGCGTGCAGCACCGTGCTCGGCCGGATCTGCCGGGCGAGTGTCCGTCGCACGTGACGTTGCGCGTGCGAGGTGGCCTGCGGAGCCTTCGTTGCCGCAGGCTCGTACGCGAGTTCCAGAAGAGCCTGCGGAAGTGCTGCGAGCGAGGCGAGTTCCGCGTCCTGCATTACTCCCTCCAGCGTGATCACGCTCACCTGATCGTCGAAGCGGACTCCAAGGACGCGCTCGGGCGCGGGATGAAGGCGGTTGCGGCGCGTCTCGCAAGGGTCGTGAACCGCGCCTTCGCGCGCACGGGAGCGGTCCTCGACGGGCGCTACCATCTGCGGCTCCTCCGGACGCCGCGTGAAGTGCGATCCGCTCTGGCGTACGTGCTCCTGAACGCACGCAGGCACTGGTTCAAGCGCTTCGGCGTGGCACCTCCGGTGCGGATCGACGAGGCTTCCTCCGGACGCTGGTTCACCGGCTGGAACCGGAAACGAGCTGGGGCTCCCGCTCAGGAGAGTCCAGAGGTCGCACACGCGCGCACCTGGCTCGCCCGCAAGGGCTGGGTGCGGCACGGACTCATCGATCCAACGACCATCCCAGGCTACTGAACCGAGCCCAGGCCGCGATCGGAGCTTCCAAGTCCCTTCCCGGCCAACCTGCACCGAGAGCGGCTACAGCGTCTTCAGGTACTCGATGACCGCCCGGCGCTCGGCGTCCGAGAGGTGGTCGCCGAACGGGTGGCCCTGGTTCGACTGGCTCAGGTACGTCGTGTCGTAGACGAGCTCGCGCTCGCTCTCGGGAACCTCGGCCTGCGGGACCGGCACCTCGAGCCACGGCCAGCCGAGCGCCTCCTGGTCGAAGTTCCGGCTGTCGAGGTCGACGCGGCGCCAGACCGTCGGCCGCGCGCTCGACTTCAGCAGGAGCTCGACCGTCGGCACGGAGCCGTTGTGCAGGAAGGGCGCGGTCGCCCAGATGCCGTCGAGCGGCGGCGGCATGTAGCCGGGGAACGGGTCGTTCGGCTCCATGCGCGTGATCTGTCCGTAGAAGGAGCCGTTGTACCAGTCGACGAGCTCGGGAGCGTGTACGACGCCCGCGTTCGCGACCATCGGATCGGTGCCGATCACGTTCAGCGGGATCAGGAGGTTCGGGTAGGTCTCCTCGTCCTCGTTCGCCGAGTAGGTCCCGTGGCAGCCGGCGCAGCTCTGCACGAAGAGCGCATGGCCGTCCGCCGCGAGGTCCTCGTCGATCTCGAACGGATACGCGGGCGGGCGCACGGAGCCGACGAACGCCTGGATGTCGCGGAACATCTCGTCGACCTGGCGTGCCCGCTCGACGTCGTCGACACAGACGGACGTCGCGAGCGCCATCGTGCCGCGGTGATCGCCGCGCGCCATGCCGTTGTAGAAGAGCGCGTTCTTCTTGTGCGCGCGCCACCACGGCGGCGGGTCGGACGTGACCTTGACGTCGACCAGCTCGCTTCCGTCGTGATCCTTGATCACGATCGGCGTCACCTCGTCGTCGCTCCAGGCGAGCGTGTCGCGGTCGTGGTGCACCATCAGGATGACCGCGAGCATCTCGGCCGGGTTCTGGCCGATCGTGCGCATCGCGGTCGTCGGCCCGAGGACCGCGCCGCGGCCGAGGATCTTCTGGAGGTTCGCCTTCTCTGCCGTGTCGAGACCGAGCGCGTCGAGGAGCGCCGGCGGCAGGGATCCGCCGACGCCGGAGTCGCCGAAGCCGCCCGTGAAGTCGGCGTTCGCGTTGCCGAGGCCGATCACGAGCTCGCCGTTGAAAGTGCCGCCGTGACAGAGGAGGCAGTTCGCGTTGACGACCTCGGCCCCGTCCGGCGAGGTGAACGCATTCATGTAGTACGGGAGCTCGGCGTTGTTCCCTTCGCGACCGGGGATCGTCGGCGCATTCGCGCCGCCGCCGAAGCCGCGCGCGACGAAGTCGCGGAGAGCGGGGTTCGAGTAGATCTTCCAGGGAACGCCGCAGGTCATGAAGTCGCCGTTCAGGAGGAGGTGCCGGCCGCGCACCGGATCGCCGCTCTCCTGCGGCTCCGCCGGGAGCGGGACGCCCGCGTTCCACGGTCCGAGCTCCGGAATGCTCTCGAGATCGGACGGGCCGGCCGTCCCGCTGCCGCCCCCGCACGCAGCGACGACGAGGAGGACCGAGGCGGCAAGGATCGAGCGACAGGTGGCGGAGGTTCGCATGGGGGAGGGGGTCGGCCCCAGAGCCGATACCACGATCCGGGCGCGCCTTGCTAGTGTCCCGTCTCTGAAGAAAGTCGAATAAATCGACAGGCCCCGTCGTCTTGCTCTACAGGAGGTAGAGCATGCGGACGGGGAGGCCGAAGGCGAATCTCACGGTGGGCGATGCGGACCGCGTT
>VGTG01000020.1 GCA_016874795.1 Deltaproteobacteria bacterium | reverse complement strand
TTCCGTCGCCGCTCGTCGTTGCGCGCGATCTCGTTCCTGGGCTCGCGGCGATGCGCGTTCCCGTGCACGCGCGGCTCGGATACTACCTCGTGACCGCGTTCCTCGCGGGATACGGGGTTCTGTGGCTCATCGAGGGGCGCGCGAGGACGACACAGTTCGTCGTCGGAGGCGTTCTGGTCGCTTCCGCGTTCGTCGAGTCGTTCTACGCGCCGGTGACGGACTTCTCGTTTCGGCACCCGGTCGACATGACGACCCATCGAGCGCGCCCGGACCCCGCGGTGATCGATCTCTACCGACGAGCTCCGGCTGGGCCGGTCCTCGACGTGCCTTTCAGCGGCCAGGCGGCAGCCGAATACGTCTCCCTGCAGAGCCATCATCATCGGCCGGTCGCGGCGTGCTACAACTCGTTCTTTTCGCCGCTCAAAGCGCAGATCACCGCGCTCGCTGCGAACCTTCCGCTCCCGAGCGCGGCCGATGCGCTCGCCGCGCTGGGCTTCGGCTCGGTCTTCGTTCACACGAATCTCCTGCCTCCCTCGGCATCGCAGGAGCTCCGCAGGAAGATCGCGAAGGACCCGCAAGTGCGAGAGCGGCTGACGCGCATCGACGCCGCGGGCGACGTCGTCGCGTATCGTCTGGCGAGCCCCGTTCCGGTCAGCAGTGATTTCGAGCTCCTCGCCGTGCGCGGCCGGCGTCAAAGGTCGATCACCGTCACTCGTCCCCGCGCGAGAATCGCCTTCGTCCTGCGGAACCGCGGCAAGGAGACGTTCCGCCAGCCCGACCCGCTCGCACCGGACGACCTGATCGTCCGGTGGCTCGACGACGCGGGGAAGCCGGCCGGAGAATCGCGAGAACGAGCCCTACTGCCGATCGCGCTCGCGCCGGGTGCGCGGTTCGACCTCGGGCTCGACGTTTCGACGCCCGAGCGCGGGGGGCGCTACGTCGTCGAGCTCGCGCGCGCTGCGCAGCCCGCGACGATCCTCGCCCGATGGAATGTCGACGTGGACACGAAGGCGGAGGACACGAGTGCGGAGACGAGCCGTTCCGTGACGCCGCCCGGGGGGACGGAGACCGAGATGGTCCGGATCCCAGGCGGCTCGTTCGCCATCGGCTGCCGGTCGTCGGTCGACTCCGGGTGCGAGGCGGACGAAGCACCGCGGACCGTCGAGCTCGCGGAGTTCTGGATCGACGAGACGGAGACGACCGTCGCCCAGTTCGCCCGGTGCGTTTCGGCTGGCGCTTGCCCCGGCGAGGGATCCTCCTGCTCGTGGCGCATGCAGGGCCTCCCCGATCATCCCGTCAGCTGCGTGACCTTCGAGCAGGCGAGCGCGTACTGCGCTTGGAAGGGAAGACGGTTGCCCTCGGAGGCGGAGTGGGAGGCCGCAGCTCGCGGCGTCGACGGGCGAAAGTACCCCTGGGGAAACGCGGAACTTGCGGTGGCCGGCGCCGTCGCGAACGTCTTCGGGCGCGGACCCGGTGGAACGTCCGTCGTGGGCAGCTACCCCGGCGGAGCTTCGCCGTACGGCGCGCTCGACATGATCGGAAACGTCTGGGAGTGGACGGCGGACTCCACCGGCGCGGACGGCGTCGTACGCGGCGCTTCCTGGTACAGCCTTCCGAAGGACGTGCGCGTCTCGAATCGCTACCTCCTCGAACGGGACCGCGCCGACAACCTCGTCGGATTTCGCTGCGCGCGCTGAGCGTCAAGCGCCGGCGGCCTTCCGCGTTTCGAGCACGCGCGCCACGCGCTCGCGAAAGACGTCGAGCCACGCGAGGCGTGCCTCGAGCTCGAGCCGTGATGCTTCGAGCGCGAGGAACCCCGCGAGGGCCGAGGGCGACTCGTCGCGCTCGTTCTCCGATCGGTCCCGCTCGACCCGCACGCGGGCGCGAAGGATGGCTTCGCGCTCCGTGTCGATTCCTTCGAGGACGCGCGGAAGCGATTCCCATCCGCCGACCACGAGCCGCGCCAGAAGCTCGCTCGGCCGCGGTGGAGACGGAGCCTCCGGCGGGATCGGATCGTCGAGCCAGCGATCGAGCTCCGCCGCACCGGCGGGAGTGATCGCGACGGGCCAGCGCTCGTGGCCGCCGCCGCGCTCGACGTCGGGCGGGAGCTCCTCGACCCAGCGCGCCCGGCGGAGCTGCTCGAGGGCGCGATAGATCTGGCCCGCGTTCACGTGCCACACCGGCCCGAGACGCGCGTCGAGCCGCCGCTTCAACCGGTAGCCGTGATCCGCGCCGTCGGTCAGAAGAGCGAGGAGCGCGTATCGGATCACGCGGAGCCCTCCGGCCTGGTCGAGAGACGACGAAGAGTCCGCGGCACGCGGGCCGCTACCCGATTCGCCTGCGCAGCCGCAACGACTCGCGCCGCTGCACCACCGGAGTGGATGCAGAAACGAGATCGAGAAGGTCGATGATGCGAATCGAGAAGAGGACGCGCCCGACCGCCGCTACTCGACGTAGCCGAGCGCGCGCAGCCCTTCGACGACCTCCTTCGAGTCGGCGCGCTTCTGCGAGCGCCACTCGGGCCGCGCGTCCATGGTCTGCTGCCGCCAATCGGCGAGGACGCGCGCGAGACGCATCGTCTCGTCGGGCCGCTCGGCGATGAGGTTGTCCGATTCGCGCGGATCCGTCTCGAGATCGTAGAGGCTCCGCCGACTCTCCTCGGTCGCCTCCATGTACTTCCAGCGCCCATCCCGAACGCCGAGCTGCGTCCCGAAGAAGCGGCGTCCTTGCAGGCGCTTCTTCCGCTCGAAGTGCGCGCGCTCGAAGAAGACCGGGCCCGGGGAGACGCTCGATTCGTCGCCGAGAAGTGCTTCGCCGACGCTTCGTCCTTGCAGCGTCGTACCGGCTTCGAGACGGAGCAGGTCGAGAACCGTCGGCATGACGTCGACGAGCCCGATCGGCTCGCTCGACCGCCAGCCGCCGCGGATCTTTCCGGGCCAGCGGACCAGGAGTGGAATGCGCACGAGCTCCTCGTAGAGGTCGCCCGTGTGCTGACAGTTCTCGTGCTCGTCGAACGCTTCGCCGTGGTCCGCGGTGACGAGGACCAGCGTGTCGTCCGCGAGCCCGAGGCGAGCGATCTCGGCCGTGATCTTCCCGATCAGATGATCCGTGTAGGCGACCTCGTTGCGATAGCGCTCGCGCGCGGCGCGGCAGCGCTCGCGGAAGCTCGGTTTCCCCGACGGTGTCGGCTGCGAGGCGAACGGCGCCGGCGCCTCGTAGCTCTTGTGCGGATCGTAGTAGTGCACGAAGAGGAAGAACGGCCGCTTCGGATCCCGCCCGTCGGCGAGCCAGCGCATCGCTTCCTCGGTGGTCCGCTCGCCGCACTTCTCCACGCCGGACGTCTGGCAGGCACGCGGCTCGAGCGCGTTGCGATCCACGGGCAGGTCGTCCATGACGCTCTCGAAACCCTGCAGCACGCCGAAGCTGCGCACGACCGGCAGTCCGCTCACGATCGCCGCAGTCTGGTAGCCCGCTTCGTCGAGCACGTCCGTGAGAGTGCGGTGCTCCTGCTGGAGGACGAGCCCGTTCTTCGTCACGCCGTGCGTCGTCGGGTGAAGGGACGTGAAGAGAGTCGCGTGCGAGGGCGCCGTCGTCGCCGTGTGCGCGTACGCCGTCGTGAACGCCGCGCCGGCTTCGGCGATCGCACGGAGGTTCGGTGTCGGATCCGCGGCGCTCGATTCGATCACGACCTCGTCGGCGCGGAGCGTGTCGACGACGACGAGCATCACGTTCGGTCGCTGTGCATCCGCGTTCGCAGCGCGGGCCGGCGTTTCGTCGGGCGAGCCGTTCCGCGAGCAGCCCAGCCCGAACGTCGCCACGAGAGCGAGGAGAAGAGTGAATCGACGCATGGGAGAGCTCGGAGCTGGGCATCAGGTACGGAAAGCGGCGAGACGCTCGGCGCGCTTCGCGAGCCCCGTCGCATCGAGGCGCTCGCAGAGCGGCGCGAAGTGCTCGCTCGGGCCGCGCCAGCGCCACTCGTCGGGCGAGCTGCCGACGGGCGCGGTCGTCCGGAGCGTCGCGAGATCCTTGAACAAGATCGCATTCGCGCGCTGCTCGCGGAGCGCCGCGGCGAGACGCGCCGAGCCGCGCGGATGGACGGGCCACAGCGATTCGTCGTCGGGGATCTCCTCGATGTGTCCGTACGCCCCGAGCAACGCCGCGGCGGAGCGTGGTCCCCATCCCGGGAGACCCGGAAAACCGTCCGAGCTGTCGCCGACGAGGGCCAGGTAGTCGGGGATCGAAGCGGGAGGGACGCCGAAGCGCTCGATGACGCCCGCCTCGTCGACGACGAGATTCTTCCGGCGATCGAGCTGCACGACGCGCTTCCCCTCGACGCACTGCGCGAGGTCCTTGTCGGGCGTGCAGATCACGACCTGCTCCACGCGCGGGTCCGCGCGCGCCACGGCCGCGGCCGAGGCGAGCCCGTCGTCGGCCTCGAATTCGACCATCGGCCAGATCGCGACGCCGAGAGCACCGAGCGCGTCCTCGAGCGGATGGAATTGCGCGAGGAGCGTCGGCTCGATGCCCTCGCCGGTCTTGTAGCCGGCATAGAGCTGGTTCCGGAACGACTCGATCACGTGATCCGTCGCGACGCCGACGTGCGTCGCGCCGCCCTCCATCATCCCGAGCACCGAGCCGACGACGCCGCGCACTGCGGCCACCTCGTTTCCGTCGCGGTCGCGATGCGACGGAAGCGCGAAGAAGTGACGGAAGAGCTCGTAGGTGCCGTCGACGAGGTGGACCTTCATCTCGATCCCAGTTCAACCCCAGTTCCGTACCACGACCGAATGCACGCCGAGCGCGAGGATCGCCGCCGACCCTCCCGCGGCCAGGCGGACGTACCACACTCCGCCCTCCCAGCGCGCGAGGAGCCGCAGGACCGGCCAGAGGAGCGCGACGATCCCGAGCTGCGCGATCTCGACGCCGACGTTGAAGCCGAGGAGCGCCGGCACGAGACGATCCGTCGGCAGCTCGACCTCCATCAGCACGCCCGCGAAGCCGAGGCCGTGGATCAGCCCGAAGGCGAAGGCGACGATCGCGCGAAGGATCGCGTCGCGTCCGACCTCCGTCCTCTCGAGGAGGCCGAAGTGGCAGAGCGAGAAGAGCGCGAGCCCGATCCAGGCGAGCGGCGGCAGGAGGCCGCTGCCGGCGAGCGAAAGCCCCGTCGCGAGCACGAGCACCGCGAGCATCGTCCGCGGCACGCTCCCCGGACGGCCGGCGAGAAGCCAACCGTCCTCCGCCGCGACGAGCGCGATCGAGAAGCCGATCAGGATCTCGACGTCCGCCGCTTCGGGACGGATCACGCCGAGGACGGCGAGCGCCAGCGTCACGCTGTGCGCGAGCGTGAACGAGGTGACGAGCGTCGCGACCTCGCGCAGCGACCGCGACAGCAGGAGGAGGGCCGCGACGAACGCGAGGTGATCCCAGCCCGCCAGGATGTGCTCGATCCCGAACTTCACGTAGCCGAGGAACGAGGTCCCCATCGACTCCTCGCCCTTTGCATCGAGTGGCCACTCGGGCGCCGCGGAGACGAGGACGCGCTCGAGCGCACCTCCCTCCGGCGTCGCGACGCGCGCGAAGTGGAGGTGCGAGGCGAGCACGTCGTCGAGGATGCGGCTCCGGATCGTCCGCGGTCCGGCGTCGGGACACGCGACGTGCCAGCGGAACACCGCCCATCCCGGCGCGGTGTCACGCACGCGGACGGGCGTGCTCGGCGTGCACGGACGATCGCCTGCGAGAAGCTCGAGCCGGCTCGCGAGGTAGCTCGGCCAGTCGAGCTCGGGCGGGAAGCGCGTGAGCTCGAGCAGCGGAAGGCGGAAGCGGACCTCGGCGCCGCCGTCGTCGAGACGCCAGTGCGAGTACGAGGCGCTCTTCGTGTGTGCTTCCGCGAGCTTCGGCGACGAAGCGAGCGCCAGCAGGACGAGCGCCGCCCACGCGAGGACGCGACGATTCACGACGTGCCCGGCACCTTGGTCACGTCGGGACGCACGTGCACTTGCGCGCTCTCTCGCAGCCCGTCGAGGTAGCTCCGCAGAGCGAAGTCGCCGGCGCGGCGCTGCATCTCGGAGCGCACCTCGCCCTCGACCTCGTCGAGCGGCGGCGAGATCTCCGGCTCCCGGTCGACCATCCGCAGTACGAACCAGCTCCGGCCCGCGGGAACCGGCTCGCTGGTGTCGCCGGCCTCGAGCTCGATCGCGCGCAGGGTCGGCGTCGGACCGAGGTACTCGCGGAGCTTCGTCGGCGGCAGCAGGCCGTCCGGCATCGGCACGATCCAGGCGTCGGCGAGCTCGTCCGCGACCGTCGCGAGGTCGTCGTCGGCGCGCAGACGTGCCGCGGCCTCGCTCGCGCGTCGCTTCGGTCCGTCCGCGTCCTCTCCTTCGCGCTTCGCGAAGCGAAGCGGTCGGACGTGCACGCGACCGGTGCGCGCGAAGTAGCCGCGGTTCTCGCGATGGAACTCTTCGAGCTCGGCGCGGGTCGGCTCGGAAGGCTGCGCATCCGCGAGGATGGCGTCGATCATCGCCTGGACGAGAAGCGTGCGGACGCGGCGGTCGTGCTCGTCGATGCCGAGCTCTCTCGCGCGCTGAACGAGCAGCTCCTCCTCGATCATGCGATCGAGCACGTGTCGTCGGTCGTCCTCGCCGATCGGGTTCTTGCTGTCGGCGGCGAAGAGGCCGACGGCGCGCTCGAACGCTTCCTCCTCGATCACCGTTCCTTCGACGACCGCCGCGGCGCCCGCCGGGAGGTTCGCGTCGAAGCGCGGCCCCGGCCGCACGATGCCCGCGACCGCGAGCAGGAGACCGGCCGCCGCACCGATTCCGAGAAGAGCGCGCGCGTGGCGCGCCGGCGGAAGACCGATCATCCGCTAGATCTACTCCCGGACCGTAAAGACTCCAATCCGTGCGGGCCGGTCGTCGAGCACGGGCCACGCGGGCGTCGTGCAGCACCATCCAATCTCCCTCGACCACGAGCCTTCTCCTTTGCTGCACGTTGCTCGCAGGAGCGGCTTCGGGGGAGTTCCCGATCAACTGCTCTTCGCCTGGAAATCAGGCTAGTGCAGCGGCTCGTCTTCCCTGGCCATCGCGAGCTATCATGGCCCGCGGATGGAGCTCGCCGACATCGCGGGGATCGTTGCGAGGGCCGCGGCGGCGGAGCCGTCGATCGTCGCGGTCTGGATCTTCGGGTCGCGGTCGCGGGGCGAGGAGCGGCGCCGGAGCGACCTCGACCTCGCGATCTTGACGGACGCCGCTCGGCCCCCGGCGATCGAGGACCGCCTCGGCGGCGAGATCGCGCAGCGGACCGGTCTCGACGTCGACGTGTGCCGATTCGAGGTGGCGAGCCCCGTTCTTGCGTTCGAGATCGTCGCGGACGGCCGTCGGGTCTTCGCCCGGGACGACGAGCGGGCGGACCTCGCCGAGGAACGTGCATTGCGGACCTATCGCGATACGGAGCACCTCCGCCGCGTCCAGAACCACTACCTCTACGGCGACCCGCTGTGACACTGCGTCGCCGTAGCGTCGACGCGAGATTGCGACGCCTCCACGAGATCATCCGCCGACTGCGCCGCTATCGCGCGAGAGGCGAGGACGCACTGCGCACCGACGACGACCTGCAATGGCTCGTCGAGCGTGGGCTTCACCTCGGATGCGAGATCGTACTCGACGTCGGCAACCACATCCTCGCCGGGAGGTTCCACCGCACCCCGGAGAGCTACGAGCAAATCCTCGAGGCTCTGGCCTCCGAGGGCGTGATCTCGGTTGCGCTCCGCGCCGAGATGCGAGGGCTCGGCGACTTCCGCAACGTTCTCGTTCATGACTACCTCGGCATCGACCCGGAGCGCGTTTGCGAGGGGCTCGCCAAGGCACCCGAGCATTTCGAGCGATTTGCCGGCGAGATCCACGGCTGGCTTGCGGCACAGCCGGACTGAAGCGTCGGCCGCTGCCATTCGGCGACGCGAGGAGGGCGGTTTGCAGCCCTGCATCAGCTTTGCGTGCAGGTGAGCTTGGCGCCAGGATGTCCGCGCAGCGATTCCGAGCGGCACGTGCCGTCGAAGAGGGCGCCGCAGCTCCACCCGCACCGTCCGAAGACCCCTTGCCGCGACGCGCCGATCGTTCGTCGCCGCTTGTCGGCTTCCGACCAGCCAAGACGACCGCGAACCGAGCGCCCTGGGGGCGGCGACGTGGGTTCCTAGCTTTAGCGCAGAGCCGCGGTGACGGCTTCGACGGTGCGTCCGAGCAGACCGGGCGCTGCGGGTGAGAGGAAGTAGAGGACGAGGTGCTGCGCTCCGGCCTCGGCGAAGCCGACGGAGTCGGCCGCGGTCTTCGCGGGGTCGTCGCCCGCGAAGACGTGCGTGGAGAGCGTGATCTCGGAGGGGTCGCGCCCGATCTCGGCGCAGTGCCGGTGGAGGATCGCGACCTTCTCCCGGAACATCTCCGGCGAGCCGCCCGGGAAGTTCCAGTCGTCGGCCCAGCGCGCGCAGATGCGCAGCATGCGCTTCTCGCCGACGCCGCCGATGATGAACGGCGGGCGAGGGCGTTGCACGGGCTTCGGCGCGCAGCGCGCGTCCGTCAAGCGATAGAACCGTCCCGTGAACGTCGTCGTCTCCTTCGTCAGGAGCGAGTCGACCACGCCGCACGCTTCTTCGAACTGGCTCAGGCGGTCGCGGATCGGCAGCAGCTCGAGCCCGAGCGCGTCCGCTTCGATCTGGTTCCAGCCGGCGCCGAGGCCGAGATCGAGACGCCCGCCGGAGAAGACGTCGAACGTCGCCGCCATGTTCGCGAGCACCGAGGGATGGCGATACGGATTCCCGGTCACGAGAAGCCCGAGGCGGAGCCGCTTCGTCCGTCCCGCGAGGTACGAGAGCGCCGTCCAGCCCTCGAAGCACGGGCCGGTCGGATCGCCGTAGATCGGATAGAAGTGATCGAACAGCCAGCCGCCGTCGAGCGCCTCGATCTGCTCGGCCTCGAGCCAGGTATCGAGAAGCCGGCTCCACTCCGTCCGCTCCGGAGCCGTCTTGAAGGTGATCCGCTTCACGTCGGCCATGGCGGGGCCTTACCGCATCCACGGTCGAGCCGCGAGACGCGTTTCCGCGACTCGCTCAGGGAAGCGTGATCTCGCCGCGGCCGACGGCGACGACGTGGCGACTCTAGCGCACGGGCGGGGTCAGTGGCTCGCGGGAGTGGCGCTCGCGCTCGGGCTCGCCTCGGGCTTCACCATCGAGGCCTCGGTCACGCACTTCGCCGAGGTGAGCCGGAGCACGATCTGCTGCGTGACCTCGGCGGTGCCACCGCCGCGATAGAGCTGATCGACCTTGGCTTGACGCACGCGATCGCACTCCCGCTCGGTCGAGAACTTTCCGTTCACGTGCCACTGGTCGATCGGCCGGCCGCTCAGCACCGCGCCGTCCTCGCGAAGCGGGGGAAGGGCGAGCACCCACGCGAGCGCGACCGAGACCACGGGAGCGAGCCGACACAGCGATCGTGTCCACTTCAGCATCCGCCGACTCTACGCGCGAAGCGCGGGATACGCCATCCCCCGAAGCGAAGGCTACTTCGACGCCGCGTGCATCTGACCGAGCCCCGGCAGGAAGCGCCCGGTCGAGGAGGCGTAACGCCGATAGGCTTCGCCATGGACTCCGAGGAGGTAGGGCTCCTCGACGAGCCGCACGTGCAGCTCGAGGCCGAGCACGAGGGGCACGAGGCCGAGGATGCTGACGGCGTTCGGCACGAGGAAGACGAGGCCGGCGATCGCAAGGCCCATCGCGGTGAAGATCGGATTGCGGACGAGCCGAAACGGACCGCGCGTCACGAGCGGCGTCTCCTCGGTCGGGTCGACGCCGATGCGCCAGGAGATCCCCATCGCCATCTGCGCCCAGAGCGTCGCGACGAGGCCGACCGTGAAGAGGACGACGCCGGTGAAGCGGAACGCCGGGCCGTCGAGCGCCGCGAAGCGCGGAACGATCCCGAGGAGATCGCAGACCGGCGCCGCAGCGGCGACGACGCAGGTCACGGCGAACGAGACCCCGCCGAACCACTCGAGCGATCCCGGCCGGCCCGAGAGCCCGCGGAAGCCGGTCGAGCCGGTGCGGCGATACTGCACCCAGCTCCGCCAACCGAAGGCGAGAGCGGCGAACACGACGTACGCGAAGATGGCAAACCGTGGCATGGGCACTTCCTCCTGCACGTCTCATATGCGAGGAATTGCTCGGATTTGGCTACTCGGGTTTCAGGACGGGCGGAGCCGCGGCGCGGCGGTCGTCTGAATCCGCGCCGGAAGCCGGTGCAGGAGCGCTCGCGCGCGACGACGGCGGCGCTCCTCGAAGCGGCTGCTCGGGTTTTCGCTTCGGAAGGCTATGCGCGCGGGACGACGAACCGGATCGCGGAGCGCGCCGGCGTCTCGGTCGGATCGCTCTACGAGTACTTCCCGAGCAAGGACGCGCTCCTCGTGGCTCTCGTCGAGGAGCACATCCGCGACAGCAGCGAGCGCCTCGCGGCGGCGATTCGCGCGGCCGAGAGGGAGCGACCGTCGCTTCCCGAGCTCGTGCGCCGCTTCGTCGACCTGATGGTCGAGCTCCACGGCACCGACCCGGCGCTCCACCGCGTCCTCTTCGAGGAGGCCCCGCTTCCACCGCGCGTCCGTCGCGCGCTCGCGAGCGCGGAGAACGTGATGGCGGAGGGCGTGGAGCAGCTTCTGCGCGCGACTCCGGGGGTCGACGTCGCCGATCCCGCTCTCGCGGCGCGGCTCGTCGTGCAGGTCGTCGAGGGCCTGACGCACCGGCTCGTCCTGTACGCCGGGGACCGTCCCGACCTCGAGCGCGTCGGCGACGAGGTCGTGCGTCTCGTCACCCGTTACCTCGGTTCCAGCGAGGGGGCGCCGCCCCCTCGCCGAAGGCGTGGCAAAGCCACGCCTTCTCCACGGTTGATCGCAAGCGAGGGGGCGCCGCCCCCTCGCCGAAGGCGCGGCAAAGCCACGCCTTCTCAACTCCCGCTCGCGCCCCGCTCGGCCGCGCGCTTTGCGCGCGGAGCCTGACGAGAGCGCTCCACCCCGTCGAGCTCGCGGAGGTACGCGGTCCCGCCGAGCCGGTTCATCTGCTTGAGCACCCAGGCGCGGCGCCGCAGCACGTAGGGCGACGGGCGATCGACGCGCAGCCGTTCTGGATTCGGCAGGACGACCGCGAGGAGCGCTGCCTCGGAGGCGGTCAGCTTCGAGGCGTCCTTCCGGAAGTAGCGCCGGCTCGCCGCCTCGACGCCGAACGTCCCCGGACCGAGCTGCGCGACGTTCAAGTAGATCTCGAGGATCCGCTGCTTCGACCAGAGCGTCTCGATCACCACCGTGAGCGCGCCCTCGAGCACCTTTCGCACCGCGCTCCGTCCCGGCCAGAGGAAGAGGTTCTTCGCGACCTGCTGCGTGATCGTGCTCGCACCGCGCGTCTTCTCGCCGTGCCACCAGTGCGCGAGCGCACGCCGTGTCGCGCCGAGCTCGAAGCCGCGATGGCGCGGGAAGCGCTGATCCTCGGAGGCGACGACCGCGAGCGCCGCCTGCGGCGAGATCTGCGACCACGGAACCCAGTCGTACTCGATCTTCTGCGACGGCGCTCTGATCCGCTCGGCGATCATGAAGCTCGTGGTCGGCGGCGGAACCCAGCGCAGCGCCACGACCGACAGAAGGGCGAGGATCGTCATCCACGCCGTCGAGAGGATCGCGATCCGGAGGAGCCCGCGGAGCATCGTCCCTTCGCATAACGTGCGGAGGGTTTCCGCCGCGACCATTGACACGCGGCCCGTCCGCGTCCCAACTTCGAGCACGATGCCCGACCTTCTCCTCGAGAAGCCGCGTCCCCTCGGCATGAGCTACTGGCCCCTCACGGAGGACGCGCCGGGCGTCGCTCTCGCGCGCGAGGAGATCCGTCTCGTCACGCCCGACGGCGTGCTGGTCCGCGGTCTTCTCTGGACGCCCGCGGGGAAGCCCTGGCACACGGGCGTGATCCTCGCGCACCCGCGCGGGGACTTCTCGGTCCACTACGCGTGCCCGCTCCTCGCCGCGGCAGGCTTCGCCGTCCTCGGGTTCTCGACGCGCTACCTCAACAACGACGCGGACTGCCTCCACGAGAAGTGCGTCGTCGACGTCGAGACGGCGGCGGCGGAGATGCGCCGCCGCGGCGCGCGCCACCTCGTGCTCTTCGGGAACAGTGGCGGCGGCTCGCTGATGGCTCTCGCGCAGGCGGAGACCGGCTGCGGCGACGCGTGGGTCGGCGTCGCGGCGCATCCCGGCGAAGGCGTCTTCATGGGGCAGGTGATCGATCCGTCGGTCGCCGACGAGGACGATCCGCTGTCGATCGTTCCCGAGCTCGACATGTACGACCCGCGGAACGGCTGGCGGCCGTGGCCCGAGCCCTCGCGCTACGACCGCGCCTGGCTCGAGACGTATCGCACGGCGCAGACCGAGCGCATCGCGAAGCTCGACGCGATCGCGCGCGCCCGGATCGCGGCCGCGGACGCCGCGCGGGAAGCGGGCCGCGGGCTCGAGCGCGGCAGCGATGCCTGGCGCGACGCCCGCCGTCGCGGGCTGCACACGCCGTACTTGACGATCTACCGGACGCTCGCGGATCCGGCGTACCTCGATCCGACGATCGAGCCCGACGACCGGCCGCTCGGCTCGCTTTTCGCGTTCCCGGATCCGTTCGAGGCGAACTGGTTCTCGCGCTTCGGTCTCGCGCGCGTGATGACGCCGTATGGCTGGCTCTCGACGTGGTCGAGCCTCTCTTCGCACGCGAAGCTCGCGGACACGATGCCGCGCGTCCGCTGTCCCGTGCTGATCCTGCATCCCACGGCGGACACGGAGATCCGTCTCCGCCAGGCGCGCGAGATCCGCGACGTCGCGGGCAGCGACGACGTGACCTACCAGGAGCTCCGGGGCGCACCGCACTATCTCGAGGGGCATCGGCCGGGGGCGATGGCGACGGTCGCGGACTGGATCCGCGAGCGCTTCGCCTGAGCGTACGAGCGGAGCGATGGTCCCGCGTCTCGGCGATCGGTTCTATGAAGCCCTCGGCTACGCGGCGCGTCTGCACGCGAGCCAGACGCGCAAGCAGAAGGACGTCCCGTACGTCGGCCATCTGCTCGCGGTCACGGCCCTCGTGATCGAGAACGGCGCCGACGAGGACGAGGCGATCGCCGCTCTCGTCCACGACGCGATCGAGGACCAGGGCGGCGAGGAGACGCGCGTCGAGATCGAGCGACGCTTCGGCGCGCGCGTCGCAGAGCTCGCCGTCGCGCTGAGCGACAGCGTCGTCGACACGCGCTCGGGAGCGGCGAAGGAGCCTTGGCGTGCCCGCAAGGAGCGCCATCTCGCGAAGCTCGCGTCCGCCGAGCCGTCGGTGCGCCTGATCGCGGCGTGCGACAAGCTGCACAACCTGCGGGAGCTCGTCGACGACTGCCGCCGCCTGGGCCCCGAGGTGTGGAAGCGCTTCAACGCTGGGCGGGACGAGCAGATCTGGTTCTACCGCCGGGTGATCGAGGTCCTCGGCTCCGATGGCTCGCTCCTCGCGATGCACCTCGGCGAGGCGCTCGCCGACCTCGAAGCGGTGGCCTAGCCTGCATTTCTCACCAGATCACGTCGCGAGGCGGTCGAGAGTGCCGAAGATTCGCGAGCCTCGGACCGGAGGGCGACGCAGACGTACTTGAACAGTACGTCGAGGAGCCCGGAGGGAGAAGCTCGCGAAGATTCGGTGCTATCGGCCGCCGCAGTAGGGATCTGGTGAGAAATGCAGGCTAGCTCCGCAGGAGCTTGTAGATCGGCGCGAAGCGCTCGAGCGTCGAGTCGGGAAGCGGCACGAGGTCGCCGAGCATCTTCGCGCCCCAGATGATCTTCGCGGTGCGCTCGACGAGCTGCGCGACCTTCATCGCGTTCTCGGGGCCGGTGCCGACCGTGATCAAGCCGTGGTTCGCCATCAGCACCGCGCCGCGGTCCCCGACCCAGCGCGCGACCTCCTCGCCGAGCTCGTCGCTGCCCGTCAGCTTGTAGTCGGCGACCGGGACCTCGCCGCCGACGAACACGTCGAACTCCTCGATGACGCACGGGATCGGCCGGTGCGTCACGGCGAACATCGTCGCGAACATCGCGTGCGAGTGGATCACCGCGTGGATGTCGGCGTGCCGGCGCAGGCAGGCGAGGTGGAGCGCCTTCTCGGTCGTCGGCGGGCGCTCGCCCTCGAGCACGTTGCCGTCGAGGTCGACGACGACGAGATCCTGGAGCTGCATCTCCTCGTAGTCGAGCGAAGACGGCGTCATCACGACGTTCCCGTCCGGAAGCCGCGCGGAGAGGTTGCCGGCGGTTCCCTCGACGAGGCCGGTGCGGAGGAGGTCCTTCGCGGTGCGGAGGACGGCTTCCTTGATCTCGGGAGTGCTGCGCAGCGGCTTGCCCATGAGCGACCCCTGTAGCGGTGCCGCGGACGGGCTGTAAAGCCGCGCCTCTCCGGATCAGCGCAGCGCCGCCAGGAACGGTATCCGCACGTCGAAGCGCGAGCCGCGTCCCTCGACGCTCGTCGCGCGAATGCTCCCGCCGAGCCGCTCGACTGCACGCCGCACGATGTGCAGACCGAGCCCGACGCCTCCGAACCGGCGCGTCGTCGAGCCGTCCGCCTGGCGGAACGCGTCGAAGATGAAGGGCAGGCTCGCCTCGGGGATGCCGACGCCGGTGTCCTCGACGACGAGCTCGAGGGTGCCGTTCGTGCGCCGCGCGCTCACCGTCACGTGCCCCGCGTCGGTGAACTTGAGCGCGTTTCCGATCAGGTTCTTCAGGATCAGCTTCAGCTTGCCGCGATCCGAGCGCAGCTCGTCGAGATCCTTCGATACGGCGAAGCGAAGCGCGACGTCGTTCTTCGGCCGCGGCCCGACGATCTCCCGCTCGACCTCGTGGAGGATCTCCGCGACGGAGACGCTCTCGAGGCGGATCGGGATCTGCGTCGCGTCGAGCCGCATCAGCTCGAGCGCGGCCTCGCTCAGCTCGAGGAGCGATCGCGCGCCGAAGAGGATGCGGTTGAGCGTCTCCCGCTGACAGCTCGACAGCGGTCCGTACTCGCCCTCGAGCATCAGCTCGGCGAACCCGAGGACGACGTGGATCGGCGTCCGCAGCTCGTGCGAGACGGTCGCGACGAACTCGGACTTGAGGCGGCTCGCCTCGCCGAGCTGTCCGACGAGCCGCGTGTTCTCGATCGCGAGCGAAGCGAGCTGCCCGAGGCGTCGCGCGAGATGCTTCTCCTCGTCCGAGAACGGCTCGTGCCGACGGCGGCACGCGGTCTGGAAGCCGATGGTGCGGTCGCCGTGGCGGAGCGCGATCTGCAGGAAGACGTCGACGCCCAGACGCTCGACGAGCGGCCGGAGCGGCGCGTCGCGAAGCGTGTGGATGTCGATCTCGACGATCTCGCTCTCCTCCCCGCGCGCGACCGCACCGAGGAAGGCATCCCGCGGTACGCGGAGCGCGCGCAGCATCTCGTCGCGCTCCGTGGTCTCGCCGAGAGTCGCCGCCGTCAGGTAGGTCGAATCCTCTTCTTGCCACAGCAGCGTGTGGCTCGTGTCGCAGCGGAGGAGCTCCATCGTCAGGCGGCAGAGGCGGGAGAGGATGTCGGAGATCTCGAGCGAGCCGATGAACTCGCGGCCGGCGCGCGCGAGCGCCTGATCGATGTGCGCGGTCGCGTTCTCCTTCGCGTGGCGCGCTTCCGCGCTCTTCGAGCGGGTGACGTCGGTCTGCGTCACGACGGCGCCGCCGCACGCGCGCGGCGCCGCGTGGAGCGCGAACCAGCGGCTCTCCTCCGCGAGCGGGCAGCGGTACTCGAGCTCGAGGCTCGAACGTCCTCCGGCGAGCAGCTCGCCGATGCCGTCGCGAACGGTGCGCGCGACGTCGGGCTCGTCCCAGGCGTCCCACAGGAGGTCGCCGACGCGCGGGTGCCCCGGCGACGGCGGCTCGTTCGAAGCGAGCGCGCGCCACGGCGCGTTCGTCGCGACCACCTTGCCGTCCGCATCGAGGACCGCGACGTGCGACGGCAAGGCGTCGAGGACGTCGCCGAGCGAACCGTCGTCGAGCGCGTTCTTCCGGCCGGGATTCGCGGTCGTCACGAGCGCGCTCCCTCGTGCAGCGCGAGCCAGTGGAAGGCGACGACGACGAGCGCGTGCGAGATCCGTCCGGCGCGGATCAGATCGGGAATCTCGGCGAGCGGGACGAGAACGACCTCGGTCTCCTCGGTCGTATCGAAGCGCGGCTTCTCACGGAGTGAAACGTTGCGCGCCACGAACGAGTGGCAGCGGTTCCCCTGCAGCGCCGGGTTCGGATGGATCGCACCCAGAGAGACGACGTCCTCGGAATCGTAGCCGGTCTCCTCGATCATCTCGCGGCGCGCCGCGGCGAGGGGCGAGGGGTCCGTCTCGTCGACCATGCCGCCGGGCACCTCGAGCGTGAAATCGGCGATCCCGTGTCGGTACTGGCGGATCAGCACGACCTCGCCCGCCGCCGTCAGCGGAACGACGTTCACCCAGTCGCCCGTCTCGAGCACGAAGAAGTCGTGCTCCCGACCGGTCCGCGGCGACTGGCTCCGCTGGCGGAGCACGTCGAAGACCCGGGTCGCATAGACCTTCTTCGACTCCAAGCGGCGCCAGAGTCCGAGGCCACCTGGCTTGTCCGAATCCGTCGGCATACCGGGCCCGATCATGGTCGGGCAGCCAGAGATACGAAGCAACCAGATTTGGCGGGGCGAAACCCGCGGGTCCGGCGAAAATTTCGCGTACCTCGAACGTCCGTTCGGCTCGGATTGCGGGTGGCTCGTCCTGACCGTCTCCGCGGCAACTGTTACAGCCCCGTCATGCGGGTGCTCTTCGTGAGCGGGATCGATGGTGCCTGCCACCGGTATCAGGTGCTGCATCGCGCACGGCAGGTGCAGCTCGGCGGGGGCGAGGCGACGGTCCGCTCGTTCGTCGATCCCGATCTTCCGGCCGGGCTCGAGGCCCACGACGCGCTGTTCTTCTATCGCGTGCCCTGGAACGACCGGACGCGTGCGCTCGTCGAGCGAGCCCGTGATGCGGACCGCATCGTGATCGGAGCGATCGACGATCTGATCTTCGATCCCGCGCCCGAGCTTCTCCCGCCGCTCGATCACCTCCCGGCGGCCGAGCGCGCTCTCTGGATCGAAGGCGTCGAGCGCTACCGTGCGACGCTCGAAGCGTGCGACGCGGTGATCGCGCCGACGGCGCCGCTCGTCGAGCACGCGCGCTCCCTCGGCTGGCGCGCGTATCTCCACCGGAACGCGCTCTCCGAGCCGGAGCGTACGATCGCGGAGCGGGCGCGGGAAGCGGCGGTTCGCGACCCCGAGCAGATCGTTCTCGGCTACGCTTCGGGGACGCCGACGCACGACGCGGACCTCGCCTCGATCGCGCCCGCGCTCGCCGACCTCCTGCAGGAGCATCCGCGCTCGAGGCTCGCCCTTCTCGGTCCGGTCGCTCTTCCGGAGGACCTCGTACCGCTCGCCGCGCGAATCGAGCACCGCCCGCGCGTGCCGTGGACCGAGCTCTTCGAATGGCTCGCCGGGATCGACGTGAACCTTGCTCCGCTCGTCGCCGAGAGCCCGTTCGCGCGCGCGAAGGGCGAGGTCAAGTATCTCGAAGCCGCCGCGGTCGAGACGCCGACCGTCGCGAGCCCGACGCCGGCATTCTCCGAAGCGATCCACGGCGGAAGGAACGGCGTGCTCGCGGAGAGCGTGAAGGACTGGCACGCTCGCTTGACCGAGCTCGTCCGCGAGCCGGAGCTCCGCGTCGCGCTCGGACGACGCGCCTGGGCCGACCTCGACGAGCGCTGGTGCGAGAACGAGCGCGCGAGCGAGCTCGATGCGGTGCTGCACCGCGTCCAGAAGCGGGCGGCAGAATCTTTGCCGGAATCCCGGTGGCACGAGGCGGTGGCGCGCCGCGCGCTCGAGCCCGACGCCTGTCCCGCTCTCGACGAGACGTCCGCCACCGCGGTGAGCCCGCCGCTCGGAGAGGAACGCTTCGAGCAGCGCCTTCGCGCGAAGCACGACGGGCTCGAGCGCATCGACCTGCACGCCGTCACCTACGGTCAGGCGCTCTCGCACACGGTCGTCGTTCGCCTCGTCGGCGAGGACGGATGCACGTTGCGCGAGACGTCGTGGAGAGCCGCCGAGCTGCCGGATCGCGCGTGGACCTCGTTCGAGTTCGAGCCGCTCCCGGACTCGTCGCGACACGAGTACACGCTCGTTCTCGAGACGACGGGAGCCGGTGCGGGGAATGCCGCGTCGTTCGGGCTCTCGACCGGTGTCGACGGGGCGCTTCCGGCCGCGCGCTCGAACGGCGAAGCGCTTGCGGGTCCGCTCGCGCTCCGAGGCTTCGCGCCGTGGACGCGCGCCCTCGCACGGGAAGCGGCGTGAGGATCGCGCACGTGACGGCGCTCTACGCGCCCGAGTTCCAGGGCGGCGCGACGCTCGTCTGCCAGCGCCTCGCGGAGGAGCTCGTCGCGCTCGGTCACACGAGCTTCGTCGTGAGCGGCCGCGCGACCGCCGCGGAGCCGACCGGTGCCGTGCGTCGCGAGCGCGTCGGCGCTTGTCCGGTCTGGCGCGTGAACGTCGGCGGCGCACTCCATCCCTGGTCGCCCGAGAGCCACTGGAGCCCGGACGCGAACGCGGTCTTCGCCGACTTCCTCGCCGAGACGCGGCCGGACGTCGTGCACGTGCACAGTCTGCAAGGGATCGGCGCGGGGATTCTCGGCGTCGCCGCGGACGCGGGCGTTCCAGCGGTCGTGACGATGCACGACTGGTGGTGGCTCTGCCCGTGCCTCTTCCGGCTCTCGCCCGAGGGCACGATCTGCCCCGCGCGCGTCCGCCCGGAGAGCTGCTCCGGTCACCACGAGATCGACTTCGCGGCGCGTCGCGCGATCCTCGAAGCGGCGCTTGCGTCCGTTGCCCGCGTCGTCGTGCCGTCGAGGTTTCTTCGCGACAGCCTCGTCGCGAACGGCCTCGTGCGGGACGCCGTCGTGCAGGAGAACGGGCTGCCGCCGCCCGCGCGCGAGGTCGTGCGCTCGTCCGCCGGACCGGTTCGCTTCCTCTACGTCGGCGGCGCGGGGAACCACGCCAAGGGCCTCGCGGTGCTGCTCGAAGCGGTGGCTTCGCTCGAAGCGGAAGCGGCGGAGCTCGTCCTCGACTGCCGCGCCGTGTCCGCGGAGGAGGCCGCGCCGTGGGCGGAGAGGCTCGGAAAGCGGCTCGAGCTCCATCCGCCTTTTCCGGCCGCCGAGATCGACGACGTCGTGGCGTCGGCCGATGTCGTCGTGATCCCGTCCCTGATGCGCGAGTCGTTCTCGCTCGTCGCACGCGAGGCGCTCGCTCGAGGCTGTCCCGTGGTGACCTCGGACTGCGGCGGTCCCGAGGAGGTCGTCGAGAGCGGGCGGAACGGGCTCGTCTTCGCTGCGGGCTCGCCGGAAGCGCTCGCCGGGGCGCTGCGCCGGCTCGCTCGTGATCGCGATCTGCTGCAAGGCCTCCGCGAGGGCGCGCGCCGCGATCCGCTCCGGACGATCACGCCGCGGGAGCAAGCGCTCGCGAGCGAGGTGATGTACCGCGAGGTCGTGCGCGAAGCGGCGAAGCGAGAGTCGGCGAAGCGAGAGTCGGCGACGCGAGAGTCGGCGACGCGATCGGGAGCTGCGGCGCGACGCCGGCTCGGCGGTCTGCGCGTCCTCTTCCTCTCGGGGATCGACGGAGCGCCGCTCCGCTACCGCGTCTGGAACCTCGTCGAGCGGCTCGCGCTCGCGGGCATCGCGTCCGACGTGCTCTTCCACTCCGACGTGCGCGCGGTTCGCGCCGCGCGGCGCGCGGACGTGATCGTCCTCAACCGGGCTCCGTTCGGCGCGGTCGTCGCGACCGTCGTGGCCGAGGCGCGTCTTGGTCGCGTTCCCGTCGTCTTCTCCGCCGACGACCTCGTGTTTCGTCCCGATCTCCTCGGCGAAGCACCGGCGCTCGAGCACGCGGACGCGCAGATCGCCGCCGGCTATCGCGCGAGCGTCGAGGCGTACGCGCGAAGCTGCGCCACCGCGGACGCGTTCCTCGGCAGCACGCCGGAGCTCGCGGAGGCCGCGCGCGAGCTCGGGCTTCCCGCCTTCGTCGTGCCGAACGGGCTCTCTTCGGCGCTCCTGGCGCTCTCCGAGGCGGCCACACGTCGTGAACGCGCCCGGTGCGACCGGAAGCAGGACGCCCGCATCCGCCTCGGGTTCTTCTCCGGCACGGACACGCACGACGCGGATCTCGCGCTCGTCGCGCCGGCGCTCGAGCGCGTCCTCGATCGGTTCGACCACGTGTCGCTCGTGCTCGGCGGTCCGGTCGAGCCTGGTCCGCGCCTCGAAGCCGGCGGTCGGGTCGAGCGCTTCGCTCGGGTCGCGTGGAGCGATCTTCCGGCTCGCCTCGCCGCGCTCGACGTGAACCTCGCTCCGCTCGACACGGCGAGACCGTTCAATCGCGCGAAGAGCGAGGTGAAGCTCCTCGAAGCGGCGGCGGTCGGCGTCGCGACGGTCGCGAGCGACGCGCCCGCCTTCTCGCGCGCGAGCCGTGAGGGCGCGACGGCGCTCCTCTGCGACGACGCACGCGGGTGGGAGGAGTCGCTCCGGCGCCTCGTCGAGAGCGCGCCGCTTCGCGAAGCGCTCGGCGCGGCCGCGCGTCGCGACGTGCGCGCGCGCTACGATGCAGCGGCCCAAGCGGACGACCTCGTGTCGGTCCTCGCGGAGATCGTCGACCGTGCGGCCGATCGCCGGAACGGGAGCAAGGGTCCGCTCCCCGCGCCGCTCGACCTCGAGGCGGGCGAGGGCTCGGAGGTCGCGCTCGAGCCGCCGGCGTGTCCGTACGACGCGTACCAGCTCGAAGCGGAATCGGGCGGGCCGCTCCGTCCGGGCCGCGAGATCGAGCAGACCTTCACGTGCGCGCGCGACGGGCTCCGGCGCGTCGACGTGCTGGTCGGAACGTACGCGCGCCGGAACGACCACGACGTCCTCCTCTCGGTGCACGACGCGGGCGGAGCGACGCTCGGCGCGCGCCGCGTGCCCGCGGCGCATCTCCTCGACCGCCACTTCGTCTCGGTCGAGCTCGACGAGCCGCTCGACGACTCCGCAGGCCGCACGGTGTCGGTGCGCGCGAGGGCGCCCGAGGCGGTCCCCGGGAACGAGATCCTCCTCTTGCACGGGCCGAGCGAGCTGGGCGGGCTCACGATCGGCGGCGAAGCCGTCGCCGGACGAAGCCTCGCGTTCCGCACGTTCGCGGCACCGGTGGGAGCGCCATGAGCGTCCTCGTCCTCTCCTGGGACCGGCTCGGCGACCGCATGGCCGGCTCGGCGATCCGCGCGCTCGAGATGTCGCGCGCGCTCGCGCAGGCCGGGCTTCGCGTGACGCTCGTCGCGCCCGAGGGAAGCACGATCCATCCGCAGGAGGGACTCGAGCTCGCTTGCGTGCCCGACGTGCGCGACGTCTCGGGCTGGGTCGATCGCGCCGACGTCGTCGTCGTGTCCGGGCGCGTCGAGCTGATGACGGCGGTGAAGAAGCCGCTCGTCGTCGATCTGTACGATCCCTTCGTCCTCTCGAACCTCGATCTATTCGGCGAGGACTTCAATCGCTCGGGAGGTCGAGCGCTCCTCGCGCTCCGCTGGCTCGAGCATCACCTGCGCCACGGCGACTTCTTCCTGTGCGCGAGCGCGCGGCAGCGGAGCTTCTGGCTCGGCATGCTGACGGCGGCGGGACGCGTGAACCGCGCGAACTACGAGGCCGATCCTTCGCTCGAGCGCCTCCTCGATCTCGTCCCCTTCGGCGTCTCCGACGTGACGCCGAAGCCGGCGCCGAGCCCGGTCGTGAAGGGCGTCCTTCCCGGCATCGGACGCGACGATCGCGTCGTCCTGTGGGCCGGAGGGATGTGGAACTGGCTCGATCCGCTGACGCTCGTCCGCGCCACGGCGCGGCTCCGCGCGCGCCGTCCCGAGATCAAGACGCTGATCCTCGGCGCGCGTCACCCGAATCCCGAGATCGGCGAGATGAAGGTCGCGCGCGAGGCGCGCGCCCTCGCGAAGGAGCTCGGGATCCTCGAAGACGGCGTGACCTTCGTCGACTGGGTGCCGTACGACGAGCGCGGCCAGTGGATCCTCGAGGCGGACGTCGGCGTCAGCCTGCATCGACGCGGCGTCGAATCGGAGTTCGCCTTCCGCACGCGCGTCCTCGACTACCTCTGGTGCGAGCGCCCGATGGTCTTGACGGAGGGGGACGAGCTCTCGTCGCTCGTCGAGGAGAAGCGTCTCGGTGGCGTCGTGCCGCCGGGCGACGAAGCGGCGGTCGCGCACGCGATCGAGGCGGTGCTCGACGAGCCCGATCCGGAAGGACGCACCGAGCGCGTCGTCAGCGCACGCTGGGACCTGCGCTGGGCGCGCGTGATCGAGCCGCTCGCGGAGTTCTGCCGGAATCCGCACCACGCCGCGGACCGCGCGGGCGATGCGTGGTTCGCTTCGCCGGAGCCGACGCGCGACTCCGTGCCGACGAAGGACCAGGCGCTCGTCACCGAGACGTTCGTCAGCGACGCGCGCGCCATCTCGGAGCCGCTCGGTCCGACGTTCGCGCCGTGGCAGCGCTTCACCGCGACGTACGACCACCTCTGCCAGGTCGACGTCCTGATGTGGGTCGAGCCGCCGGTCGACGGCGCGACGCTCGTGTTCGAGCTGCTCGCGCTCGACGGCGCACCGGAGGAGGTCGTGCTCGCGCGCGTCGCCGTACCGGCGCCGCAGCTTCCGCACTGTGACTGGCAGCGGTTCGAGTTCCGTCCGATCGCGGGCTCGCGCGGCCGCGAGTTCGCGTTCCGCCTGCGCATCGCGCACGCTCCCGGCGCGGAGGCGTCTTGGGGCCGCGTGTGCGTGTGGCGCTGCGCGGGCGCGCACGGTGCGCCCGAGAAGGGCGACGGCCTCGCGTTCCTGCTCCGCTACCTCGTCGCGGGCGTCTCCGAGTCGATGCCGGTCGGCACGGACGAGTTCCTCTTCCTCCACAACGCGACGCTGCCGCTCGCGGAGGGAGAGGGCGCGGAGCGGTCCCGCCCGCACCTCGGACCGCCGATCGAGGATCTCGAGGGTGTCCGAGCCGCGCTTGCGCGCGTGTCGGTGCGCGCGGAGGCGGCCGAGCGCCGCGCCGAAGCGCTCGCGGCGGAGCGCGACGATCGCCTTCTCGAAGCGGCGCGCGAAGCGGCGCGTGCAGAGGTCGCACGTGCGAACACGCTGCGCGGCCTCGGACGCGATCTCCGCGACGGCTTGCGCACGATCGTCCGTCTCGTGAAGCGCGGCGGAAGCTTCGTTCTGATGCTCGTTCTGACCGCGATCTCGGCGGCGGTCGCGGCCGTGCTCGGGATCGCGCTCGCGCTCGCCGACCTCCTTCCGGCGCCGAGCGCGCCGAGTGCGCCCGCCGACGAGCGGGATGCGCGCAGCGTCCGTCCCGACGACCCCGTCTCGGTCGTCATCCCGACATGGAACGGACGCGAGCTCCTCGACATGAGCCTCCCGCCTCTCGTCGAAGCACTGCGCCGGCACGGGCATCCCGAGGACGAGATCCTCGTCGTCGACAACGGGAGCGAGGACGACACGCGCGACGCGGTGACACGGCTCGCGGCCGAGGCGCCGGTCGCGATCCGGCTCGTCGGGCTCGACCGCAACGAGGGCTTCGCCGGAGCGACGAACCGCGGCGCGCTCGAGGCGCGCAACCCGGTCCTCATCTTCTTGAACAACGACATGGTCGTCGAGCCGGACTTCGTGCAGCCGCTTCTCGACGTGTTCGGAGAGGAGCCGAGCGTCTTCGGCGTCTCGTGCCAGATCGACTTCATCGATCCGAACCGGCCGCGCTGGGAGACGGGCAAGGTGCACGCGACGCTGCGCCGCGGCCTCGTCCGGCTCTTCCACCTCGATCGCTTCGACGAGGACAAGACGTATCCGATCTTCTTCGCGGGCGGCGGCGCCTCCGCGTACGATCGCTCGCGCTTTCTCGCTCTCGGCGGCTTCGACGAGGCGGTCTTCTCGCCGGTCTACATCGAGGACGTCGACCTGGGCTACCGCGCGTGGAAGCGCGGCTGGGCCTCGCTCCTCGCGCCGCGAAGCCGCGTCCACCACAAGCATCGGGGCACGACGCGACGGATCTGGAGCGAGGCGCGGATCCACTCGTTCTTCGTCAAGAACCTCGCGGCACTCCTCTGGAAGAACACCGATTCGTGGCGGCTTCTCGGACGTCACCTCGCCGGCCTCGTCCTCTTGCCGCATCGCGTGCGACGGCAGGAGGGGACGCGCGCCGCGGCGATGTCGGTTTCCGGGCTCGTCCGGCAGATTCCGACGACGTTGCGTGCGCGCCGGCGCGAGCGCGCGATCCCGCGCGTCCTCGGGGACGAGGAGATCCTGAACCTTTCGCGCTACCGCCACGTCTATCGCGCGCGCTTCCATCCCGACGAGCGCCGCGGGGTCGAGCGTCCGCAGGTGCTCGTCGTCTCGCCGTACAGTCCGGTCCCGGCGGTGCACGGTGGCGCCGTGCGCATGCTGAACCTGATTCGCGAGATGCGCGAGCGCTGCGACGTGACCTTGATCTCGTTCGCGGACACGCCGGCCGAGGTGACCTCCGCGAGCCTCGCCGTGCTGAAGGACCTCTGCCGCGACGTCGTGGTCCTGCCGCGCGACCTGCACGGTGCGGGCGGGCCGCTCTCGCCGGTCTCGACGCAGGGCTTCTTCTCGCCGCGGATGTTCGAGGTGATCGAGACCTGGCTCGAGAAACGCGACTTCGACGTCGTGCAGGTCGAGTACACGCACATGGCGCAGTACCTGCCGCCGCCGTGCCGCGGAATGCTGCGCGTGCTCGTCGAGCACGACATCACGTTCGTTGCGGCGGCGCGTGCGCGACAGGGCGAGACTTCCGCGTGGCGCCGCGCCGGGCTCTGGTTCGACGGGCTCCGCACGCTGCGCCACGAGGTGCGCGCGGTCGAGGCCGCGGATCGCGTGCTGACGATGAGCGATACCGATCGCGACACGCTCGCACGCTTCGTCGACCCGGAGCCGATCGTCGTCGTCCCGAACGGCGTGTCCTGCCGCGACTTCCCGTACGCGCCGGACGAGGCGGAGCCCGCGACGATCCTCTTCGTCGGCTTCTTCCGCCACGAGCCGAACGTCGAGGCGGTCCTCTACTTCGTCGACGAGATCCTGCCGAAGATCCGCGCTCGCGTTCCGGAGGCGCGCTTCCGCGTCGTCGGCGCGTACCCGCCGCCGACGATCACGGATCTCGCCGCACGCGATCCCGGCATCGAGGTCGCCGGCATGGTGCCGGAGACGGCCTCGCACTACCGCCGCGCGACCGTCTTCATCGCGCCGATCCGGCGCGGCTCGGGGACGCGGCTCAAGATCCTCGAAGCGATGGCGAGCGGCTGTCCCGTCGTCTCCACGTCCGTGGGAGCAGAGGGACTCGGCGCCGCGGGCGGCGAGATCGCGATCGCGGACGAGCCCGAAGCGTTCGCGGAGGCGGTCGCCTCGCTCCTGCGCGACGCTTCGCGGCGGCGTGCTCTCGTCGCGCGCGCGCGTCGCTTCGCAGAGGAGAGATATGACTGGCCGGCCATCGCGAAGCGCCTCTTCGACGCGTATGGTTGGAACGGCACCGGCACTCCGGAGCACCACGATGCCTAGCCCGCTCGCGTACCTTCGCCGCCTGCGATACGGCCCCACGGGGAGCATCGTCGTCGTGCACACGGGTGCGACGCGGCTCGTGTCGGGCGTCCTCAAGCGGCTCGCGGATCTCTTTCCCGGCGCGCGCGTCACGGTGCTCCTGCGCGGCGAGGACGCGGCGCTCGCCACGGCTCTTCGCGCGGACGAGGTGACCGTCGTGCGCTGGGAGGAGCGCGCTGCGATCGTTCGCGGCCTCAGGCAGAGGTCGTTCGACGTGATCGTGATGCAGCTCTCGCGCGGCGGAGCGCAGGGGCTCCGCACCCTGCCGTTCCTGCTGCGCGGGCGGAGCATCGTCGCGTTCAACGACAGCCTGGATCACTTCCCGATCAACGTCTTCCGCGTCGGCGATCTCGCGCGTCACTTCGGCGTCGGCGCGCACGGCGCCGGAGCCGTGCTGACGCCGTTCGTCTTCGCCTACCTCCTTTGCTCGAACGCCTGGCTGCACGTCCGAGGCGCTTGGCGCCGCCGGCGTCGCGAGCGTATCGCGGAAGGCGCTCCCGCGCCGCGACGGGTCGTCGAGGCGCCTTCCACGCCTGCGACCCCGCCCGCGCGCGCACGCGCGGCTGCGTCCTCCGAAGGAGGCTGAGGGTCCGAGCCGCATGCCGCGTGCGACCCTGTATACGCGGGACGGATGCGAGCACTGCGATCGCTTGCGCGAGCGGCTTCGCGCCGCCGGTGACACGATCGACGAGGTCAACCTCACGCGCGCTCCGCAGGCGATGAACGAGCTCTTGAAGCTCACCGGCGGCCGTCCCATCGTCCCCGTCGTAGTGCGCGAGGGCCGGATCGAGGTCGCTCCGGACGGCGGCAGCGCGGTGTAGAGTCCGCTCGCCGTCGCTTTGTCAACTCTTCCTAGATCGGAAGGACTGCGCTACCACCGTTGGAGCGCCCGATGGAGTATGGGACCAAGGACAAGCGGATCTACTTGCGGCTCGGTGACCGCGTGACGCATCTGCACCACGAGGAGTGGGGCGAAGGCGCCGTCGTCGAGGAGCGCACGTCGATCGTGCCCGGCGGAACCTGCCTGGTACGACTCCTCTGGGAAGACGGGCTGCAGCGCACGTTCAACAACGACCTCGACAGCGAGCAGTGCTGCTACTTCTTCGGCGTTCGCCGCTTGTGGTCGCTGGACCTGAACGAATGGAAGCCCGCTCGCGTGGAGCGGCGCGTGCCGCGCGAGCGGAGGATCGAGCGTCGCTGAGCGGCGCGGGCGATCTCGAGAGGGGAACGACTTGGAGCTCCGCGACCTCACGCACGATGAACAGCTCGCTCTCGTCGCTTTGATCGAGTACGTCGTCACGTCCAATCGCGACGTGACCGACGAGGAGATCGAGGAGATCGCCGACGTCGCCGCGGCGCTCGGCCGCAAGCGCTACCGCAACCTCGTCGAGGAAGCGGACGAGCGCTTCGAGGACGACGAGGGGCTGAAGGAGCATCTCGGCACGATCGACCGCCAGGAAGCGCGCGAGCTGATCTACGGCGTCGTCCTCGAGACCGCGCTGTCCGATCCGGAGATGCTCCGGAACGGCGACTTCCTCGACTGGCTGCGCGACGAGTGGCGGGTTCCCGTCGACGTCGAGCCCGGCCCTTCCTGATCCGAGTCGCGCTCTGCGCGGGCGCACGGCGCGTGTCCGCGTGTCCAAGCGCGCACGCGTCAATTTGAAACTGCGTTTTCGGGTTGGTACCCGCTCCCAATGGACTACCGGGCGTCGCTCAACCTGCCGAGCACGAGCTTTCCCATGCGGGCGAACGCCACCACGCGCGAGCCGGAGCAGCTTGCGCGCTGGGACGGGATGGACCTGTACCACCGCATGCTCGAGGCGCGGCGCGAAGCACCGCTCTTCGTGCTGCACGACGGGCCGCCGTACGCGAACGGGCACGCCCACATCGGACACGTCCTCGACCGCGTTCTGAAGGACGTCGTCGTCAAGTACAAGCACGTCGCCGGCTTCCGCGCGCCCTACATCCCGGGCTGGGACTGCCACGGCCTTCCGATCGAGCTCGAGGTCGAGAAGGAAGTCGGCCGCCAGAAGAAGGCCGCGATGTCGACGGTCGAGGTACGACGGCTCTGCGACGCGTACGCGCGCCGGTTCGTCGACATCCAGCGCGCGGAGGTCCGGCGGCTCGGCGTCGTCGGCGACTGGGAGAATCCGTACCTGACGCTCGATCCCCGATACGAAGCGCAGGAGATCCGGGAGCTCGGCCGCCTCGCGAGCGGCGGAGCGCTCTACCGGAAGAAGAAGCCGGTGTACTGGTGCGCTTCCTGCGCGACCGCGCTGGCCGAGGCCGAGGTCGAGTACGAGGAGAAGCGCTCGCAGAGCATCTACGTCCGCTTCCCGGTCGCGGACCTCGCGCGCGTGGCCGCGGCGGCGGACGAGGGGGCCGACGCGCTCGCGGGCCATGATCCCGCACACGTCGCGATGGTCGCCTGGACCACGACTCCGTGGACGCTGCCCGCGAACCTGGCGCTCTCGCTCCATCCGGAGCTCGAGTACGTCGGCCTCTCGATCGGCGAGGACGTGCTGATCGTCGCCGCGGGTCGCGTCGAGGCGCTTCTCGCAGCGACCGGCCTCTCGGAGCGCGCTCGCGCGCCGCGGATCCGCTTTTCGGCGCAGCGCCTCGAGGGCGCGCTGTTCCGGCATCCGTGGATCGACCGGAAGGTTCCCGTCGTCCTCGGCGAGCACGTGACCCTCGAGACCGGAACCGGCGTCGTGCACACCGCGCCGGGCCACGGGCAGGAAGATCACGAGATCGGCCTCCGCTACGGGCTCGACGTCTACTCGCCCGTCGACGGCTCGGGCCGCTTCACCGCGGAGGTCCCGGAGCTCACGGGGAAGCGCGTCTTCGACGCGGACGGCGAGGTGATCTCGATCCTCGAGGGCGCCGGCGCTCTCCTCGCGCGATCGACGCTCGAGCACAGCTATCCGCACTGCTGGCGCTGCAAGAACCCGCTCCTCTTCCGCGCGACCGAGCAGTGGTTCGTCTCGATGGAAGCGAGCTCGCTCCGCGAGAAGGCGCTCGAGGCGATCGACGGCGTCGTCTGGATCCCGGCGTGGGGACGCGAGCGGATCCGCGGCATGGTCGAGAAGCGGCCGGACTGGTGCATCTCGCGCCAGCGCGTCTGGGGCGTGCCGATCACCGCGTTCTTCTGCGAGGGCTGCGGCGAGGCGCACCTGGATTCCGACTTGACGGAGCACGTCGCGGCGATCGTCGAGCGCGAGGGCTCGGACGCGTGGTTCGCGCGTTCCGCCGCGGAGCTCCTGCCGGAGGGATACCGCTGCTCGTGCGGCGGCTCCTCGTTCCGAAAGGAGACGGACATCCTCGACGTCTGGTTCGACTCGGGCGTCAGCCACGCCGCGGTGATGGAGGCGCGCGCGGACCTGCGCGCGCCCGCGGACCTCTACTCGGAAGGCTCGGACCAGCACCGCGGCTGGTTCCAGACCTCGCTTCTCACGTCGGTCGCGACGCGCGGCGTCTCGCCGTTCGTTTCCTGCTTGACGCACGGCTTCGTGCTCGACGGGCAGGGCCGGAAGATGTCGAAGTCGCTCGGCAACGTGATCGCGCCGGAGACGCTCCTGAAAGACCTCGGCGCGGACGTGCTGCGTCTCTGGGCCGCCGCCGAGGACTACCGCGGCGACGTGCGCATCTCGAAGGAGATCCTCTCGCACTGCGTCGAGGCGTATCGGCGGATGCGCAACACCGCGCGGTTCCTCCTCGGCAATCTCGGCGACTTCGATCCGGCGAAGCACGCCGTCGTTCATGCGGACCTGCCGGCGCTCGATCGCTGGGCGCTCGATCGTCTGGCGCGCGTCGAGACGCGCGCGCGCGAGGCGTACGACGCGTACGAGTTCCACGCCGTCTACCACCTCCTGAACAACTACTGCGCGGTCGACCTCTCCGCGGTCTACCTCGACGTCGCGAAGGATCGCTGCTACTGCGGATTCGCCGACGATCCGGGGCGCCGCGCCGCGCAGACCGTGATGTGGGAGATCGTGCGCGGCCTCGCCGGGATGATGGCGCCGATCCTGACGTTCCTCGCCGAGGACGTCTGGGCCGCGATTCCGCGGCGCGCCGGCGATCCCGAGAGCGTGCTGCTCGAGCCGTTCCCGAAGCCGGAGAGCGGCTGGATCGACGAGTCGCTCGCGGCACGCTTCGACGAGCTGCTGGAGGTGCGCTCGGCCGTGACGAAGGCGATCGAGGAGGAGCGCAAGCAAGGGCGGATCAAGCAGTCGCTCGAGGCTCGCATCTCTCTCGGTGCGGAAGGCGACACGGCCCGGCTTCTCGAGGAGACGCTGTCCGCGCTGCCGGAGCTCTTCATCGTCTCGCAGGTCTCGCTCGACGGAAACGGACACGTCGAGAGCACCGTCCTCCCGGGACTTCGCGTCGGCGTCGACCGCGCGAGCGGCGAGAAGTGCGAGCGCTGCTGGATCTATCGCGAGGACGTCGGCGTCGATCCGTCGTACCCCGGCGCGTGCGGGCGCTGCGCCGGCGTGCTGCGGCAATCCGGCTTCGAGGCGCAGTCGTGAGCGACGGCGCGACGAGGTCGACGACGAACCCGGCCGCGCGCGGGGCTTCGCGCGATGCGCAGGCCGCCGAGGGATCGGTTTCCTCGGGCGGCGAGGGAGCGAAGTACGTCTTCGTCGCCGTGATCGCGATCCTGATCGTCATCCTGGACCAGGTCACGAAGCTCTGGGTCGCGGCGGACATGCGGCTGCACCAGTCGATCCCGATCTTCGACGGCTGGTTCGACCTGACCTACGTGCGGAACACGGGCGCCGCGTTCAGCATGCTCGCGGACCTGCCGGAGGCGATCCGGATCCCCTTCTTCGTCGTCGTGGCGATCGTGGCAGGCGGCGCGATCCTCTACTTCGTGCACCAGACGCCGCGTACGCAGCGCACCGTCCTCCTCGCGTGCGCGTTCGTGCTCGGCGGCGCGGTCGGCAACCTGATCGACCGTCTCGCGTACGGCGAGGTGATCGACTTCCTCGACGTCTACTGGGACGACTGGCACTGGCCGGCGTTCAACGTCGCGGACTCCTTCATCAGCGTCGGCGTCGTGCTTCTCCTCGGGAACGCGCTCTTCTCGAAGGAGTGAAGGCCTCGAACGACCTCGCGCGGTCCACGGGATCCGAAGCGGCGGATCCCGTCTACGACGCGACGTATCTGCGCTGGGCGCTCGGGATCCTCTGCGCGGTCTACGTCGTCAACTTCTTCGATCGCCAGATCCTCGCGATCCTTCTCCAGTCGATCAAGCGAGATCTGCAGCTGACCGACGTCCAGCTCGGTCTCCTGTCCGGCACGGCCTTCGGCCTCTTCTACGCGACGCTCGGCATCCCGATCGCGCGGCTCGCCGACCGCGTCTCGCGAAAGGGAGTGATCGCAGTCTGCCTCGCCCTGTGGAGCGCGATGACCGTGCTCTGCGGCACCGCGGCGCGGTTCGAGTCGCTGTTCCTCTACCGGATCGGCGTCGGCATCGGCGAGGCCGGCGGGAGCCCGCCCGCGCATTCCCTGATCTCCGACTACTTCCCGCCCGAGCGGCGCGCGACCGCGCTCGCGGTGTTCGCCCTCGGCGTGCCGTTCGGCTTGCTGCTCGGCTTTCTCGTCGGCGGCTGGCTCGACGAGACGGTCGGCTGGCGGATGGCGTTCCTCATTGCCGGAGCGCCGGGGCTCGCGCTGTCGCTCGTCGTCGTGTGGACGCTGCGCGAGCCGCCGCGGGGCCTCTCCGAAGGCCTCGAGGCCTCGGGCGGGCCGGCACCTTCGCTCACCGAGGCGATGCGCTACCTCTGGGAGACGCCGTCCTTTCGCCACGTCGCGGCGGGCGCCGCGCTCAATGCGTTCAGCGCGTACTCCGTCTTGACCTGGGCACCTGCATTCCTGATCCGGGCGCACGGGATGGGCACCGCCGAGGCCGGGGCGTGGCTCGCGCTCGTCGTCGGCGTGGTCGGCGCCGTCGGCAACTACCTCGGAGGCGTCCTCGGCGACGCGTGGGCGCTTCGCGAGATCCGGAGCCGCTTGTGGCTGCCGGCGATCACGATCGCTTCGGGCCTCCCGTTCGCGTTCGTCATCTTCACGACGACGGACCAGGCGGTCGCCCTCGCGGCGCTCGCCGCCTCGATGTTCGTCGGCATGATGTGCCAGGCGCCGACGTTCGCAGCCGTGCAGTTCCTCGCGCCGCTCCGGATGCGCGCGACTGCTTCCGCGGTGTTGCTCTTCGCGACCAACATCGTCGGTCTCGGCGTTGGTCCCGCCGCCACCGGAGCGCTGAGCGACGCGCTCGCACCGGAGTATGGGGCCGCTTCGATCGGCTACGCGCTGCTCGCCGGCTCGCTCGTGCTCGTCTGGGCGGGCCTGCACTTTTTCCTCGCCGCGAAGACCTTCGGCGCGGACGTGGAACGCGCGCGCCTCGCGGCAATCTGAAGCGGGCGCGCAGGCTCAGAGCGGGCGGGTCTCGATGAAGAGGGCGTCGCGCTCCTGCTGCGGGACGAACGCGATCTCGCGTCCGAGCTGCCCGAGCGCACTCCGGAGCTTCGCGAGGTCGGTCTCGTAGAAGGCGGCGAGGCGCTCGAGGGCTTCCTGGACCTCGCTGGCGTCGCGGCGGGCGGCGGGCTTCTCGAGGAGGGCGAGGGAGATCTCGCGGAGCGCGTCTCGCGACTCACCGCCGAGGAAGCGGTGCAGCGAGGAGACGTGGCCCGGCTCGAGCCGCCGCACGCCGACGACGCGCGCGCCGCGCGCTCGCGGCAGCTCCGGCATCCGGGTGCGCGGCTCGCGGTGGCCGAGGCGCGTGACGAGATCGATCAGCGCGTCGAAGGCGTCCTTCGCGCGGAGACGGGAGCGAAAGCTTCCGTACCAGCGAAACCCGAGACCGTCCCAGCTCTCGACGCGCGTGGTGAAGCAGAGCAGCACTTGTCCCGCGCGCTCGCCGACGCCGATCGAGGGATAGAGGAAGCTGTAGCTGCCGTCGACGTTGTACCGCGGACGCAGCTCGCGAATCAGCGCGTTCTCTTCGAGGAGCGCCGCGCGCTCCGTCTCCTGCACGCGGACCTCGACCGAGCTCGCCTTCTTGACGAGCGTGCGCATCTTCCGATGCGCCTTGCGGCGAGAAGCGTTCCGGTAGCCGGAGAGACGCCGGCGAACGTCCTTCGCCTTCCCGACGTAGAGGACCTTCCCCTTCTCGTCGCGGAAGAGGTAGACGGCGGGCGATGCCGGAAGGCTTCGCAGCAGATCCTCGCCGAACTTCCGATCGAACTCCCGCGCCACCACCACGCGGCGCACTGTAGGCGGGTCGCCGGAGCTCCGCCAGCGCATCAGCGGACCGTCGCGATCACTCCCGGGCGCGTTTCGGTGTAGCCCGCCTCCGCCGACCAGGCGAGCTCGCCATTGACGATCACCGTGTCCACGCCGCTCGCGCTCCGGACGTACCGCATGCCCGCTCCCGGCATGTCGCGGACCGGCGCCTCGTCGCGTCGCGACGAGAGCTCCATCGCTCAGCCTTTCCGGTCCAGTCCGCCGAGGAACTCGAGCAACGCCGCGTTCGTCTGCTCCGGCGCTTCCTGCTGGTTCCAGTGGCCGATGCCCTCGAGCAGGACCTTGCCTCTCAGGTCGTCGCAGAAGGCGCCGAGCATCTGCACGGTCGGACTTTCGCCGGCGAGCTCGGGGCCCGTCACGACGGCGTCGCGGAGTCCTCCGACGAAGAGAGCCGGCACGCGGATGCGGAGGTCGGCGAACGGCGCGAGCAGCTCCCAGTTGCGATCGAAGTTGCGATACCAGTTGAGGCCGCCGCGAAAGCCGGTGCGCTCGAACTCCGCGACGTAGACCTCGAGGTCTTCCTCGCGGAGCCACGCGGGAAGCCGGTCGGGCTGCGCCATCGCGTCGAGGAACTTCGCGGTCTTCGGGAGGTTCGCGGCCTTCTTGTAGTGGCTCGCGTCGATCGAGCCGGAGGCGGTGAAGAGCATGCCGCGCATCATCTCGCGGGCGCGCGGATCGAGCTCGGCCTCCGCTGTCCCCGGCTCCTGGAAGTAGAGGATGTAGAGAAAGCGGTCGCCGGCGAGCGCCTTCATCATCGTCGTCGGCCGGACGGGCAGGCGAGGTAGGAACGGAACGCTCATGCCGACGACGGCGCGGAAGCGATCCGGGCGGAGGAGAGCCGCGCTCCACGCGACGAGCGAGCCCCAGTCGTGTCCGACGATGACCGCCTGCGACTCGCCGAGCGCCGCGAGAAGGCCGGTCATGTCCCCGACGAGGTGCATCATCGTGTACGACTCGACCGCCGCCGGCGCGTCGCTCTTCCCGTAGCCGCGCATGTCCGGTGCGACGGCGTGGTAGCCGGCCGCCGCGAGCGCCACGAGCTGATGCCGCCACGAGTACCAGCACTCCGGAAAGCCGTGGCAGAGGAGCACCAGCGGGCCTTCGCCGGCCTCGGCGACGTGCATCGAAAGGTCGCCGACCTGGAGCTGGCGATGGCGGATCGTCGAGTCGTTCATGCGAGTTCCCGAGAATCTTCCGAGCCCAGCCTGAGTTACTCGATTCCGAGATTGGACACAAATCCAATCTCGGAGTAAGCTCGCACGATGCTCGAAGTCGAAGCGGCGACGGCGACTTCCCGTCGCGACCGGAAGAAGGAGCGGACCCGGAGGGAGATCTACGAGGCCGCGATGAGCCTCTTCGCGCGCTCGGGCTTCGCCTCCGTGACCATCGCCGACATCTGCCGCGAGGCGGACGTCGGCCGCGGCACCTTCTTCTTCCACTTCCCGAGCAAGGCCGCGCTGCTCCACGAGTTCAACCGTCGCGTCGCGGAGGAGTTCGGCGCTTCGCTCCGCGAGCCGCGCGGGTCGGCGCGCGACGAGCTCCGTGCTCTCGTCGAGCGGATGTCGGTCGAGCTCGTCGCGCAGGCCGAGATCATGACCGCGATGATCGGCGAGTTCTTCGCGAGCCCGGAGGCCCTCTCGCCGGCTTCGCGCGACGACGCCCTGCCGAGGCTCGTCGCCGAGATCCTACTTCGCGGACAGGAGCGCGGCGAGTTCAGCGATCGAATCGACGCGCGTCTCGCCGCGGCGTCCTTCCTCGCGACCGCGGGCGCGATCGTCAGCGGCCAGGTCTTCCGCAAGGACGACTTGACGCCCGCGGAGATCAACCGGCAGTTCCTCCAGCTCACGTTCTCGGGTTTGAATCGCGGCGGCGACGCGGAGTCGTGAGCGAGATGTCCTCCAAGCACGTCGTCGTGATCGGCGGTTCGATCGCGGGACTGGGAGTCGCGCTCGCTCTCTCGGGCCGCGGCCACCGCGTGACGATCCTCGAAGCGGACGCGACGCCGCTCCCCGCGAGCCACGACGAGGCGTTCGCGCGCTGGAAGCGTCGCGGTGCGCCGCAGACCCGGCACTCGCACGCGCTGCTCGCACGTCTGCGCAATCTGATCCGCGACCACGCACCGGAGCTGCTCGAAAAGCTTCTCGCGTGCGGAGCCGGGGAGCTACGCTTCACCGAGCGCGCACGCGAGCTCTTCACGGATCCCGTGCTCGAGGAGGGCGACGAGGACATCGTCGCTCTCGCGTGCCGGCGCATCACCTTCGAGTGGATCCTGCGCCGCCACGTGCTCGACACGGGCCTCGTCGACTTTCGCGACGGCGTCGCGGTCGAGCGTCTCCACGCGGAGCGCGATCCCGCAAGCGGCCTTCCCTGGGTGAAGGGCGTGTGGGCCGTCGACGCGAAGGGCGACGCGGCCCCGGAGCTCGTCTCGGGCGACCTCGTCGTCGACGCCTCGGGACGGCGCTCGGAGCTCTACCGCTGGCTTCCCGAGATCGGGACGCGAGCGGTGCGCGAGGCTTCGAGCCCCTGCGGGATCTTCTACACGTCGCGGTTCTACCGCCTGCTCGACGGCGTCGAGCCGCCTTCCTTCGACGGCGGCATCATCGGCGCGGACCTCGGGTACTTGAAGGTCGGGATCTTCGCGGGCGACTCGCGCGTCTTCTCGATCACGCTCGCGGCTTCGCCGACCGACGTCGAGATGCGGCGGCTCCTGCGCCAGCCGCTCGGCTTCGAGACCGCCGTCGCCGCCGTACCGCTTGCGGCCGAGTGGACCTCGCCGGAGGTCTCCGAGCCGGTCTCCGACGTCCACGGAATGGCGAACCTGACCAACACGCGGCGCTGGCTCGTCGAAGACGGGGAGCCGCTCGCTCTCGGGTTCGTGGCGGTGGGGGACTCGCTGATCCACACGAATCCGATCGTCGGGCGCGGTTGCTCGCACGCGTGGACGGCGGCGTTCGCGCTCG
Organism: Deltaproteobacteria bacterium; assembly: GCA_016874795.1. Taxonomy (GTDB): domain Bacteria; phylum Desulfobacterota; class Binatia; order UBA12015; family UBA12015; genus VGTG01. The sequence goes on along the minus strand of VGTG01000020.1, from coordinate 14,429 downwards.
CCGATTGCCTCGATGCGACCGGCGACGAGCCGCGCACGCTCGCGCTCGCGTACGACGCGCGCATCGATCGGGAGATCGTTCCGTGGTACTTGCTCCAGGTCGCGCAGGACGCGGACGCGATCGAGGTCGCCGAGGCGCAGCAGCGGGGCGACGATCCGTTCCACACGACGAACCCCGACGGCTCGCAGAATCCGAAGGCGTTCGTCCGCTCGCTGATCAAGGACGGACTCCTGCCCGCGCTTCGCGAGGACCTCGTCGTGCTGCGTACGTTTCTCCGGACGCTCCATCTGCTCGATCCGCCCGGCGACCTGATGAAGAACCCGGTCGTGATGCAGCGCGTTCTCGAGGTGTACGCGCGGCGTGAGGAGCGCGAGAAGGTCGTCCTCGGGCCCTCGCGTTCGGTCCTGCTCGAACGCTTTGCCGCTCGCGAGAGCGAGAGAGGCGAGAGTCGCCCGCCTGCGGAGCTCGAGAAGCAAGCGCTCTGAGCCTGAGCGGGGTCCTCTACGGGCACGCGGCCTGCGCTGGCCCGCAATCCGATACTGCAGACCCAGCAGAGCGCGGACGAGCCGCTCCGCTTCCCGGTCGGATTCGACGGCGACGGCAAGGTCGACGTCGCGGGTCGTCCGTGGCTCGGCGACGCTCAGGTCCGGAGCGCCGGCATCACCTCTCTCGCGAACCGCTTGACGACGCCCTCGTCCGAGAACTGGAAGACGAGCTCGCGGACGTCCCAGTTCTTCTGGCGGCGGCGGACCTCCATGATCATCTCCTCGGGCGTCCCGAGGAGCGCCATCGGCGCGCGCGCGGCCGCGTCGGGAGTCGTCTTCACGAACGAGGCGACGGCCTCGCGCACGCCCTTCGAGGCCTCCGCGGTGTCGGACATCACCATCGTGAAGGCGAAGTTGCTGATCTCGATCGAATTCGGATCGCGCCCGAGCTTCGCTGCCTCGGCGCGCACGAAGTCGATCTTGCCGCGGAAGACGTCGTCGCCGAGCTTCGCCGCGCCCTCCATCGAGATGTAGCCCTGCTTCCCGACGTCGGCGATCAGGTTCAGCACGTCGGCGTGCTTCGCGGCGACGCGGAGGAGGCCCTTGCCGCCGCCGCCGAGGACGATCGGCGGATGCGGCTTCTGCACGCTCCGCGGCAGGATGTCCGCGGCCTCGAAACGGAAGAACTCGCCCGCGTGCGTGAAGGGCGCCTCGCCCCACAGACCGCGGATGCAGGTCAGCGACTCGTCGAGCATGCGGAGCCGCTCGCCGATCGGCGGAAACGGAATGCCGGTCATGCGGAACTCCGTTTCGGTCCAGCCCGTGCCGAGCCCGGCGAGCGCGCGCCCCTTCGACAGGTGATCCAGCGTCGCGAGGCTCTGCGCCGTCATCGCCGGGTGGCGGAACAGGTTGCAGAGCACCATGTGGCCGATGCGGACGCGCTTCGTCGCCGTCGCGACGATCGTCGCCATCGCCATCGAGTCGAACGACGGCGCGTCGACGCGCTGGCGCTCCGGGCCCTCGAGCACGAGGTGATCCGGGAAATAGATCACGTCGTAGCCGAGGTCCTCGACCATCTGTGCGAGGTCGCGGAGCCGCGCGATGTCGCCCAATCCGATCCCGAGCTGGATTCCGAATCTCATGGGATGCAGCTAGCAGGGGATCGCGGCGCTGTCAGGGCGTGTACTTGATCAGAGTACCGCGGAGCGACTTGATCTCCTCGGTGTTCGTCGTCGTGGTCTGGACGTACTGCGTGTCCTTCTTGTCGCCCTTCTTCTTCGTGTTCGCCTGGCCGACCGTCTGCGACGTCGTCTCCACCTCGCGCGTGACGCAGCGTCCTGGAGATCGGCTTCGTCGCCGCGCGGCCGTGAGCTCAGGGCGTGACGATCGGGAAGTCCGGGTTCAGCGGCTCCATCAGCGAGAAGAACGAGAGCACCGCCATGCGGCTCCCGTCGACGTCGAAGTCGCCCGAGAAGATCAGGTCGCGGATGCCGGCCTTGCCCGTCCCGAGGCGGAGGAACAGATCGCGCGTCAGGTTGACGGTCGCGGCCGCGTTTGGATCGGCTTCGGCGCGCCGATGGAGAAGGACGCCGTTCGAGAGCTCGAGCACGTGCGTCTCGTTCACGTCGGTGAAGACGAAGTTGAGCGTCACGGGCTCCTGGTCGGCGGCCTCGGCGGCGTTCACGCGCGTCGCCATCGCGGAGAAGAAGAGGTGCAGCGGGACCTGGTCGAGGATCGCGGTCGCGCGCGCGGCGTCGAAGCCGCTCGGGACGACGCCGTGGCGGAGCTCGTTCGCTCCGCTCAAGTACACCGCGCGCCAGACGCCGCTCTCCGCCTGGTAGCCGAGCTGGTCGTACGTGCGGGCGAGGAGCGCGCGCGCCTCGGTGTCGGTCTCGTCGGCGAAGACGAGGTGATCGAGGAGCGTCGCGGCCCAGCGGTAGTCGCCGGCGTCGAATGCCGCCTGCGCCTTCTGCTTGACGGCCGCCGCGCCGCCGAGCGCTTCGACGTACCGCTTGCCGAGCTCGACGGGCGGCCATGGATTCAAGTTCGCCGGATTGCCGTCGTACCAGCCGAAATAGAACTGATAGACGGCCTTCGCGTTGTGCCGGAGCGTCCCGTAGTAGCCGCGGTTCGAGAAGTTCTTCGCGAGGCCGGGAGGCAGCTCGAGCTGCTCGGAGATCTCGCGCGGCGTGAAGCCCTGGTTCGCCAGGCGGAGCGTCTGATCGTGGATGAAGCGGTACGTGTCGCGCTGACCCTTCAGGAACGCGATCGCGCGATCGTGTCCGAAGGCGGGCCAGGTGTGGCTCATGAAGACGATCTGCATGTCGCCGCCGAAGAGCCGGACCGCGTCGTCGATGTAGTCGCTCCACTTGTAGGCGTCGCGGACCTTCGCGCCCCGGAGCGTGTAGAGGTTGTGCATCGTCCGGTTGACGATCTCCGCGCCGCAGTAGGCCTTGTGATCCGGCAGGTAGAACGCGAGCTCCGCCGGTGCCTCGGAGTTCGGCACGTGCTGGAAGGTGAACCGGACGCCGTCGAGCTCCATCTCCTGCGGCGTTCGGTCGACGTAGTCGGTCGGGAGCGCGAAGGCGATGTCCGCCGCTGCCGGCTGCTTGCCGAGACCGGTGTCGACGTAGCTTCGTGGTCCATACGGGAGTCCGGCCCCGAACTGGTAGGTCGCGCGCCGGCTCATCGCGGTTCCGGCAAAGATGTTCTCGCTCGTCACCTCCTCGACGAAGTGGGCCGGTGCGACCACGGGGATCGGGTCTTCGGGAAGGACCGCGCTGACGCCCGCGAAGTGGTCGATGTGGCTGTGCGTGAAGATCACGGCGGTCACGGGATCGTTCCCGAGGTGCTTCCGCGCGAGCCCGACCGCGGCGGTCGCGGACTGCACGCTGGTCAGCGGATCGACGATGATCCAACCGGTCTTGCCGCGGATCCACGTCATGTTCGAGACGTCGTAGCCGCGCACCTGGTAGATGCCCTCGGCGACCTGGAAGAGCCCGTGGTTGCCGTTCAGCTTCGCCTGCCGCCAGAGGCTCGGATTGACGCTCGCCGGCGCTTCGCCCTGGACGAACGAGAAGAGCTCGGGGCTCCAGACCTCGCCGTCCGCGAGGGTGATGCGGACCGTTGGATCGCTCGCGATCAGCCCCTGCTTCGCCTCGTCGAAGTCCGTCTGCTCGGCGTAGTCGAGAAGGCCCTCGCCGAACTTCGCGTTCGACTGCGCCGTCTCGGCCGTGGGTGCGGTGAAGCCGTTCGCGTCGGGCTCGGAGCTCTCGCTCGCGCTTTCGCTCGCCGGTGCGGGCGGCTTCTCCTCGGCACCGCAGGCGACGAGGAGAGCAATGGCCGAAGCCGTCACGAACATTCGAGAAGGAGATCGCATGGGCTGTCCTCCGAGCGGCGCGCCGCGTCGATGCCCGAGGCCCCGGCGGGCCGCGGGGCTCGGACGCTATCAAGCGGCGCGCCGTTCTCCCAGAGTGACCTCGGAGTCGCCGCCTTGACTCGCTCGCCCGCGGACTCGAAGCTCCTCGAGAGCCGCATGCCCGAGGAACGCCGATACGCGCTGCAGCCCTTCTTCGGTCCGGGCCGGGCGGACATGACGCAGTACACGCCGCACGCGCGGCGGCTCCGCATGCGCGTCGTGGAGACCGGTCCGGGCATGGCGGTCCTGACGCTGCCCTACCACGACGAGCTGATCGGCGATCCGGTACGCCGCGTCGTCTTCGGCGGCGTCATCACGACGCTGATCGACCAGGCTTCGGGGCTCGCGGTCGCTTGCGCGATGGAGGAGCTCGCCGCGGTCGCGACGATCGATCTTCGCGTCGACTACCTCCGTGCGGCCGAACCGGGCTGCGACCTCTTCGCGCGCTCGGAATGCTACAAGCTCACGCGCAACGTCGCCTTCGTCCGCGCGACGGCGTGGGAGCGGAGCCCGGACGATCCCTTCGCGGGCTGCCTCGGCACGTTCATGGTCGGAGCGAACCAGGGCGGAGCGCCCTTCGGCCGATTGATCGCCGACGAGGCCGCCAAGTCGTGAGCCGCCTCGTCGACGCGATACCCTACGCGCGGCTCCTCGGCGTCGAGATCGAGCCCGGGGAGGAAGGCTTCGAGTGCCTGCTGCGGTTTCGCGACGATATCGTCGGCAACGCGCGCCTTCCTGCAATTCACGGCGGCGTGCTCGGTGCCTTCCTGGAGCTGACGGCGATCCTGCGCTTGATGGACGCGGACGGCATCCAGGACGTTCCGAAGCCGATCAATTTCAGCATCGACTACCTTCGCTCCGCCGGGCCGCGAACGACCCGGGCTCGCGCCGACATCTTCAAGCTCGGCCGCCGGATCGCCCACGTCCACGTCGTCGCCTGGCAGGAGCAGCGCGACCGCCCGGTGGCGGCGGGAAACGGGAAGTTTCTGCTCGCGGGCCGTTGATCGAGGCGGGCGAGCCGGAGTCGTGCTCCGGCCCGCCCGCAGCCCGCCGCAGCGGAGGTCAGTCGCTCCGCCCGCGTGTCACGGACAGATCATCAGATCCGGCGGCACGATCTGGAAGATGTCGGGCTGCCGTCCCTCGAGATACCGGCACGACGCAGGAGCTCCGCCCGGATCGACCGTCGCATAGTAGATCTCCAGCATCACCTGATCACCATCCTTCGCAATCAACGGAATGTTCGGGCACATCCACGTGTAATACAGCCAGAACTCAGCACCGGTCTTGTCGGTCAGCTTGGCGTTGATGCCGTCGAGAGACGTCGCTCGGACGGTCGGGTCGTTGCCCTTGCCCTTCACGAGCCAGTCTTCCATGCACAAGTTGGCGGCTGCCGTCGTGCAGGACGCGTTCGAGCGCTTGAGGACGATGCTCTTCTCGTACGGCATCCCCATCGTCGGAATCACGAACAGCTTGAACTCGATGTAGTCGATGATCCGGCTACGGTCGGCCCCTTTGCCGCGCTCGACGTTGAATCGCGCGAGCGCCTCGGGGACGCCATCGATGTACTCACGGCAAGGGCCGGTCCATCCGAAGGTCGAGTCGATGCATTCTCCCGGGCCGAACTTCGGTCCGCCCGTCGGTTCGCAGGCGGTCGAATTGCCGGCGTCGAGACCGATCCACGCGAAGCTGATGATCGCCGATAGGCTCAATTGAGCGATCATCTTTCGATTCATTGTTCCCCTCTCCTAAGCAATCGATTGTCGTCTGGATTGACGATCGTCTGGTTGGGCTGAAGCGGCAGTGTGGTGCGCAGTCGGGCGGGCTTCGCTCCTCCTTTCCGGTCGATGTCGCGGACTTCGTCGTCGTGCGTCGCGCTGCGGGCGCAATGGGTGCGCTGCACCTCAGCGCTACGGTGCGTGCGCAAGCGGAACCGAAGGTCTCTGGAATGGGAACGGAGCGGCCCCTCGTTGCGAGAGGTCGCCTGGTGCCGTGCGTGACCGGCCCGTGAAGGTGCCGGCTATCGAAGTGGTGCAGTCTGGAGACGTGGTGCGTGAAGGAGGCTTGTCTCAATCAAGACTTCGTCGGGGCGTCAATGAAAAGTGTCATTAGGGAAATGCGTGATCGCCTACGCTTCGCGAATGCGCTCGATCGCGGAGGGTAGGGGTTTGCCCCATGCGCGAAGCTTGTCGTTGGGCCGCAGGGATTCGTCGAAACCCCTGTCAATCGAGGACGACGCAACGGGCCGATCCGCGAGTGATCGGGGCGGAGGTGCGGGTGACCCCTTACTTCCGTTCGCCTAACGGGCCCGCAGCCGGTCTGACCAAAATTTGTACGACGGGGCTCGGGCCACGCCCGGACGGGCGCACGCCGGCCTTGGCCGGACGCAGCTCTCCCGCGGGATGAGACGATCTGCGGGGACCGGGCGGGTGAGAGTCGGCGCTACGAGGCGCGGACCAGCTTCCCGGGCAGCGCGCCCGTGGCCTCACCGTCCTCGAAGGTGACCTCGCCGGCGACGATCGTCGCGCGGTACCCGTCGACGCGTTGGATCAGGCGGCGCCCCTGGGCCGGCAGATCGAAGACCATCTCCGGCGCGTGCAGGTGGAGCCGATCGAAGTCGATCAGGTTGACGTCGGCCTTCTTGCCGACCTGCAGGGTGCCTCGATCCGCGAAGCCGTAGACCGCTGCCGTGTTGCCCGTCTGGAGGCGCACGGCCTGCTCGAGCGGAATGCGCTCTCCGCGCGTCCGGTCGCGGACCCAGTGTGTCAGGAGGAACGTCGGCATGCTCGCGTCGCAGATGAGGCCGCAGTGCGCACCGCCGTCCGAGAGCCCCTGCACGGTGTTCGGGTGCATCATCATCTCGCGCAACGCGTCGAAGTTGCAGTCGACGTAGTTCGCGAGCGGCGCGAACAGGAAACGCTTTCCCTCGCCCTCGAGGAGGAGATCGTAGGCGACCTCCTCGGGCCGGCGGCCCTCGCGGGACGCGATCGCGGCGAGGCTCTGGTCCGGCGTCGGCTCGTAGTCGGGCGGATCGCCGAGCGGGAACATCTGCGCCCAGTTGGACGCGATGACGCGCACCATCGGGTTCTCGTGTTGCAGCTGCTCGGAAAGGATCTTCGCGCGGACCGACGACTCGCGCAGGCGCGCGACGCGCTCCGCAAGCGGAAGCGAAGCCAGCTCGCGGGCATACGTCGGATGGAAGAAGAACGGATGGAACGAGCTCTGCAGGCCGAACAGCATTCCCGTCGGGCGCGACGGCACCTGCGGAACGATCTTCATCCCTCGCGCGGCGAGCTTCTCGACCTGGGCGAGCGTTTCCCGCCAGGCGTGCGGCTGGAGCGCGGTCTGCGCGATCGCGAACGTGAGGACGCGGCCGGTCGTCTCGCAGAACTCCTTCATCCACGAGAGGTCCGGCTCCTGGCCCTGGAGATCCGCGACCATCTCGAAGACGCCGTGCCCCGCTTCGCCGAGCGCGCGGCCGATGCCGAGCAGCTCCTCGGGCGTCGAGTGGGTTCCCGGAACGAGGCCGTGCTTCGAGCGATGCAGGAAGGTCCGCGACGTCGAGAACCCGATCGCACCCGCGGCGAGCGCCTCGCGCGTCAAGCGGGACATCTCGGCGATCTCCGCTTCGCTGAGCTCCACGTCGTGTGCGCGCTCGCGCAGCACGTAGGCGCGGATCGCGCAGTGCGGCACCTGCGCCGCGACGTCGAGGACGCGCGGCATCCGCTCGAGCGCGTCGAGATACTCGGGGAAGGTCTCCCAGCGCCAGTCGATGCCCTCGTGGAGCGCCGTGCCGGGGATGTCCTCGACGCCCTCCATGAGCTCGATGAGGAAGTCCTCCTCGCCGGGACGACGCGGTGCGAAGCCGACGCCGCAATTGCCCATGACGAGCGTCGTGACGCCGTGCCAGCTCGACGGCGCGAGGATTGGATCCCACGTGACCTGGCCGTCGTAGTGCGTGTGGACGTCGACCCAGCCGGGAGTGACGAGGAGATCGCTCGCGTCGATCTCGCGCCGTCCGCGCGCCGAGACCTCTCCGACCGCCGAGATCCGGCCGCCGTCGATCGCGACGTCCACGGACTTCCGGGGCGCTCCGGTGCCGTCCACTACCGTGCCGTTGCGGACTACGAGGTCGTGCATGAGGGGCTCCTTCGTCGCGCGTCGAAACGGACGCGCGGGCTCGCCTCCGTGACTATCGCCCGGGTGCGTGCCTGTCGACAGGATCCTCTCAGCGGCCTTTTCGGTCGGCTCGATCGTCCGGGGAGGAAAAGCCCGCTGCTACCGCGAGGCGAGCCGTTTTCGTCCGGGCTCGGAGATGCGCTCCCTGCCGCCGGCCGAGCTCGAGGAAGGCCCGGTGTCGGCGAGCTGCGCTCGGGGATCGAACCTCCGCCCGGACCACTGACGTCCCGCCTCGCGTAGGATCCGCTCCGGCACGTCCCAGGGGCCGCTGATCACCTGGTCGTCCGTGCGCGTCACGTCGACCGGGTAGGGCGGATATGGACATACGAAGTCGTAGAAGATCGGGTCGAGAAAGTAGTTCGATTGGAAGTGCAGGTCGCCGTACGGCCTGCAGCCGCCGCTGTCGCTGCCGTACGGCAGCCGGACCCAGCACAGCGCCAACGAGCTCGGCAACCCGCACGGCCCGAGGTCCGTCACCCCGACGGGGTTGTCGTACGACACGTTCTCGAAGAGGGTGACGTAGCGGCTGCCGCCGTCGGTGTAGAAGGTGTTGCTGCCCGCTTCGGGACGCTTGCCGGAAGCGACGTTGCCCGCGATGAGCTCGCCGTCCTCGAGCGACGTGCCCTGCTGCCCGTTGCTGTAGATCGCACCGCCGTCCCAGAGCTCCTGGACGTAGTCCTGGATCCGATTGTTCACGATCTCGTTTCCGAGGCTCGTGGTCGGCGTGTCGTAGGTGCCCCATTGCCCGCTCACGGCGCCCGGGATGCCGGGAAAGCTCCCCGGATCGTACAGGCCCCAGCCCCAGCCGATGGCGATGCCCGACCACGGGAGGTCGCCGATATCGTTGTGCTCGATCACCGTTCGCGTCGTGAACCCGACGAAGATGCCGGCCGCGTCGTAGTAGTCGCGCCCGGCGCTCCGGATGAGGTTGTTCGAGACGAGATTGTCGCGCGTGACCTGCCCGGCGTGGTCCGGATGGTGGTCGCGCTCGTCGACGCCGCCGATCTGGAGCGCGGCCGAGGAAGATGTCCTCGAAGACGTTGTCGAAGATCGTGTTGTCTTGACTCCCGGTGTCGAAGTCGAGCCCGACGCCGCCGAGGTGGACGAAGCGGTTGCCGAGGAGCTGGATCTCGCGCGCGAAGCGGAAGGCCACGTTTCCGGGTGTCCGCGTCACGTTCTCGTCGTGGCCGGTCACGTTCGGCTCGTGGCCTTCGCCGACGAGAAGGAAGCCGCTCTGGTCGGCGGCGTACCCGTTCGGGCCGCTCGGGCCGAGCCACGTCGCGTAGGCGAAGGTGAGCCCTTCGAAGCGGAGGTTCGTGATGGGGCTCTCGAGCTCTCCGCGCCCTTCGATCAACGTCTCGAGGAGCGACAGCTCCACGTCGGCCTCGTCGAGGTCCTCGCCGCGGCGAGGGATGTAGTAGAGCCAGCCCGAGGCGGAGTCGAGGTACCACTCGCCCGGCTCGTCGAGGAGCTCGTACGCGTTCTCGAGCCAGGCGAGGAGCTGGAAGTTCCACGGCGGCGGGAAGACGTTCGCGTTCTTCCAGCACGGCTGGACCATCACGAGATCGCGACCAGCGACCGACCCGACGGGGCAGCGCATCATCTTCCACTGCGTCGTCGTGACGGCCTCGAGGTCCGTCGGTGTCGTCCACGTCGGCACCGGCACGTCTTGCCCGATGAATCGGTAGCCGCGGTCGGTGCGGCTCCACTCCGGCGGGTACGGCTCGGAGCGCGCTCGCACGGCGCGAAGGCCGTCCACGTAGAGCTGCCGGGAACGACTCGGGCCGACCCACGCGCGATGGATGCCGAGATTCGCGTCGTACGGCTCCCAGCCCTCGACGCGGATTCCACCGGACACGACGACGGTCGCACCGGGGGCCGCACGGTAGACGACGTCGGCTCCGCGCGCGCCCGAGTCGCGCGCGTCGAGCACGAGCGTCTCGTCGAGCCGATGCGTGCCGCCGAGGAGCATCACGCGGAGCTCGCAGCGGCCGCGGCGCTCGTCGCTGCGAATCGCATCGCGCGCACGCGCGAGCGTTCGGAAGGGAGACGTGCGATCGCCGCGGCCCGCGTCGTCGCCGTTCGGAGAGACCCAGACCTCGTCGCGGCACACGGGCGCTGCGCTCGCTGGCGACGAGACAGCGACGAGGAGCGTCCCGGCAAGCACCAGCGACGCCGCGACGCAGCCCTCACGAGCGCGCGATTGCCAAGCGCAGATTCCGCTCGGAGTCTTCGGAGGCGTGTGGTTCCGGAGGGCGGTCTGACGCGGGTCGTCGTCCATTCGGGATGCATCGGCAGGCGGGCTTCCCTTCTGAAGCGCCGGGGACGGCACCGGCCGCACGTCGACCTTCGTCGCCCCGGACCGTTCACCGCGCCGGATCGTCCGGAGGGCCGAAGCAGCCTGGACCTGCCTTTACGGGAGCCGCAAACGCGAGGGAGAACCAAAGGTGGAGGATCGTCTCATGAGGACCACGGGATACGCGCGAATGCTCCTCGCGATCGGCTGCGCCGGGCTCTGGGCCTGCGGCGGTGGCGGCGGCTCCAGCACCGGTGGCGCGCCGAACGAGCCTCCGCCCGAGCCGCCCGCGGAGTGCGACGCGGGCACCGCGTACGAAGGCACCTTCGAGGCGATCCAGGACGCGATCTTCGAGAAGAAGGGTTGCACGCAGGACGTCTGCCACGGCTCGAGCGCGCAGGGCGGTCTCGATCTCCGGCCGGAGGTCGCCTACGACAACCTCTTCGAGAAGCCGTCCGTCGGAAGCTCGAAGCCGCTCGTCACTCCGGGCGACCGCACGCGGAGCTACCTCTGGCTGAAGCTCGCAGCGGCGACGGAGCCGGGATCCGTCGAGATCAACGGAGCGCCGATGCCGAACGGTCTTCCGCCGCTCTCCGCAGGAGAGCTCGAGGCGGTGCGCTTGTGGATCTACGCGGGCGCTCCCGAGACCGGCACGGTCGGCGGAACGGAAGGTCTCCTCGACGCGTGTCTGCCCGAGCCGAAGCCGATCACGATCGAGCCGCTCGATCCGCCGGCGGAGAACGAGGGGTTCCAGCTCGTGCTTCCGCAGTGGCCGCTCCGGGCGGGCACGGAGCGCGAGATCTGCTTCGCGACGTACTACGACGTGACGGATCAGGTTCCCGACGAGTTCATGGACCCGAGCGGCGGCTGGTTCCGCTTCAAGGGCTTCGACCTGCGGCAGGATCCGCAGAGCCACCATCTGATCCTCTATTACCCGACCGAGAACTTCCGTCCCGAGGGCATCGACGTGAACGCGCCCGACTTCGGGCAGTGGACGTGCGCGGGCGGCGACGAAGCCGGCGCCGCTTGCGATCCGAAGGACCTCGGCTCTTGCGGCTCCGGGCAGTGCATCAGCGAGATCCAGGATCCGTCCTTCGCGTGCATCGGCTTCGGCCCGGGCAACGGGCCGTCGATCCCGGTCGGCGGCGCGCAGCAGGCGCAGGCGCACCAGGTCTTCTATGACGGCGTCTTCGCGCAGCTCCCGGCGAAGGGCGTCATCTACTGGAACTCGCACGCGTTCAATCTGACCGGCGAGGACACGATGATGAACGGCCGCATCAACTACCTCTATGCGACCGACCAGCGCTTCACCGTCAACAGCATCTTCGACGCGCATCTGATCTTCGCGCCGAAGGCCCCTCCGTTCACGACGGAGCGCGTTTGCGGCGATCACGTGCTGCCGCAGGGCGCGCGGCTCTTCGAGCTGACGTCGCACACGCACAAGCACGGCAAGGAGTTCACGATCGATCTGCCGGACGGGACGCGCGTCTACGAGAGCTTCATCTACAACGACCCGGTGCGGCAGCGGTACGATCCGCCGCTCGCCTTCGACTCGGCCGATCCGAAGGAGCGGACGCTCCGCTACTGCGGCCTCTTCAACAACGGCGTCAAGGAGGACGGCTCGCCCGACGTGGAGCTCGTGACGCGCTACTCGCGCTTGCCGGAGCCGATCCGGAACGGCGAGCAGCTCGGCATCTGCAAGCCGGTCGCTTGCGTGAACGAGGGCAAGATCGGCGCGCCGTGCAACGGCGTCGGTGACGACGCCGCGTGCGACACGTCCCCCGGAGCCGGCGACGGCTGGTGCGACGCCTGCCGCATCACCGGCGGCGAGAGCACCGAGAACGAGATGTTCAACCTCTTCGGTGCCGCGTACGTCGATCCGAGCGCGGTGAGCCGTGCGGAGGGCCTCGAGTCCGCGGCCGGCGGGCTCTACGATGTCGACGAGAACGGACGGTCGCTCTACAGCGGTCCCGCGTTGCCGCACGTCTCGGGCTGCGCGACCTCGCACATGAACCACGCGGCCGCGGTCGCGGACTCGCAGTCGGATCACTCGCACCACGGCGGCTGAGAGTTTGTGAGTCAATCCCCGGACCGAGCCGGAAGGTCGAGGCGGGGATGCATCGGCCTTCCGGCGACGGGAGGGGATTGATTCACAGACTCTGAGACCAGAGGCCTTTCCGCCGCGCGTCCGGCCTTCCGAGTCGGGCGCGCGGTGGTGAGCCTCTTCCTCGAAACCCGAGGATCCTGCTAAGCCGGCGCATGAGCTTCGCGCCTCGCGAGGCGGCGACTGCTCCCGCTGCGAGCCCGCGCGCAGCGGAATTCGAGCATCCTTTGCGAGCCTTCGCGCTTCTCGCGGCCGTCTTCCTCGCGGCGGCTGCGTGCACGACGTCGACGCCGGCTCCGCAGCCGAACCTCTTGCTCGTCGTCATCGACGATCTCGGCGTCGAAGGGCTTCGCTCCTATGGCGGAGAGCACTACGAGACGCCGAATCTCGACGCGCTCGCCGGGCGCGGCGTCCGCTTCGAGCGCGCGTTCGCGACGCCGATGTGCGTGCCGAGCCGGGCCGAGCTGATCACCGGACAGTACCCGTTCCGCAGCGGCTGGTCGCAGCTCGGCGGCTCCGAAGCGGAGCCGAAGACCGCGCTCTCCCCGGCGCTGCCGAGCGTCGCGCGGTCGTTGCGCGAGGCCGGCTACGCCACGGCTGTCGCGGGCAAGTGGCACCTCGCTCCGCTCGATTCGATGCGCTCGCACCCGCACGAGCTCGGCTTCGACACCTATCGCCTCTGGCGGCAGACGAGCGCGAAGGGGCGCTACTGGTCGCCGAGCATCCTCGAGAATGGCGTGGCCCGCGACGATCTCGCGCGGCCCGACGTGTACGGACCCGACTCGTTCACCGACTTCGTCCTCGAGTTCATCGAGCAGAACCGGGACCGGCCGTGGTTCGTGTATTACCCGATGATCCTCGCGCATCGGCCGTTCGTGCCGACGCCGGCGACCGCTCGCTCCGCCGAGGAGGCGCGGCTCCGCGGCAAGCCCGAGGGATTCACCGACAACCGCGAGCAGGTCGCCTACGCAGACGCGACCGTCGGCCGCCTCTGGGCCGAGGTCGAGCGGCTCGGCCTCGCCGATCGCACGTTCCTGCTCGTCACGTCCGACAACGGGACGGACTCGAGAACGGCGGTGTTGCGCGGCGGCCGAAGGATCCCGGGCGGGAAGTTTCATCTCGACGAATCCGGCGCCGTGGTTCCGCTCCTCGTCCGCGGTCCGGCCGTGCGCGAGGGCGCCGTCGCTTCGAGCCTGGTCGACTTCACCGACTTCCTTCCGACCTTGCTCGAGCTCGCGGGCGCGGCGCCGCCGGAGCCCTCGACGACCGACGGACGGAGCTTCGCGGGAGCGCTTCGCGGGCAGGACCCCGCGAAGCGGCGCGAATGGGCGTACGTTCAGTTCGGCGAGGGATGGTTCCTCTCCGACGGCCGCTTCCGCTTGCAGAGCGACGGCCGCTTCTTCGACGCGGCGGGCTGGCCCGAGCGGCCGCCGAAGCTCCTCCGGAAGAGGCTGCCGCCGGAGGCGGCAGCGGCGCGCGAGCATCTCGAAGCGGCGCGGCGCGAGCTGCGCGGCGAAGAAGCTACTCCGCCGAGTCGATCATCTGCTCGATGAGCTGCCAGCTACGCGTGCGTGTCGCACTTGCTCGCGTCGAAAACGCAGGTGTACGATCTCCGCCCGTGAGCTTGCACCAACGGGTCGCGTTCGGGTCGCTCCTCCTACTTGGCGTGGCTTGCAGCGATTCCGATCGCGGCAACCCCTTCATCGATTGGGCGCAGTTGCAGAACCCGATCCTGGCGGTCGAAGACCGCATGCTGAAAGACGCGTCGTTCGTCTACGACGACCGCTCCGGTTGGTTCTACGTCTTTCCATCGGCCCGTTTAGCCTGAAGTTCCCGCGCCTCCCAGCCCCCCTCCGCGCCGATCCGCATTGATTCTCAAGCAGTTTTGCCCCGAGGGCGATGTTGCGTAATGTTGATTTGTAGTCACTAAATGGTCTTGGCATGGAGCCT
>VGTG01000019.1 GCA_016874795.1 Deltaproteobacteria bacterium | reverse complement strand
CCTCGGACCGGAGGGCGACGCAGGCGTACTTGAACAGTACGTCGAGGAGCCCGGAGGGAGAAGCTCGCGAAGATTCGGTGCTATCGGCCGCCGCAGTAGGGATCTGGTGAGAAATGCAGGCTAGTGCGGTGCACTGGGTACTCCAAAACCAGGCTCAGGTCGTGGCGACCCTGGCGGCGATCGGCGGGCTCGCGAGGAAGTCGTCGAAGTAGCTCGCGGGGTCGTCGGTCCGCCCCTTCGGGGAGATCTCGAGCGGATGCCATCCGGCGTCGCGAAAGCCGGCAGCTCGTCGCGCGTGCTCGCGTAGTCGAGGAGGTAGATCGCGATCACGACGTCGAACTCGCCGATCTGCTCCGGGTGCAGGTCGTTCACGTCGGCGTGGAGGCCTACCCGGCATCGACGGCGACGATCAAGTAGCGATTCAGGAGGCGCGCAGCTCGACCTCGATCCGCGTCCCGCCGCCTTCACGGTCGCGCACGCGCGCTTCGCCGCCGTGCAGGCGAGCGATCTCGCGCACGAGTGCGAGGCCGAGACCGACGCCGCCGTCGCGTCCCTCCGAGTGGCCCGCGCGCCGGTAGAACGCCTCGAACACGCGCTCGCGCTCGTTCGGCGGAATCCCCGGGCCGCGGTCGGACACCTCGAGCAGAGCCGCTCCCTCGGCGATCGGGCGCACGGACGCTTCGATGGGCGTGCCGCCGCCATGGCGGCGCGCGTTCTCCAGGAGGTTCCGCACGAGGCGTCGCAGCAAGCGCGGATCGCCGAAGGTCGTCGCGGGCTCGCCCGTGACGATCGCGTCGAAGTGCGCCTTCCTCGGCGAGGAGCGCGAGGAGCTCGACCGGCTCGTGCGCGTGGTGCTCGGGTGCTCCCTCGAGACGCGCCGCGAGGAGGAGGTCTTCGATCAGCTCGTCGAGCTCCGCGATGTCCGCGGCGGCCTCGCGCACGAGCTCCGGTCGTGCGCCGGGTTGCGCGCCGAGGATCTCGACGGCGACACGGAGCCGCGCGAGCGGCGTCCGGAGCTCGTGCGAGGCGCTCGCGAGAAGGCGTCTCTGCGTCCCGACGAGCGACTCGATGCGCTCCGCGGCGCGATTGAAGCTTCGCGCGAGGTCGGCGACCTCGTCTCGTCCCTCGATCGGCACACGCGCCGTGAGATCGCCGCTGCCGAGCTCCTCGACGCCCGCGCGCAAGCGCTCGAGACGCCGTGTGATGCGACGCGCGACCGGATACGCGCCGAGGGCGATCACGCCCGCGATCGCGAGGAGACCGAACGGCCAGTGCGTCCCCTCGTGGCGGCTTCGCGAGAGCGCGAGGCCGAGCCAGCGACCGTCGCGCAGGCGTACGGCAATTCCAGGTGAGTGCCTTCGCCGATGGAGCCACTGCTCGGGATCGCCGTCGAGCGCGGGCGGGCCGATCGTGCGGCCGACGGCGGCGAGCTTCTCGCCCGTCGGGCTCCACACGGTGGCGTCGACGCGCAGGCGGCGCGCGAGGTCGGCGAGCTTTCGCTGCAGCGCGGCTCCTCGGGGACCGCCTCCGTCGCCTCCCTCGGACAGCTCCGTACCGATCATCTCGACGACGCCCGTCAGCACCGCGGGCGGCGGACGCCGTCGCCATTCGAGCCACTGCGCGGCACCGCCGAGGATCAGGAGGACGAGCGCGATCGCGACGAAGCCGAGGTAGATCTGCAGGAAGAGGCGTCGCACGAGATCGCTCCGTCAATCCTGCGTGCGTGCGAACACGTAGCCGAAGCCGCGCACCGTGAGGATCCGCTTCGGATGCTTCGGATCGTCCTCGATCGCGGCGCGGATGCGCGACACATGCACGTCGATGCTGCGGTCGAACGGGGCGAGCGCCTCGCCGCGGAGGCGGTCCATCAGGACGTCGCGCGAGAGCACGCGTCCCGGCTCCGTGGCGAGGATGCGCAGCAGCTCGAACTGGTGCGACGTCAGCTCGCAAGCGGCGCCGTCGAGCCTCGCCGTGCGCGCGCCGAGGTCGATCTCGAGACGGCCGAAGCGGAGGATCTCTCCTTGCACGCCGCCGTCGGCGCTCCCGCCGGAAGGGGCGGGGCGTCTCCGCCGAAGAACGGCGCGCAGCCGTGCGAGGAGCTCGCGCGGCTCGAACGGCTTCGGGAGATAGTCGTCGGCGCCGAGCTCGAGGCCGACGATCCGATCCGTCGCGTCGCCGCGCGCGGTCAGCATCACGATCGGCACGTCCGACTCGGCGCGGAGCCGCCGGCAGACCTCGAAGCCGTCGAGGTCGGGCAGCATCACGTCGCGGATCACCGCGCCGAATCGGGAGCGACGGGCGAGCCCGAGCCCGCCCGCCGCATCGCCGCTCGTCGTCACGTGGAAGCCGTTCTCGCCGAGGTAGGTCACGAGCATCGCGGCGAGCCGGGCGTCGTCCTCGATCAACAGGATCTCCGCCCGGCGGCCGCTCATGCTGGTGCTAATGGTGCCAGCGGTCGGCGAGCGCAGCCAGCTCCTGGCGCTGCTCGGGCGTGAGGACCTCCGCGATCTCCGCGAGCGAGGCGACGATCTCCTCCGAGGCGTCGGTCCACTCGGCGACCTTCTCGGTGCGGATCTCCTCGAGCGCCTGGCGGTTCACGGTGGGGCCGGTCAGGGCCGCGAGCGCGGCCTCGCGCATGTCCTCGTTGCCCTCGCGCAGCGGCAGGAGGTCGTTCACGGTACGCTCGACGATCGCGCGCACCTGGTCTTGCTGCGCGTCCGTCGCGTCGACGCTTCGCAGGACCCATTCGACCGCGAACGTCGCGCGATCGCGGATCTCCTCCGGGCTGTGCCGGCCGTGGTGGCGGAAGAGGCCGGCGCTCGCCTGCCCGAGTGGCAGCAGCGCGCCGCCTGCGAACAGGGCGACGACCGCGAGGCCGGCGACGGCGCCGACCCGGATCCAGCGGCTCGCTCCGCTTCGCTCGCTCGAACCCTTCTCCGATGTGCTCATCGTTTCGTCCTTTCCTCCGTCGTACCTCTCGACGGTCCTGCACGCGCTCCGGCGCGTACCGGGGAAGAACGCTAGCCCGCTCGGGTTTCGGGCGTTTGTCGCGAATGTAAAGTTACGTAAAGAGGCGGCGCGACGGAGATCGACCCGTGGCCTCGCGCGGAACCTCAAAGGTCGAGATCGTCGAGGTCGAAGTACCGACCCTTACCCGCTCGATCCAGCGCGATTGCCTTCCTGGCGTCGGCGCTTGCGAGAATCTCGAGCGTCTCGGCGAGCTCATGCGTCCGGTCGACTTCCCCGGCCTTCCGTGCGAGCGAAGCGAACTGCGCCTGTACCTCGGCGATGGAATACGCCTTTCTCGCGCGCCTTCGTCGATCGGCCATCGGGCGGTCCCGCCGATTGTCCGGCTCAGCCGGCGGAGGCGCTCGCCGCGACGGGCTCGACGGTGATCGGGATGCCGTTCAGCACCGCGTTGCCCGAGTTCGCGTCGACCAGGAGCTCGTCCGCGAGATGGTTCGAGCAGACGCCCGCGTGCTCGCGCGCGACTCTCAACCGGCTCCCGGAGTCGTCGTGTCCCCAGCCGTGCGGCAGGCTCACGACGCCCGGCATCACGCCGTCCGTCACCTCGACGAGCGCGTCGACCGACCCCGCGCGCGAGGTCACGCGTGCGCTGCAGCCGTCGGCGAGACCGAGCCGAGCCGCGTCGCTCGGATGGACGTGCAGCGTGCAGCGCGGCCGACCCGACACGAGCGACGGGATGTTGTGCATCCACGAGTTGTTCGAGCGAAGGTCGCGGCGCCCGACGAGGACGAGACCGGCAGCGTCGTCGGCGAGGCGAGCCCGCGCACGATCGAGGTCTTTCACGAGGAGCTCCGGTGTGGCGTCGATGCGTCCCGTCGGCGTGCGCAGCGCCTCGGGAAGACGCGGCGCGAGCGCGCCGAGGTCGACGCCGTGCTCGGAAGCGGCGACCGTCGCCAGCGTGAGCCCGCCGGGATTCGCTCCGAACGCGTCGCCGTACGGACCCGTGCGGAGGTTCAGGTCGAGGAGACGCTCCGGCCCCGTCCAGCGCGAGAGCTGGCGGCGGATGTCGTCCGCTTCGCGTCCGTGGATCGGCGAGTGCTCGCTCGAGAGCGCCTTCTGGAGCTGCTGCTCGAAGACGAAGTCGTCGAGCCCGTCGACGTCCGAAGCGGCGCCCTGGCCGGACACGATGCCCGCGAGGCGCAGCAGCGTGCGCCACTCCGGCATCTGGCCCTCGGGGACGTCGAAGATCGCAGGCGAGTAGCGCGCGAAGTTCCGCACGGCGAGCTGCGTGAACGCGATCGGGTAGTGCGATTGCTCGAACGGCGACGTGCCCGGCAGCACGACGTTCGCGTGGCGCGTCGTCTCGTTCAGGTAGATGTCGACGCTCACCATGAACTCGAGCTGCTCGAGCGCCTTCCGGAGACGCGCGCCGTTCGGCGTGCTGAGCACGGGGTTCCCGGCGATCGTGATCAGCGCCTTGATCTGGCCCGCGCCCGGCGTCTCGATCTCCTCGGCGAGGCACGCGACGGGCAGCTCTCCGCACGCCTCGGGCAGCCCGCGGACGCGGCTCTGGAAGCGTCCGACGCGAAGCCCGCGTCCGCGTCCCGGCGCACCGAGCGTGTTCGCGGCGCCCGCCGCGCCGCGCGGGAACAGCGCTCCGCCCTCGCGGTCGAGGTTCCCCGTCAACAGGTTCAGCACGTCGACGAGCCAGCTCGTGATCGTGCCGAACTCCTGCGTGCAGGTGCCGATGCGCGCATACACGGCCGCGCTCGGCGCCGCCGCGAGGTCGCGCGCGAGACGGCGGATCTCGTCCGCGGCGATCCCGCAAGCGGGCGCGACGACCTCCGGCGCGAAGTCGCGCACCAGGCTGCCGAGGCGATCGAGCCCGTCCGTCATCGCGGCGAGTCGACCCGGTGCCGCGCGCTTCTCGGTCAGGAGCGTGTGGATCACACCGAGGAGGAAGAAGGCGTCGCGTCCCGGACGGATGAAGTGGTGCTCGTCCGCCGCCTCCGCGGTGCGCGTGCGGCGCGGATCGAAGACGACGACCTTGCCGCCGCGCTCGCGGATCGTGCGCAGGCGCCCACGCATGTCCGGCGCCGTCATCAGGCTCCCGTTCGACACGAGCGGATTGCCGCCGAGGATCCAGAGATGATCCGTGCGATCGACGTCCGGCACGGGGATCGAGAGAGACGTCCCGAACATCAGCCCGGCCGCCACCTGTTTCGGCATCTGGTCGACGGTGCTCGCGCTGAAGATGTTGTGGCTCGAGAGCGCCTTCAGGAGGACGCGCGAGTAGAGGCCGAGCCCGACGTGGTGCGCGGACGGATTCCCGAGGTAGACCGCGACCGAGTCTCGCCCGTGCTCGGACAGGATCCCCGGCAGGTTCCGCTCGATCTCGGCGAACGCCTCGTCCCAGCTCGCCTCGACGTGCCGGCCGTCGCGCCGCACCAGGGGCGTGCGCAGGCGGTCCGGGTCCGCGTCGAGATCCGCGACCGCAGCGCCCTTCGGGCAGATGAAGCCGTGGCTGAACACGTCCGCGTCGTCGCCGCGGACCGACTCGACGGTGCGGCCGCGCGTCTTGATCTCGAGGTTGCAGCACGCCTCGCAGAGCGGACACGTGTGATAGTGCGTCGCGACGCCGTTGCCTGCGCCGTTCTTGGCGTCCTCGCCCGTCGTCATGTGCCGGACTCCCGTGCCGCGTTGGCGCGCGCGACGATCTTGCGCGCGCGGTTGATGTGCGGAGCGTCGACCATCGCTCCCTTGTAGACGAACGCGGCCTGTCCGCGCGCGAACGCTTCCGTCGCCGCGGCGAGGAGCGCGTTCGCCTCCGCGACCTCTTCCTCGCTCGGGATGAAGACGCGGTTGATGATCGCGACCTGCGCGGGATGGATCGCGCCCTTCCCGGTGAAGCCGAGCTCGGCCGCTTCGAGCGCCTCGCGCTCGAGACCCGCGTCGTCGTGGAACTCGAAGTAGGGCATGTCGAGCGGGTCCATGCCGGCGGCCGCCGCGGCGAGGAGGCAGGCGGAGCGCGCGAACGCGAACACGTCCGGAAGCGAGCCGTCCGCCCTCCGGCTTCGCCGCGAGCCGAGCGCGCTCGACAGGTCCTCGCTCGCCCACATCATCCCCGCGGAGCGGAGGCTTGCCTGCGCGATGCGGCGGATGTTGAGGACGCCCTCGGGCGTCTCGGTCGCGAGAAGGATCAAGCGCACCGAGCCCTGCGGGCGTCCGGAGATCGCTTCGAGGTTCGAGAGCGCGCGGTCGAGGAAGCGGACGTCGTCCTCGCTCCGCACCTTCGGGATCATGTACCCGTCCGGACCGCCCGCCATCGTCACCGTCAGGTCGTCGAGGGCGAGACCGGTCTCGAGCGGATTGATCCGCACGAGCTTCTCCGCGCCACGGAAGTCGAGGTGCAGGAGCGAGTCGCGCACGATCTCTCGCGCCTTGACCTTGTGCGCGGGAACGACCGCGTCCTCCAGATCGAGGACGAGCGAGTCGGCGCCGGCGGTCGGGCCCTTCGCGAGCTTGCGCTCGTCGTCTCCCGGCACCCACAACAGCGAGCGGCGAAGCCGCGGCGCAGCCGGCGTGCTGCTCTCGCCCGTGACCATCGGTCTCCTCGGCTGGCTAGCCCGGCTCGCTTGCGCTGGCAAGCGCGAAAGCGCCGCCGTCCGTTCGCTGCATTCGCAATCGCCTCGGTTCGCGCTAAGGCATCGAGCATGAGCACAATGACGAATGCCGCCATGGCGGCGACGAACACGCTCGCGGAGCCGCGGGTCAAAGGCCTGCTCGATCGGCTGCACGGCGAAGCCTGGGGCTCGGGCCAGATCCTGCCGTTCGCGCGCTTCGCGCTGGAGATGGGACTCGATCGCGTCCTCGGACGTACGCCGACCTCGCAGGAGGAGTCGGACCGCGCCCGCGACATCTACATGTGCCTCGGACCCGACCAGGGACGTCTCGCCTACCTGCTCGCGCGCTCGAACGGCGCGCGGCGCATCGTCGAGTTCGGCACCTCGTTCGGCGTCTCGACGATCTATCTCGCCGCTGCGGTGCGCGACAACGGCGGCGGCGTCGTCATCGGCTCGGAGCTCGAGCCGAGCAAGGCGGCGCGCGCGCGGATGCACTGGGAGGAGGCCGGCCTCTCCGACGTGATCGACCTGCGCGAAGGAGACGCGCTGCAGACGCTGCGCGATCCGGGCGGGAACATCGACGTCCTCCTGCTCGACGGCTGGAAGGAGCTCTACATTCCCGTCTTCGACATGCTGCTGCCGCACCTGCGCGTGGGAAGCGTCGTCGTCGCGGACAACACGCGGATGTTCCGCACGTCGCTCGCGCCGTATCTCGAGCGCGTGCGCGACCCGCAGAGCGGCTTCGTTTCCGCGTCCGTACCGGCCGGCTACGACGCGATGGAAGTCTCGGTGCGGCTTTGAGCCCGAGCTACGAGCAGATCCGCTACGAGGTCGAGGACGGCATCGCGACCGTCACCTTGAACCGTCCCGAGCAGCTCAACTCGTTCACCGTCGGGATGTGCAAGGAGCTCCTCGATGCCTTCGGCCGCGCCGACGAGGACGACGCCGTCCGCGTCGTGATCGTGACCGGAGCGGGACGCGCTTTCTGCGCCGGAGCCGATCTCTCGAGCGGCGGCGGCTCGTTCGACGGCTCGTCGAGCGGACGCAACCTCGACACGCACCGCGACGAGGGCGGCCTCGTCTCGCTGAAGGTCTACGAATCGCGAAAGCCGTTCATCGCCGCGCTCAACGGCGCCGCGGTCGGCGTCGGCATCACGATGACGCTGCCGATGGACTTCCGGATCGGCGTGCCCGACTCGAAGATCGGCTTCGTGTTCGCGCGACGCGGCATCGTGCCGGAAGCGGCTTCGAGCTGGTTCCTGCCGCGCCTCGTCGGCGTGCAGAAGGCGGCCGAGTGGGCGTACACCGGGCGGATCCTGAAGAGCGAGGAAGCGCTCGAGGCAGGACTTCTCGGTCGCATCGTCCCGCCCGACGAGCTGCTGCCGGCGGCGCGCGCGCTCGCGCGCGAGATCGCGGACAACACCTCCGCCGTCTCCGTCGCCCTCACGCGCCAGCTCTTCTGGCGGATGCTCGCCGCGCCGACGCCGCGCGACGCGCACCTCGTCGACTCGAAGTGCATCTTCTGGCTCGGCCAGCAGGCGGACGTGCGCGAGGGCGTGATGTCGTTCCTCGAGAAGCGCCCGCCGCGGTTCTCGATGAAGCCGAGCAAGGACATGCCGCCGTTCTATCCGTGGTGGAAGGAATGAAGCGGAGAGGGCGCCTCGCGGTCGTGGCTCTCGCCACGTCCGTCTTGCTCGCACACGCGGAAGCGGACGCGGAGGCTGCTTCCGCGATCGACGAGACGAAGGTCGTCGACCTGACGCACACCTTCGACGCGACGACCGTCTACTGGCCGACCGAGAAGGGCTTCGAGCTCGACAAGGTCTCGGACGGCGTCACGCCTGGCGGCTGGTACTACGCGGCGAACAAGTTCAAGACTCCGGAGCACGGCGGCACCCACCTCGACGCGCCGCTCCACTTCGCGAAGGATCGTTTCGGCGCGGACCAGGTGCCGCTCGCATCGCTGATCGGCCCCGCCGTCGTGATCGACGTGACCGCGGCGGCGGAGAAGGATCGCGACTACCTCGTCACGGTCGCGGACCTCGAAGCGTGGGAGAAGCGAAACGGCCGGATCCCCGACGGCGCGCTCGTCTTGATGCGAAGCGGCTGGTCGAAGCGCTGGCCCGACCACGCGAAGGTGCTCGGCTCGGCGAAGCCCGGGGACACGCAGAACCTCCACTTCCCCGGCTTCTCGAAGGAAGCGGCGACGTTCCTCGTCGAGGAGCGCACGATCGACGCGGTCGGCGTCGACACGCCGAGCCTCGACAACGGTCCGTCGCGCGACTTCATCGTCCACCAGATCGTGAACGGGGCGAACAAGCCGGGGCTCGAGAACCTCGCGAACCTGGAGGCGCTGCCCGAGTCGGGTGCCACGATCGTCGCGCTGCCGATGAAGATCGGCGGCGGCTCGGGCGCGCCGCTCCGCGCGATCGCGATCCTGCCGTGAACGTTCCGAAAGAGAGAGGGAGAGAAACGATGACTGCTGCTCGAACGAGAATCGCCCGCGGGACGATCCTTCTGCCCGTGCTGCTCGCGCTCGCCCTCCCGGAAGCCGGCGCGCAGCCGATCGTCTATCCCTCGAAGGGCCAGAGCGCGCAGCAGCAGTCGAAGGACGAGGGCGAGTGCTACGGCTGGGCGAAGGGCCAGACCGGCGTCGATCCGGTCGCTCTCGCGGGAGCTCCCGCGGCGACGCCCGCGCAGCAGCGAGGACAGCGCGTGCGCGGCGCGGCTCGCGGCGCTGCGGCCGGATCGGTCGGCGGCGCGATCGCAGGCGATGCGGGCACGGGCGCGGCTTCGGGCGCGGCCGTCGGTGCGATGGCGGGAGGGATGCGCAAGCGCCGGGAGCAGCGCGAGGCGAAGGCGCAGGCCGGGCAAGCGCAACAGCAGAACCAGGCGGCTCTCGAGAAGTACAACCGCGCCTACGCCGCTTGCCTCGAGGGCCGCGGTTACACGGTCAAGTAAGCGCGCCGGCGAGACGCGCGGAGCTCACTTCGCGGGCTTCGTCGCCGGCTTGGCCGTCAGCGACTTCAGCACCCCCGGCGCCAGCGACGAGAGCGGCTTCACCGAGACCTTCGGGTCCTTCATCTCCCCTCGCACCGTGAAGTCGATCCCGACGAAGCCGCCGTCGCCGGTGCGGAAGAGCTTGCCGATCACCGGGATCTTTCCCGGAAGCGCGTTCAGGCCGTAGAGCGGCGGGACGAGCGTCCCGTCGATGTCGATCCGGTCGTTCTTTCCATCGACGGTGCCGCCGAAGAGAAGTCGCAGCGACGGACCCGTCAGCACCGCCTGATCGAACGTCGCCGCGTCGCCGTGGTACTCGAGGTCGCTCGACAGCCGGTCGAACTCGATTCCCTGGCTGCGGAGCGCGCTCACGATCCCCGAGAGCGACGCGAGCGTCATGACCCGGGCGAGCACGGAGGACTCGGTGAGCCGGAACTTCTCCACGGTGAAGCTGCCGTCGAGATCGAGGCCGCGCTTCGCATCCGACGTGGTGCCGGTGAAGTGGAGCGCACCGCCCGCGAGCGTCGCGTCCGGGAGGATCAGCTTCAGGAGCGCGCTCGCATCCTCCGAGGTGAAGTCGAGACGACGGCCCTCCGCCGCGGGCGTGACCTTCAACGTGAAGTCGGGCCGCTCGCCGCCGCTCTTCGCGGCGGGCAGCTCGCCCGTCAGGTCGATCGCGCGGAGGCTGCCGTCCGCGAGGGTCGCTCGGCCATGCGCGTGCGCGCCGGCGGCCTCCAGGCGGAACGCATCGAGCGCGACGATGCTTCCGTGGGCGAGCGCCAGCGTTCCCGAGGCGCCGCCCGGTGCTCCGCGCGCCTTCGTCCAGCGAAGCTCCGGCGCGGCGATCGCCGCGGGTCCGAGATCGACCTCGACCCGCGCGGAGCCGAACCCGTTCGGTGTCTGCTCGAGACGCGCCTTCACGCCGACGGGCCCCGTCAGCCAAGGGCGCAGATCGAAGCCGAAGGCGGTGCGCTCCTGCGCGTCGACGACGCCCTGCACGTCGACGTTGCGCGTGAATCCGCGCGTCGCGACCAGGTCCTCCTTCCACTGGACGCTGCACGGCGCGTTCGCGATGCGCGCGTTTCCGGAGAGCGTGAGGGTGCTCGCGCGAACGTCGAGCCGGAGGTTGCCGTCGGTCACGGCGTGATCCCCGAGCGCCTTCGTCAGCCCGATCTTGCGGAGGTCGGCGTGCACGACCGCTCCGAGATCCGGCGGGATCTCTGCGCCGTCGAGCGGAAATGCGAGCTGCAAGCGGCCGGTGAGCGAGCCCGTCGCGCCGGACGGATCGATGCCGGCGCGACGCGCGTAGCGCAGCGGCTCGTGGTCGACGAGCTCGAGGGCCTGGCGCAGCGGTCCGCGCGCTTGCGCGTCGATCGCGATGCGCGTCACCGGCGCCGAGAGACCGGTGATGGCGACGGTCGCCGACGGGATGTCGAGCCCGGCGACCGTTCCGGAGCGGACGGCGAACTTCCAGGTCTCGCTGGAGAACGAGGAGTCCCCCGAGACGCCGCGCGCCGGCGGCATCGTGTCGACGTAGCGGACCGTGAGCCCGACGAAGTCGACGCGTCCATCGAGCTTCTCCAGAGCGAAGCCGGGCTCGTCCCCGAGCGTCATCGTGCCCGTCAAGGACGCCGAGGCCGCGCGCACCTCGCCTTCGGTGATGTTGCTCGTCACCCAGGCGCGAGCCTCCGCCGCCGCCGAAGCGGGCCAGTAGCCCTGGATCGAGCTCGCGGGAAGCTTCGTCAAGCTCGTCTCGACCGCGACGGCGCCGTCGTCGCCCTTCCAGGAGCCGTCGACCTTCAGCGCCGGGCCGCCGAGGTCGATCGTCAGGTCGACGGCGACGCGCTCCGCGGAGGCTTCCCCGGACGAATTTACGGAAAGGTCCAGGGACGCTTCGAGCTCGAGCTCCTGCATCGCGACGGGCTGCGGCAGGTACGGCGACATCGCGAGCGTGCCGCTCTCGCCGCGTGCGCGGATGCGCACGGTGCTCGGTGTCGCTCCGCCGGCTGCGAGGTGAACGTCCACGTCGAGCGGCATGCGCAGGCGTGCCACGGCGTCCGCGACGGACGAAGCGCGAGGCCCGGCCTCCTCGACGAGGGGCATCGTCGCCTCCACGAGGGTCGACGGATCGAGCGCGGGAGCCGAGATCGCGAGCTGCACCGCCGCGGACGGCTCCGGCCGATCCGCGTGCACGCGGATCGGGAACCGGCGTTCTCCGAGCGCGAGATCGCCGGAGAGATCGACCGTCAGCGACCCGTCGTCCCGGTCGACGTCCACTTGCAGGTCGACCGCGTTCGTGTCGAAGCCGCTCTCGCGATCGGTCAGAACGAGCCGTCCGTCGCGCACGACGACCCGGCGCAGCCAGGCCGACGCGGGCGACTCGCTCCCGTTGGCGTCCTCGCCGCCGGAGAAGCTGTCCAGGATCGAGCTTCCGCCGGTCGCGCTCGTGCTCCGGCCGAGGCCGAGCCCGACCCTGCCGTCCGTCTCGCGGACGAGGCGGATCTCCGGCGAGATCACATCGACTCCGGCCGCGGCGAAGGTGCCCTCCAGGAGCGCCGGCAGGCTCACGTGGATCGCGATCTCCGGCAGGGACGCGATGGGCGCGCCGCCGCGCTCGGTGAACGCCACCTCCTTCACGGTGAGGTCGATCCCGCGCGCGCGACCCGCCCAGACGAGCTCCGTCGCTCCGATTCCCACGTCATACGAGCCGTCCTCCGGCTCGAGGGCGGCGACGATGCGGGGGGTCAGGAAGTCGAGCGAGATCGGACCGCGCAGGAGCCGCACCACGAGGAGCCCCATCGCGAGGGCAAAGAGCCCGAATCCGAAGACGGCGAGCCACGCGAGGGTGCGGAGGAGGCTTCGCTTCGGCTTCGGCTTCGGGGCGCGATGGTCGGGAGCGTCGATCGTCACGCTGTACACGTCCCGCGGCATTGTGACAGCGTGTGCGCGAGCGTACGGGGCAGCAAGGAGGAAGCCATGCGCATCGGAATCGGCATCGGAGAGATCGCGGGTCGGCCCGCCACGATCGACGACCTCGTCTCGCAGGTGCAGTCGGCCGAGAAGGACGGATTCGCGACCGCGTGGTTCGCGAACATCTTCGGCGTCGACGCGATCACCGCGTGCGCGCTCGCGGGCCGGGAGACGAAGCGGATCGAGCTCGGTACCGCGGTCGTGCCGACGTACCCGCGTCACCCGATGGCGATGGCACAGCAGGCCCTGACCGCGAGCGCGGCGTGCGACGGCCGGTTCACGCTCGGGATCGGGCTCTCGCACCAGATCGTGATCGAGGCGATGCTCGGCCTCTCGTACGCGAAGCCGTTCTCGCACATGCGGGAGTACGTCGCGGTGCTGGCGCCGCTCCTGCGCGGCGAGCCGGTTGCCCATCAGGGAGAGGAGTTCCGCGTACAGCTCCAGGTGAGCGTGACCGGTGCCGGGAAGACGCCGCTCCTGATCGCCGCGCTCGCACCGAAGATGCTCGATCTCGCGGGCCGCGAGACGGCGGGCACGATCACCTGGATGACCGCGGAGAAGACCATCCGCACGCACACCGTACCGAAGATTCGCGAGGCGGCGGAGCGTGCCGGCTGTCCGGCGCCGCGCGTCGTCTGCGGGCTCCCGATCGCCGTGTGCGACGACCCGAAGGCGGCGCGAGAGAAGGCGGGCCAGGCGTTCCAGGTCTACGGAAGCCTTCCGTCGTACCGGGCGATGCTCGATCGCGAGGGTGCCGCGGGTCCGGGCGACGTCGCGATCGTCGGCGACGAGCGCGCGGTCGGCGAGCAGCTCGATCGGCTGGCGGAAGCGGGCGTCACCGACTTCCTGGCCGCTCCGTTCCCCGTCGGCGGCGACGCGGAGGCTTCGGTCGCGCGCACGCGCGCGCTTCTCATCGAGAGAGCGGCTGCGAAGCGCTGAGCCGGTCCGCCAGGAAGCGCGCCGCGACGTCGGCGGCCTTCGTCGAAGCGGGCGGGGAGTACACGTCGAAGTGGTCGCCCTCGAACGTCTCGACGGTGACGTTCGGCGCACGTGCCGCGTAGGCCTGGACGGCCGAGAACGGCACGAATCGATCGCTCGGCGAAGCGACGACCAGCACCGGAGCCTTGATCGCGTCGACGTGGGACGCGGGATCGTAGTCGTCGAAAAGGAAGATGGAGCGCGCAGCGGCCACGTTCCGGTAGGTCGACTCCGGACCCACGAGCTTTTCGAATGCGGCGTACGCATGATCGTCGACGATCATGCCGAACTCACCGGCCGGTGCGATCGCGGCGAGAGTCAGCGGCTCGCGTCCCCACGCGGAGCCCAGGAAGTCGGCCCAGGCCGAGAAGAGAAGGCGGACGACCCATGGAACGCCGTAGAACGTCGCCTCGCCCTCGACGCCCGTATCGATCATCGGTGCTTGTGCGACGACAGCGCGCACGTCCGGCGTCTCCGCCGCGATCGTGAGAGCATGGCCGCCGCCGAGCGAGGCTCCGAAGAGAGCGAGCCTCGCGCCGTCGACCTCGGGCCGCGCGCGGACGAAGGCGATCGCCGCGCGCCAGTCGTCGAGCTCTTGCCACGGGTCGACGAGCTGCCGCGGCGTGCCGCCGCTCGCACCGAACGACCGGTAGTCGAAGACGAAAACGGCGAGCCCCTCGCGCGCGAGCCGCTCCGCGATCGGGGGAAGCCCGACGTCGCGCGTTCCGGCGAACCCGTGTCCCATCACGACGACCGGCGGAGGCTCGCTGCCCGCCTCCGGAAGGTACATCCAGCCGGCGCACGTGGATTCGCCGCAGGGAAAGCGAAGGTCGCGACGCACGACGCCGCCGTCGATCGTCTCGTCGGGCCCGATGACGGCCGCTTCGCCGGGCCCGCGGCGATCGCAGCGCGACGCCGTGATCGCCAGGAGCAAGACGAAGACGGCCGAGCCGACGAGGAGACGACGTCTGTTCATGATTCGCTCTCAGCGCGCTTCGTGCGCCGAGCAGATCGTGTCATGAAGTCGCTGCCTTTGGGATGGCGGCGGCGCTCGCATTCGTGGGAGACCGCGCCGCTCCTCGAGAACCGATGACCTACCTGCGAAAACGGCCGCGACAGGCGCGTTCCCGTGCGACCTTCGAGGCGATCGTCGAGGCGGCTGCTCGCATTCTGGTGGACGAGGTACAGGCTCGGCTCACCACGAACCGTGTCGCCGCGCGTGCCGGCGTCAGCGTCGGCTCGCTCTATCAGTACTTCCCGGACCGGCAGTCGATCGTACGAGCCCTGGTCGAGCGCGAGCTGAAGCGCGCCGAGGCGATCCGTCCGGCGGCGCTCGACGATGCTTCGCTGTCTCTCTCTCTCCGAGTTCGCGCGGCGGTCGAGTGGCACCTCGACGTTCACGCCGAGAACCCGGAGCTGTCGCGCGCGTTGCGCGACCTCGTCCCCCAGGTGCTTCCGAGGGAGGAGGCGCACGCGATCGCGCGGCTCCGCGCCCAGCGCACGACGCGGATGCTCGAGAGCCTCGGTGCCGCGCGTCCGCGCGACGTCGAGTCGGCGGCGTTCATCGTCGCGACGTGTCTCGACGCCCTCACGGACGCCGCGGCCGCGCGCCGCCCGGCGTGGCTTCGCTCGGCACGCTTTCGCGGCGAGGTGGCCGCTCTGCTCGAAGGCTATCTCGAGAAGGGCGCCGTGCGAGAGGTGCGAGACGCCGGGATCACCAGCTCTCGCGGAACGGCCTCACCTCGACGAGGAACGACCAGGCCGAGCGGTCCTGCTGCGCCGTGTGCCAGATCTCGTCCGCGATCGCCGCGGGGCGGATGAAGAAATCGTGCGGCGCGTCCGCGAACGCCTTCCGCGTCCACGCGAGGTCGATCACGGCGTCGATCACGAGATAGGCGACGTGCACGCCCTTCGGACCGAGGTCGGAGGCTTCGGGGTGCCGTTGCTTCAGCCGCGGCGGGGCGGCGGGGCCCCGACGCCGGCGGCTTCCTCGAGCGCGCGAAGCGTCGCGAAGAACACCTTGTCGCCGAGTCCCTGCTTGCGCGCGCGGTCGTACAGACGATGCGCCGCCTCGGTGACGCCCATGTCGGCGCCGAGGTCACGGCCCGAGTCGAGAGCGAGCTTCAGGTCCTTTCGTCGCAAGGGCCAGACGACGAAAGGTGGGGTCCGGTTCGTTCGGCCGCATCTGCACCCAGGCTCGCGAGCCTCGCCAATCGAGCCTGGGTGCAGATACGCCGGAACGAACCGGACCCCCCTGGCTCAGCTCGCGCGAGCGAGGTGAGGCGCCGCGACGGTCGACTCCTCGGGGCGGCGCAGCAGATAGACGAGGGGTCCGATGCTTCCGAGAAGGAGCGTCAAGACTACGTACGGCATCGGCGAGAGGCCGTGCTCGCGGGCATCGCGCACCATCCAGAGAAGGACCAGACCGAGAGCGATGATGAGATCGGCGCCGATCTGGATCGTCCCCATGTTCGTCAGCATCGATTCGAAGATGCCGAGGTATCCCACCTGGGAGACCGCGTAGAGGGAAAGGGCGACGAAGTCGGCGAGGACGACGGCGATCGCGATCTTCTTCCAGCTCATCGAAAACCTCCTTGCTCGTGGGCCGCTCCGTGCGAGCCCTCGGGAAGGCGCATCTCCAAGAGCCGTGCCGCCTCGATCGGGAAGGCGGACCGGGGCTTTCGCCCGCGGCGGCCGCGGGGCCCGTGGCGCCGCGGAAACGGCCGTCGCGGCCCTGCAACGGAAACGGTTGCAATGACGTCCGCCCGGGGAACACCATCCAAGCCGTGGACTCGCGCCCGGGGGAAGTGCGCCCTGGCCGGGGGATTGCTGAGGCGCCCGAAGATGATCGACACGAACGCAACGACCTCCGCTTCCGCGGCGGACGACCGGCCGAGCTGGCGACGCGAGCGCTGGGTCGGCCTCGCCGGCGGGCTTCTGATCGGGCTCGTCGACGCCGCCGGCACGCTCGGGCTCGGCATTCGCTTCGAGGCGAGCGGGAACGACATCACGAGCCTCGCCTTGCTCTTCTACGGCGTCACCTACACCGGGATGGGCTATCTCTTCGGCCGCGTGCTCGAGGCGAGACGGCAGGAGCGAGAGACCGCGCAGGTGATCCAGGAGCAGCTCGAGACGGTCGACGCGACGCGCGCGCGGCTCGCGCAGAGCGAGAAGCTCGCGGCGCTCGGGCAGCTCGCCGCTGCGGTCGCGCACGAGGTGCGAAACGCGTTCGCGGTGATCCGCTCCTCCGCGCAGAGCCTCACCGAGACGATCCCCGAAGGCGACCGCGACGGACGCGAGTCGTGCTCGTTCATCGTTGCCGAGATCGATCGGTTGACGAGCGTCGTGAACTCGCTCCTCTCGTTCGCGCGTCCGCTTCGTCTCGCGCCGCGGTCGGTCGAGGTCGCGAAGCTCCTCGACCACGCGCAGCTCCTCGCGCGCCAGGAGCTCGAAGCGAAGCGCATCCGGCTCGTCCGCCGCGAGGCGCCCGCGCTGCCGAGCGTCGAGGCGGACTCGGACCTCGTCGTGCAGGTGCTGCTCGATCTCCTTTCGAACGCCGCGCAGGCGACTCCTCCCGGAAGCGAGGTGACGCTCGACGCGCGACGCGTCGACGGCACCGTCGAGATCGGGGTCGCCGACGCGGGTCCGGGCGTTCCGGCGGAGCTTCGCAAGCGGATCTTCGAGCCGTTCTTCACGACGCGCGAGAAGGGCACCGGTCTCGGCCTCGCCGTCGCGCGGCAGATCGTCGAGGCGCATCGCGGGAGGATCGAGGTGCAGGACGGCGCCGGCGGAGGCGCCTGCTTCCGCATCTCGCTTCCCGCAGCCTCACCCGCGTCGTCCGTGGCGGGCGCATGAAAGGACGAGTCTTCGTCGTCGACGACGAAGAGCGCATGGCGCGCGTGATCGCGCGGACGCTCGTGCGCGCGGGATTCGAGTGCGAGATGCACTCCGGCGGCGAGAGCGCTCTCGAAGCGGCGGACGCGCGTTGTCCGGACGTCGTCGTCACCGACTGCCGCATGCCGGGGATGGACGGGCTCACGCTGCTGCGCGAGCTGCGCCGCCGCTGGCCGAGCCTGCCGGTGATCCTCGTCACCGCTTTCGGCGACGTTCCGTCGGCGGTCGCGGCGATGCGCGAGGGTGCATTCGACTACGTGACGAAGCCGTTCGACAACGAGGAGCTTCGCGCGCTCGTCGGCCGCGCGATCGATCTCGCACGGCTCGAGCGCGAGAACCGCTACCTCCGGCAGGAGGTCGGCCGGCGCTACTCGCCGGACGCGATGGTCGTGGAGAGTCGCGCGACGCAAGAGCTGCTCGAGCTCGTGAAGCGCGTCGCGCCGAGCAAGGCGACGGTCCTGATCCAGGGCGAGAGCGGCACGGGAAAGGAGCTCGTCGCTCGACTCCTCCATTTCTGGAGCGAGCGCGTCGGCGAGCCGTTCGTCGCGGTGAACTGCAAGGCGTTCGCCGAGGGTGTCCTCGAGAGCGAGCTCTTCGGCCACGAGAAGGGTGCGTTCACGGGCGCCGCGCAGTCTCGCCAAGGCTGCTTCGAGCGCGCCGCGGGCGGCACGCTCTTCCTCGACGAGATCGGCGAGGTGAACATCGACTTCCAGGCGAAGCTCCTGCGCGTCCTGCAGGACGGGGAGGTTCTCCGCGTCGGCGCGACGCGGCCGCGCCGCGTCGACGTGCGCGTCGTCGCGGCGACGAACCGCGTGCTGCGGGACGACGTCGCTTCGGGTCGCTTCCGCGACGACCTCTTCTTTCGCTTGAACGTGATCCCGATCCAGATCGCACCGCTCCGCGAGCGGCGCGAAGACGTGCTTCCGCTCGCGCGCCACTTCCTCGACCGGCACGTCGCCGAGACCGGGCGGCACCTCTCTCTCTCGTCCGAGGCGACGGCGGCGATCCGGGCGCACCGCTGGCCGGGGAACGTGCGCGAGCTCGAGAACGTCATCGAGCGCGCCGTGGTCCTCGCGCGCGGCGAAGCGATCCTGCCCGAGGATCTGCTGCTGGAGCAGACGCTCCTCCCGACGCCGGACGCGGCCGTTGCGAGCGCCGCGGCGAGCGACGGAACGCTGCAGGAGACCCTCGATCGCGCGACGGCGGACCGGATCCGCCGCGCGCTCGCCGACGCCGGCGGCCAGCGCGCGGAGGCGGCGCGCGTCCTCGGCGTCGACCGGACGACGCTCTACCGCACGATGCGGCGCCTCGGCCTCGAGTAGCGCCTCACGCGGAAGGCAGGATCACCGAGGCGATCGCGCCGAAGTGGAGGCCTGCCGCCGCGACGACGAGAGCGTGAAAGACCTCGTGGTAGCCGAACGACGCCGGCGCGGGATCGGGACGCCGCATCGCGTAGACGAGAGCCCCAGCCGTGTAGAGGAGCCCTCCCGCGAGGACGAGGCCGGCCACCGTCCAACCGGCGCGCTCGATCACCTGCGGCGCGGCGATGATCCCCACCCACCCGAGGAGCACGTAGAGGAGCGCGCTGAGCCACTTCGGCGCGTCGAACCAGAAGAGGTGCAACGCGATTCCGGCAAGTGCCCCGGTCCAGACCGTTTCGAGGAGCAACCCGCCCAGGTCTTTCGAGAGCACGACCAATCCGAACGGCGTGAACGTGCCGGCGATCAGCACGTTGATCATCGAGTGGTCGAGGCGTCCCATCCAGCGGCGCGCGGGGACGGACCAGGTGACGCGGTGATAGAGCGCGCTCGTTCCGAGCAGAGCCGAGAGGCTCGCGGCGTAGATGGTCGCGGCCAGCGTCGCTCGCGGCGTCGGCGCGAGAGCGATCAAGGCGGCGCCCGTCACGAGCGACACGAGGAAGGCGATGTGATGGAGGACGCCCCGGAAGGCCGGTCTTTCTTTCCCCCCGGGAGCGCTGCCGACGTGATCGTCCACGCCGCGATCGTACCACGAAAGAAGAAGCAAGCCGCTCCTTGCTCGTCGCCCGCCGTCCCGTTTTGCACTGGTCGAAAAGCGTGCTCTATTCGTGGCGGGTTCAGTGCGAGGGGAGCGTCCTCTAATGAGAAAGGTTCGCGGGGGCATTCTCGGCTATGCGCTGGCGCTGCTCGCCTGTGTGACGTGGGCCGTGCCGGCGGGTGCGCAGAGCGGCGGCGGCGGGAGCGGAGGCGGAGCGAGCGCGAGCGCGACGAAGTACACCAATGCGCAGCTCGATCAGCTCGTGGCGCCGATTGCGCTCTATCCCGACTCGCTCGTGGCGCAGATCCTGATGGCCTCGACGTACCCGCTCGACATCGTCGAGGCGGCGCGCTGGGTGAAGGCCAATCCCGGCGTGACGGGGGAGGCCCTCGAGAACGCGATGCAGAGCCAGAAATGGGATCCGAGCGTCAAATCCCTCTGCGCCGTTCCGAAGGTCCTGCAGATGATGGACGAGAAGCTCGACTTGACGCAGCAGCTCGGCGACGCGTTCCTCTCGGACGAGAAGGGCGTGATGGACGCGATCCAGCGCCTGCGGGCGAAGGCGCAGTCCGAGGGGAACCTCGAGAGCAACCAGCAGCAGACCGTCACGACCGAGCAGGTGCCGGCCAGCAGCAGTAGCAGCGGCGGCGGAAGCAGCACGACGGTCATCCAGATCGAGCCGACCAATCCGCAGGTCGTCTACGTGCCGACCTACAATCCGACGGTCGTCTACGGCGCGTGGCCGTATCCGGTGTACCCGCCGTACTCCTACTATCCGCCCGGCTACGTCTTCGCCGCGTCGGCGATCTCGTTCGGCGTCGGCGTCGCGGTCGGCTCCGCGCTCTGGGGAAATTGCAACTGGGGCGGAGGCAACGTCAACGTCAACGTCAACAACTACAACAGCTTCAATCGGACCAACATCAACAACAGCAACTGGAACCACAATGTGCAGAACCGGCGCGGCGTCGCGTACCGCGACCAGGCGACGGGACAGCGCTACGGGCAGAATCGGCAAGGCGCGCAGTCGCGCCAGTCCTATCGTGGACGCGAGCAGAGCATCCAGCAGCAGCTCCAGCGCGGCGACGCGCAGCGCGAGCGCCAGGCCGCGCAACGCTCCGGCGGCGCACGCGACTCCGGACGCGCTCAGACGAGCCGCGCTCAAACGAGCCGCGGGCAGAGCGGTCGCGGCTCGTACGGCGGTGGTCGGAGCGACTACGGCGGGCTCGGGCGCGGCAACTCGGGTGCGTTCCAGGGAGTCGGCGACGGCCGGCAGGTGCGGCAGTCGAGCGATCGCGGGCGCTCCAGCCGGCAGAGTGCCTCCGCGTGGGGCGGAGGGGGACGCGGCGGCGGGAGCTACGGCGGCGGACGCGGCGGAGGCGGGTTCAGTGGAGGCGGCGGGCGCGGTGGAGGCGGGTTCAGTGGAGGCGGCGGGCGCGGTGGCGGCGGAGGGCGGGGCGGTGGCGGCGGGCGGCGCTGATCGTGCGGGTTCGAGCATGTCGCAACCGAAGAAGAGAGTTGGTCCTCGTCGACGAGTGGAGGGTGCGATGAGCACGTCCGGCGGAAAGCGAGACGGGAGCCGGCTCGCGAGAGCGCTCCACGGGATCGTCGTCGCATCGATCGCGATCGCCTTCCCCGGAGTCGGAGCAGGCGCGTCCCAAGCCGCGGAGCCGGCGGCGAAGCCGCCCGCCAGCGCGCTGGCTTCGGCGGGCGCGACGCAGAAACACTTCGAATCGCCCGAGGACGCGACCGATGCGCTCGTCGCGGCGGCGCGCGCAGCGGACCCGGCGGCGCTCCTCGCGGTTCTCGGCCAGGAGGCGAGGCCGATCCTCTCCTCCGGCGACGAGGTCGGCGACGAGAGCAGGCGCAAGCGCTTCATCGCGTCCTACGACGAGACGTTCCAGCTCGAGCCGTCCGACGACGACTCCGAAGCGCAGCTCGTCGTCGGCAAGGACGGCTGGCCCTTTCCGATCCCGATCGTCAAGGACCAGAACGGTTGGTTCTTCGACACCGAGCAAGGAAAGGAAGAGATCCTCGACCGGCGGATCGGCGCGAACGAACTCGCGACGATCCAGGTCTGCGAGGCATACGTCGACGCGCAGCGCGAGTACGCGCAGCGGACGGTGAAGGGCGACGAGGCTCCGCAGTATGCGCAGCGGATCGTCAGCACGAAGAACGAGCGCGACGGTCTCTACTGGGCCACGAAGTCCGGCGAGCAGGCGAGCCCGCTCGGCCCGCTGATGGCGAAGGCGCAGCAGGAGGGGTACTCGAAGACGGACTCGAAGCCCGTCCCGTACCACGGCTACTACTACCGGATCCTGACGAAGCAGGGCCCGAACGCTCCGGGCGGCTCGTACGACTACATCGTGCGCGGCAAGATGATCGGCGGGTTCGCGCTCGTCGCGTATCCGGCGGAGTACGACGCTTCCGGCGTGATGACGTTCGTCGTCAATCACGACGGCGTGGTCTACGAGAAGGACCTCGGCCCCGACACGGCGGCTTTGGTCGAAAAGATGACGTCCTTCGACCCCGACTCGAGCTGGACACCGCTCTCGAAGACCGAGACCAATCCCGGCTAGTCGTACGCAGTAAGCCTTTCGCTACGCTCGCGAGGGGGCGGCAGAGCCTCTGTCGTTTGCGCCGTTCGGGGGGCGAAGACGCCCGTTCGCGGAACGGTCGCTTGCGCACATCGTGCCGCTGCAGCGCTCTCCGTTCGCCCCCGTTTCGCCCTCGCCGTGCCGTCCCGCTCGCCGCGTCGGGGTGCGAGGGGGCAGGAGAAACGATGACCTCTCGCCGTCCCCGCCTCTTCTTCCTCACCCTGGCGCTCCTGCTCGCAGCCTGGCCGCTCGCCGCGCGAGCCCAGAGCTTCGTCAACTTCGAGACCGGTCAGGTGCGGCCGCTCGCGCTCTCGCCCGACGGGACTCGTCTCTTCGCGATCAACACGCCAGACAACCGGCTCGAGATCTTCGACGTGAACGCCGGCTCGCCGAGCCACGTCGCGTCCGTCGAGGTCGGCCTCGACCCGATCGCCGTCGCGGCGCGGAACGACGGCGAGGTGTGGGTCGTGAACCACCTCTCCGACACGATCAGCATCGTCGACGTCGATGCGACTCCGCCGCACGTGATCCGCACGGTCACGACCTGCGACGAGCCGCGCGACATCGTCTTCGCGGGACCGGGAAACGGCAGGGCCTTCGTCACGACCGCGCGACGCGGTCAGGACTGCCCCGTGACGTCCGACCTGACCACCGAGGGCCTCGGCCGCGCGCTCGTCCAGGTGTGGAACGCAGCCGACGTCGGCGCGACCTCCGGCGGTACGCCGATCGCGAACGTCATCCTCTTCGGCGACACGCCGCGTGCTCTCGCGCGCTCGGCCGACGGCTCGACCGTGTACGCCGCCGTGTTTCACTCCGGCAACCAGACGACCTCCCTCGGCGAGTTCCTCGTCTGCGACGGCGGTGCGACGGCGCCTCCGTGCAACCTGTCCGGTGCCGCGGTGCCGGGAGGTCTTTCGGCGCCGAACACGAACTTCGAAGGAAAGCCCGGTCCCGAGGTCGGCCTGATCGTCAAGTTCAACCAGGCGACGAGCAAGTGGGAGGACGAGCTCGGGCGTGATTGGAGCAGCGCGGTCCGCTTCTCGCTGCCCGATCTCGACGTGTTCGCGATCGACGCCGCGGCGGCGCTTCCGGTCGAGACCGCGAGCTTCCCGCACGTCGGCACGATCCTCTTCAACATGGTCGTGAACCCGGTCAGCGGCCGCGTCTACGTCAGCAACACCGACGCGAACAACGAGGTCCGGTTCGAGGGCGAGGGTCTCGCCTTCGGCAGCACGACGGTGCAGGGCCACCTGCACGAGGCGCGCATCAGCGTGATCGACGGCGGCGTCGTCTCGCCGCGCCACCTGAACAAGCACATCGACTACGAGGTCCGTCCGGCCGATCCCGGCGTGAAGGAGGCGAGCCTCGCGACGCCCGTCGAGATGGCGGTCACCGCCGACGGCGCGACCCTCTACGTCGCCGCATTCGGCTCGAGCAAGATCGGCAAGCTCTCGACCGCCGACCTCGAGAGCGATTCGTTCGTCCCCGACGCCGACGACCAGATCCACGTCACCGGCGGCGGTCCGACCGGCATCGTTCTCGACGAGGCGAACGACCGGATGTACGCGTTCACGCGCTTCGACAACTCGATCTCGGTGATCGACCTCACGACCGAGAGCGAGGTCGCGCACCTGCCGGTCTACGATCCCGAGCCGGCCGATCTGTCGGCGGGACGTCGCTTCCTCTACGACGCGGACTTCACGTCGAGCAACGGCGAGGCGTCGTGCTCGAGCTGCCACATCTTCGGCGACTTCGACAGCCTGGCCTGGGATCTCGGCAACCCGGACGACGTCGTCCTCAACAACCCGCTGCCGTTCCGCATCACCGCCCTCGGCATCTCGAAGAACTTCCACCCGCTGAAGGGCCCGATGACGACGCAGAGCCTCCGCGGCATGGCGAACCACGGCTCGATGCACTGGCGCGGCGATCGCACCGGCGGCAACGATCCGGGCGGCAGCTCGTTCGACGAGGACGCCGCGTTCAAGAAGTTCAATCCGGCCTTCGTCGGTCTCGTCGGCCGCGAGGAGGAGATCTCGGCAGCCGACATGCAGGCGTTCACCGACTTCATCTTGTCGGTGACGTATCCGCCGAACCCGATCCGCAAGCTCGACAACACGCTCACCACGCAGGAGCAGGAAGGGCGCGACCTCTACTTCGGCCGCATCACCGACGTCCTCTTCAACTGCAACGGCTGACACAAGCTCGATCTCGAGCAGGAGTTCTTCGGCAGCGACGGCTTCGGCACGTTCGAGGGCGAGTCCCAGATGTTCAAGATCGCGCACCTGCGCAACGCGTATCAGAAGGTCGGAATGTTCGGCATTCCGGGCTCGCCGAACCTGGGCCCGCAGGTCCGCGGCTTCGGCTTCCTGCACGACGGTGCCGTCGACACGGTGCGGAACTTCCTCGGCGCGAGCGTCTTCGATCTGACGTCGGGAGAGCAGAACCGGCTCGAGCGCTTCGTGCTCGCCTTCGATTCCAACATGGCTCCGATCGTCGGCAAGCAGGTGACGCTCGGAGCGGGTGTCGGCGGCGACAACCGTGCCAACCTGCTTCTCGCACGCGCGCGGGCGGGCGAGTGCGAGGTCGTGATCCGCGGCGTGCTGAACGGCGAGATGCGCGGCGGCCTCTACGGTCTCGACGGCAACGTGCAGCTCGACCGCGTGGAGGAAGCGCCGATCGCCGAGACCGCCCTGCGTCCGCTCGCGGAGACGCCGGGACAGGAGCTGACCTACACGTGCGTGCCGCCGGGCTCCGGCGAGCGGATCGCGCTCGATCGCGACGAGGACGGTGCGTACGACCGTGACGAGCTCGACGCGGGCACCGATCCGAGCGACGCGACGAGCCTGATCGTCGACACGTCGATCCGGACGCGTACGCTGA
Organism: Deltaproteobacteria bacterium; assembly: GCA_016874795.1. Lineage (GTDB taxonomy): Bacteria > Desulfobacterota > Binatia > UBA12015 > UBA12015 > VGTG01. Next base: position 25,827 of record VGTG01000019.1, on the reverse strand, counting down.
GCATTCGCGATCCCGTCGATCCGAGCCGCCGCCGCTTCACGTTCGCCTCCTCGCAGCAGAGCGGCCAGGCGAGCGGCGTCGTCACTCCGGCGTGGGGCAGCGACGGCGATCCGACTTCCGGCGGCGGCACGGGCGGCGGCGCGACGCTGACGGTCTATCGCGCCGACGGGAGCGCTCCGGCGCAGGCCCTCTCGCTCGACGTCTCGCGGTGGAAGCGGACGGGCAGCGAGGCGAGCCCCGGCTACCGGTACGCGGACAAGACGAACGCGGCGGGACCGATCACGAGCATCAAGCTCCGCGGCGATCGCCTGACCGTGACCGGCAGGGGTAGCGGCGTGTACGCGCTCGCCGACGCGCCGCAGGGCACGATGGCGGTCCGCTTGCAGCTCGGTCTCGGATCCGAGATGTGTGCCGCGGTGCCTCCGAAGGCTCCCGCGGAGAAGAACGACACGACGACGAAGTTCACGGGCACGAAGGGCGCTCCGCCGCCCGCGCCGTGCCCGTTCCTTCCGGTGCCCTGACGCTGCGGTGAAGCGGGCTGGTCGCCGGTCCGGTGCTCCGGACCGGCGACGTCCGCGCCGCGGCTTCGCCTCGCGCCGTCGGGCCGGCTCGGTTACCTACGCCGGGCATGAAGACGCTCCTCTGCAAGCAGTTCGGTCCGCCGGAGAGCCTCGTGCTCGAGGACGTGCCGCCGCCGCAGGCTCGCGCCGGTCAGATCGTCGTCGAGGTGAAGGCCTGCGGCGTGAACTTTCCCGACGTCCTGCTTCTCGAGAACAAGTATCAGTTCAAGCCGCCGCTCCCGTTCGCGCCGGGAGGCGAGATCTCCGGCGTCGTGAAGACGATCGGCGAGGGTGTCTCGGGACTGTCCGGCGGCGACCGCATCCTCGCCTCGACGGGCGCGGGCGGCTTCGCGGAGGAGATCGCGATCCCGGCGAGCGTCGTGATCAAGATCCCCGATGCGATGGACTGGAACACCGCGGCGGCGTTCCTCATGACGTACGGCACGTCGTACTACGCGCTGAAGGACCGCGGTCGGCTCCAGCCTGGTGAGACGCTCGTCGTGCTCGGCGCCGCGGGCGGCGTCGGCCTCGCTGCAGTCGAGCTCGGCCACGCGATGGGCGCGCGCGTCATCGCCGCTGCCTCGAGCGAAGAGAAGCTCGCCGTCTGCCGCGAGCACGGCGCCGACGAGACGATCGACTACTCGAAGGAAGACCTGAAGGAGCGCATGCGCGCGCTGACGGACGGGAACGGCGCCGACGTCGTCTACGATCCCGTCGGCGGAGCCTACTCGGAGCCGGCGATCCGCTCGACCGCGTGGGAGGGCCGCTTCCTCGTGATCGGCTTCGCCGCGGGCGACATCCCGCGCATCCCGCTGAACCTGACGCTCCTGAAGGGCTGCCAGATCATCGGCGTGTTCTGGGGCGCGTTCGTCGGCCGCGAGCAGGAGCGGCATCGGCAGAACACGCAGGAGCTCTTCGATCTCTACACGAAGGGGAAGATCCGCCCGTACGTGTCGTCGACCTATCCCCTCGCGCGCGGCGGCGAAGCGATTCGCGAGCTCGCCGATCGTCGCGCCAAGGGGAAGGTCGTCGTCGTGATTTGACCTCCTCGCTCGGCGCGCGACCGCGCCCCTGGCTGCTCGCGATCGTCCTGCTCGGGCTGGCGCTCCGCGCTTGGGAGTTCGGCTGGGGACTGCCCGACTTCATCTTCTTCGACAGCAAGTTCTTCTTCATCTGGCCGGCCTTTCGCCTCGTCTGGCAGGGCGTCTGGACGACGAACGAGCTGATCCACACGCCTCTCCTCGCCTGGGTGATCGGCCTCTTCTACTGGCCGTGGGCGACGCTCGTGTCGCCGCCGGCGCCGACCGTTCCCGAGGAGGCGATCGTGCTCGACGTGATCGGCCGCGGTCTGACGCTCGTCCTCTCGACCGCTTCGATCCCGCTCGTCTACCTGATCGCGCGCCGGCTCCTCGGGACGCGTACGGCACTTCTCGCGGCGGCGGCGTTCGCGGTGATGCCGCTCCACGTCCTCGAGACGCACCGGATCAACGCGGACCTGTGGATGATCTTCGTGTCGCTCGTCTGCATCCACCAGGCGGTGATCGCCCGGGATGAGGACCGGACGCCGCGTCTGATGCTCGCGTTCGCGCTCGCCGGCTTCGCCGCCGCGACGAAGCTGACAGGACTCGCGGTCGGCCTCGTGCCCGCCTGGGTCGCGTTCACGCGGGCACGCTGGAGCTTGAAGGAGCGGCTCGGATGGCTCGCGCTCGGCGGCGGGCTCGCCCTCGTGGTGCTCCTCGCGGTGATCCTGCCCGTCCTGACCGGAGCCACGGGGAAGGGTCCGACCCTCGGCGAGGGGTTCACGGCCGCGTTCGTCACCGGCCGCCGCGGCGAGGACCTCGGCGGCGAGGGCTGGACGTACACGCGCTACCTCTACTGGCTCGTCGTCGGCTTCCCGTTCCTCATGGGCTGGTCGATCTACTTGACGAGCCTCGCAGGATTCGTCTTGATGGCGCGCTCCGAGCGGGGTGCGTTCGGGCTCCTCGCGGCCGGCGCGATCCCGTTCTTCCTCTTCCAGGCGGGAGCGGCGAGCGTGACGACGCGCTACTGCATGCCCCTCGTCCCGTACTTCGCGATCGCGGCGGGCTTCGCGCTCGATCGAGCGGCGCGGAGCTGGCGACGGATCGGTCCCCTCCTCGGCGTCCTCGTCCTCGGCTACGCGACGCTCTTCACCGCGAGCCTCTGCCTGCGCATCTCGCCGGAGCCGCGGCAGGAGGTCGGCCGTCTCCTGCGCGGCTGGGCGGAGTCGCGCAGCGAGGCCGAAGGCCCGCTCGTCGTCGGCTTCGGCTGGCTTCGCTGGTTCTCGTGGGACCCGATCGGGCTCGAGATCGAGAACCATCCGAAAATCCGCCTCGTCGAGTTTCCGAGCCGAAAGTGGTCGAAGGCGACGCCGGAGGAAGCGGCCGCCGAGTACCGCGACTGGCTCGAGCGCGAGCGCGTCGACGTCGTCCTGCTGAACGGCCCGATCGAGGGTACGATCCGCCGCGAGGGAAGCCGTGCTCCCGAGGCGCCGCTCCTCGCGGAGCTCGAGCGAGGCTCGCTCGGCTTCCGCGGCCACGAGACGTTCCGGACGCCGTTCCTGACCGAGTCCCTCTACCTCTGGGGCGATCCGGCGCTCGACGCGCAGCTTCCCGACGGGATCGGCACCTACTCGGTCTTCGCGCGGCGCGTTCCGGACCTGCCCGAGCCCTAGTGCACCGCCGTCGAGATAGCGTCAACATCTTACCGCCCCTCGACGCCCCTCGCGGCGTCACACCTCCTCGAAATATGCCAGATATTCCTTCGTCGGCGTTCCTTGCGAGGGACGCCGATGAACGGCAATCTGCTTGACGCTATCTCGACGGCGGTGCACTAGCTTCTTCCCTTGCGCGTCGCTCGGTCCCGTCCGGCCGGCCACGCGACACCGGGGGATGGCCGCGTGCCGCCGGACGGGACCGGCTGGCTGGCGGGGTCTCGCTCTCGCGGGGGGCGCGCGGCGGGACCCGGCCGTGCTCGCCGCGCGGCATACCGGGGGGACGGCCGGCCGGCGGCGAGAAGAGGGAAAGACGTCTCGTCATCACGCCTCGGGACAGCCCTCGAGGCAGCCGCGGAACGTGTCGCGGCACGGCGCGAGAGCTTCCGCGATCTCCGAGCGGCATTCTCGCGTGCACGCGCGCGCCTCGTGCCGCGCCGAGCGGCATGCGGGTGAGGGTCGACCCGCCGTGCACGTCTCGCGCGCAGTCTGGTGGAGCTCCCGGCAAGTTCCCCGGCAATCGTCGAACGAGTCGTCGAGGTTGCGCCGGCATGCGCGCAGTCCCTTCGCGCACGTCACGACGCACGTACGCTCGAGTCCGTCGACCGCGGGCGAGCGCGGACAGTCGCCGGCGCAGTCCCGTCGCTCCGCGCGGCATGCTTGCAGGGGACCGCCGAGCGGTGCGCGGCATACGTCGAGGCAGACGCGGAGCTCGCCGCGCGCGTGAGCGCACGCCTCGGAATCGCGGTCGTCGCCGCACGCCGCGCGGACGACGTCCGCTTTCTCGCCGCATTCCGACTCGCGGCAGAGGCGCACCTCGTCCCGCAGGGAAGCGAGGCACTCGCGGCCGTCGGCGCGGCAGTCGCGCAGGCATGACGGGTGCTCGGAGGGCGGGTGTGCGCTCGCCGTCGCGACGAGCGCGCTCGCGACGAGTGTCGCGGCGAGGATCGCCTTCGATCGGATCGTCAGGGCCATCGCGTGTCCTCCTTCTGGGGCCAATAAAATGGGAGATATTCCCATTTTTACCCAGAGGCAAGAGGAAAAGGCGAGGAGGCGGCGAGCCGCGCGCGCCGCCTGGCGGCGCCGTCTACAAGCGCTATGTTCCGCGCCCGTGCTCGCCGTCCTCGCCTGGCTCGCGGCTTCGGGAATCGCCGTCCTGGCGCTCGTGCGGGTCTTCTCCGGCCATCCCCCCGCGCCCCCGGGCGCCCGGACCCTGACGCGGCGGGAGCTCGAGACCGTCCGCGCCGCGGGCCTCGCGATCTATCCCCGGGGCGGGGCGATCGAGCCGTCCGGCGAGGACGCCGGCGTCGCCCTGCACGCGGACCGCTTCGTCCGCGCGCAGGCGCCGCAGACGCAGCTCCTCGTGCGTCTCCTTTTCTTCGCGATCGAGCACGCGACGCTCGTCTTCCCGGCGCCGGGACCGCGGGGCCGGCGGCGATTCTCCTCGCTCACCGCCGAGCAGCAGATCGCCTACCTCGACGCGTGGAGGACGAGCGCGAGCTTCGCGCGGCGCCTCCTCTTCACGAGCCTCCGCGCGATCCTCACGATGGGCTACTTCGCCGACGAGAAGGTTCTCGGCGCGCTCGGCCTCTCCGCGCAGACGATCGAAGCGCCGCGGATCGAGGCGGATCTGCTCTGGCCTGCGATCGGCACGGCAGCCACGGGGACGGGCGCGCTCGGCTCGAACAGCGACGGCACGGCGGCGCGATCATGAGCGGCGAGGTCCGCGTCTTCGCGCAGTACGACCACGATTTCGACGAAATCTGCGACGCCGTGGTCGTCGGCTCAGGTCCGGGCGGCGCCGTCGTCGCGCACGAGCTCGCCGCAGCCGGCAAGGACGTCGTGCTGATCGAGGAAGGTCCGCCGTTCGCGCGCGAGGATTTCGTGCTCGACGGTGCCATGTCGATGGCGCGGACGATGCGCGAGGGCGGCCTTCGCACGACGCGTGGCACGATCATGCCGACGATGCAGGCGAACGCGCTCGGCGGCGGCTCCCTCGTCAACTCGGCGATCTGCGTCCGAGCGCCCGCGTTCACGCTCGACGGCTGGTGCGAGGAATTCCAGCTCCGCCGCTCGACGCGCGCCGACCTCGATCCGCACTACCTGGCGATCGAGGACTTCCTCGGCATCGCGCCGACGCCGGACGACGTGCAGGGAGCGCGGAACCTCCTCTTCCGCGACGGCTGCCGCGCGCTCGGCTACTCGAGCGAGCCGATCGCTCGCAACGTGCGCGGCTGCCGCGGCAGCGGCGAGTGCTTCACGGGCTGTCGCAGCCGCGCGAAGCAATCGACGGACATCTCGTACGTGCCGGCCGCCGTGCGCGCGGGCGCGCGCGTCCTCACGTCGGCGCAGGTGCAGCGTCTCCTTCCACGCGGCAGCCGCGTCGGCGGCGTCGCGGGGCAGATCGTGCGTCCCTTCACCGGCGAGACGTCGCACCGCTTCCGCGTGCACGCGAAGGTCGTCGTTCTCGCCGCGGGCTGCATGGCGACGCCCGTGCTCCTGCAGAAGAGCGGGCTCACGGGCGGCTCGGGTCAGGTCGGCGAGAACCTGCAATTCCATCCCGGCGTCGCGGTGATGGGCGTCTTCCCCGACGCGACGCATCCGGAGTTCGGCGCGACGCAGGGCTACCAGTCGCTCGAGTTCGTCGAGGACGGCTTCAAGCTCGAGACGCTCTGGGCGCCTCCGGGCGTCTTCGCGGTGCGCCTGCCCGGCCTCGGGTACGAGCTGAAGAAGAACCTCTCGCTGATTCCGCGCGCCGCGATCTGGGACGCGATCGCGACGTGCAACCGCTCGAAGGGCCGCGTGCGTGCGCGCCGCCGAGGGATGGATCCGGTCCTCGACTGGCGGCTCGATCCGAAGGACCTGCAGGTCCTCGCGGAGGGGCTCTGGCGCTTGACGGAGATCTTCTTCGCCGCGGGTGCGGAGCGGATCCTGCCCGGCGTGCACCGTCTCCCCGAGGAGATGCGCTCGCTCGACGAGGCGCGTGTGATCCGCGCGCACGACTTCCGCGTGACGGACTTCACGCTCGCCGGCAACCACGTCTTCAGCACGACTCGCATGCACGGCGACGCGGGTGCTGGCGTCGTCGACGAGGACGGGCGCTGCCACGAGATCGACAACCTCTACGTCGCCGACACGGGCATCCTGCCGCGCTCGCCGTCGGTGAATCCGATGCTCACGCTGATGGCGCTCGCGCACCGGATCGCGCTCGGCATCGCCGCGCGCCTGTAGCCGCGGTCGCTCGGCGCGGAGCGCGCCTGTAGCCGCGGTCACTCGGCGCGGAGCGCCTCGACCGGATCGAGCCGCGCTGCGCGCCGCGCGGGAAGGACGCCGGCGAGAAGCCCGATCGCCGCGGCCATCGTCTGCGCGAGGACGACGACCGGCCATGGCGTCCACACCGGGAGCGCCGGAAACACGGCGTGCAGAAGCTGTGCTCCGCCGACGCCGACGACGAGGCCCGCGGCACCTCCCGCCGCCGCGAGCGCCGCCGCCTCGCCGAGGAAGAGCGCGAGCACGACGCCGCGACGCGCGCCGAGAGCGCGGAGGAGGCCGATCTCCGCGGTACGCTCGCGCACCGCGATCGTCATGATCGTCAGGATCCCGACCGCGCCGACGACGAGCGAGATCCCGCCGAGCGCGGCCACGGCGAACGTCAAGGCGCGCAGGACGCGCCCCATCACCTCGATCATCTGCTCCTGCGTCGTGATCGTGAAGTCTTCCTGGCCGTGGCGGGCGACGAGTCTCCGCTTGACGGCGGCGACGAGTGCCTCGGCATCCGCTTCGGGGCCGTAGAGGATGTCGATCTCCATCAGGCCGTCCCGGTTGAAGAGCTCGAGCGCTCGCGCGGTCGGGATGAAGACGCACTCGTCGAGATCGAAGCCGACCGTCTCGCCCTTGTCCTCCATCGTGCCGATCACGCGGTAGCGCTCGCCGCCGATGCGGATGCGGCGGCCGAGCGGGCGTCCGTCGGGGAAGAGCTCGTCCCGGAGCTCGCTTCCGAGGACCGCGAGAGCGCGCGGCTGGTGCAGGTCGTCCGGCGGAAGGAATCGGCCGGAGCGCGCCTCGAAGCGGAACACCTGCGGGACCGCCGGCCCGACGCCGAGGACGCGCGCCCGCCGGCGCCGCGGTCCGGCTTCGACCTCGGCGTTGCCCGAGAGGATCGGCACGATCGCCTCGACGCCGGGGATCGTCTCGATCGCCATCGCATCGTCGAGCGTCAGCGGTCGCGCCGAGCCGTAGAGGCCGAGCGGTGCTCCGTGCGTCGTGACGCGGCCGGGGTTCACGGCGAGGATCGTCGTTCCGAACTGGCTGAACTCGCCGAGGACGAAGGCCTGCACGCCGAAGCCGATCGACGTGAGGAGGACGACGGCGGCGATCCCGACCGCGATGCCGAGCGCCGTCAGCCCCGTGCGCAGGCGGTGCGAGCGCATCGAGCCCACGACCAGGCGGAGGTAATCGGCGACGCGCACGGCTCTTCGGTCCTCAGTGGTGGCTCAGCGCCGCGACGGGGTCGAGATCCGCGGCGCGACGCGCTGGCAGGACGCCGAAGACGAGCCCGACGACGAGCGCCGTGCCGAGCGCCGCGGCCACCGCCCAGAGCGGCATCGCCATCGGCAGCACGGGATAGATCCGCACGATCGCGATCTCCGCCAGCACCGCGAGGACGAGTCCCGCCGCCGCGCCCGCGAGCGAGAGCCCCGTCGCCTCGACGAGGAAGAGCCGCAGGATCTCGCCGCGCGGCGCGCCGAGAGCCTTCAGGAGGCCGATCTCCGCGGTCCGCTGGCTCACGGAGACGAGCATCACGTTCATGATGAGGATGCCCGCGACGAGAAGGCTGATCGCCGCGATCCCGCCGACCGTCCAGGTGAGCGCGCGCAGGATCCGGTCGAAGGTGGCGAGGAGCGCGTCCTGCGTGACGACGGTCACGTCCTCCTCTCCCTGGTGCCGCTCGCGGAGGATCTTCCGGATCTCGTCGCTCGCCGGCGGCATGACCTCGTGGCTCTTCGCGTTGATCAGGATCTGGAAGAGCGAGTGCGTGTCGAAGAGCGCCTGCGCGGCCGCGACGGGCAACACGACGAGCTTCTCGACGTCGAGCCCGATCGACCTGCCTTCGTCGGCGAGGATGCCGGTGACGCGGCAGCGGCGGTCGCCGATCTCGAGCCACTCGCCGAGCGCGCGCCGCGGGCCGAAGAGCTCCTTCCGCACCTCCGCACCGATGATGCACACGCCCGGATCGCGCTCGGGGTCGCCCGGCGGGAGGAAGCGTCCCTGCGCCATCTTCCAGCCGCGCACGTCGATCAGCTCCGCCGTCGTGCCGAGCACCGGAACCTCGCGCTCGAGGCCGCCCCAGGCCGCGATCGCCTCGCCCATGATCACCGGTGCGATCTCCTGGAGGAGCGTGCTGCGGCGAAGTGCGGCGGCGTCGCCGAGCGTCAGGTCGCGCGGCGTCTCGCCGGCGAACATGCTCGGTCCGCGGCCCGCAGTCTCCGTCCGTCCCGGCGTGACGATGATCAGATGCGTTCCGAGCGAGGCGAACTCGCCGGTGACGTAGCGCCGTGCGGCGTCGCCGAGCGAGGTGAGGATGACGACCGCCGCGACGCCGATCGACATCGCGAGGAGCAGGAGCCCGCTGCGCGCCGGATGGCGGGCGAGAGCGCGCGCGGCGACGCGCGGCAGGTCGAGGGCCCTCATCCCGCCACCGCCATCGTCTCGTCGTGGATCAGCCCGTCGACCATGCGGATCTGTCGCCGAGCCCGGCGTCCCATCTCCGGATCGTGCGTGACGAGGACGAGCGTCAAGCCCCGCTTCTCGTGCAGGTCCTCGAGCAGGCGGATCACCTCGTTGCCGGAGCTCCGGTCGAGATTCCCGGTCGGCTCGTCCGCGAGGAGAAGGGCCGGCGAGGCGATCATCGCGCGCGCGATCGCGACGCGCTGGCGCTGGCCGCCCGAGAGCTGGTCGGGGCGATGCTCGGAGCGATCGGCGAGCCCGAGCGAGGCGAGGGCCGCCGCGACGCGCTCGCGGCGCTCGGACGGCGCGAGACCCGACAGGACGAGGGGCAGCTCCACGTTCTCCGTGGCCGTCAAGTATGGAACGAGGTGGAAGAACTGGAAGACGAAGCCGATCCGCTCCCGGCGCACGCGCGCCAGCGCGGCGTCGTCCAGGCCGGTGACGTCGTTCCCCTCGAGGGAGTAGGTCCCGGCGCTCGGACGATCGAGAAGCCCGAGCAGGTGCAGCAGGGTCGACTTCCCGGAGCCCGACGGCCCCATCAACGAGACGTACTCGCCGGCGGCGACGTCGAGATCGACGCCGCGGAGAGCGTGCACGACCTGGTCGCCGACGACGAAGCGGCGCTCGATGCCGCGGAGCGCGATCATCGCGCGCCCGACTTCGCCTCGCTCTCGGGCACGACGCGGGCTCCGGCGGCGACTCCTTCTCGGTCGACCGTCAGGACGACGCGGTCGCCGTCCTCGAGGCCGCTCCGGACCTCGGTGAACTCCCAGTTCTGGAGGCCGGGCTCGATCGTCCGCTCCTCGAGCGTGCCGCTGCCTTCGTCGTAGAGGAGGACGCGGTAGCCCTCGAGGAGCGCCTCCGTCGGCACGCGGAGCACGCCGTCTCGCGTGTCGAGGACGATCTCGACGTCGGCGCTGTAGCCGACGAGCAGGTTCTCCCCGGTGCCGCCCACGAACTCCGCTTCGACGTCGACGGTGCGTGCCTGCTTCTCGAGATCGAGCACGTACGGAGCGACGCGCCGCACGCGCGCGGAATGGTCGACGCCCGGGAAGGCGTCGAGCGTGATGCGAGCCTCGAGCCCCGCTCGGACGCGGCCGGCGTCGACCTCGTCGAGCGGCGCGCGGACGTAGAGGCAGCCGGTGTCGATCAGGTCGACGGTCGGGAGCGTCGCGACGCCGAGCGGAGAGGGCGTCACGAACTCTCCGATCTCGCCGTTCAGCTCGGCGACGACGCCGGCGAACGGTGCGCGCAGGATCGTGCGCTCCATCGCGGCGCGGGCGGCGTCGACCCTGGCCTGGCTGACCTCCGCCGACGTACGGGCCGCCTGGCAGCCGGCGTCGCGGGCCTTCGCCTGCCCGACGGCTTGCTCGGTCGATTCGACGGCGGCGACGCCCTGTCCGCGGAGGCGCACGAGGCGCTGCGCGTCCCGCTCGGCGACCTCGGCGATGGTGCACGCCTCGACGGCGCGTGCGCGCGACGCCTCGACCTCTCGCTCCGCGAGGACGAGCTGCGCCCGGAGGTCTTCGTTCCAGAGCTCGAGGAGAAGGTCGCCCCCGGCGACGCGATCGCCCTCACGGACCGGAAGGCGGGCGATCTGTCCCGCCGCCGGTGGCGACATGCGCGCGCGCTGGCACGCCTCGACGGTCCCGGCACGCGTGTTCGCGACGGTCGCTTCGACCCGTCCGCGCGCCGCTTCGGCGAGGACGACGGGAAGCGGCGTGGGTCTCGAAAGGAGCCAGACCGCGCCGCCGAGGCCGGCGATCGCGAGCGCGGCGATCCAGAGGGCGGGGCGCGTCATCGGGCGTGGCCTCCATACCTAGCAGACCTCCGGAAGACGATCGCGGCGCGGGATCCATTCGGACGGAACGGGTGGCGCTTTGGGTCGGGCCATCGCAGGATGAAGGTGTGTCGCAGGAGGAGAACGCCTCCCTCGCGTCGGCGGCGCTCGAGAAGGCGCGTCGGCTCGTCGTCTTCGTCATCGGCGGGACCGTGGTTTCCGCCGGCGTGGCGATGCTCGTCCTACCGGGTCCGGCGATCGTCGTGATTCCGGCGGGTCTCGCGATTCTCGCGACAGAGTTCGCCTGGGCCCGCCGTCTTCTCGATCGGGTTCGAGCGGGAATCGGGCTCGAGCCGGTGGGAAAGCCCGGCGATGCTCCGCAGAGGGAGATTTGAAGGACGTGGTGACGGCTCGACTCGTCGCCCGTCCGGGGCGGTGTTAACCTGGCGGCGTGCCGATACCGCGAGAGTGGCGGAACTGGCAGACGCACTAGATTTAGGATCTAGCGGGTAACCGTGGGGGTTCGAGTCCCCCCTCTCGCACTGCGAGAAATGCTTGTGGGAGGTCGGTACCTCGGCTAGGGGTCGAGGGCCGGTCTTCCTCGGGCGGTGTGACGGACGGATGAAGGTACAAGTCGAGGAGATCAGCGCCACCGAGCGCCGTCTGCAGGTCGAGATCCCGGCCGAGCGGGTCGCGAGCGAGTACGAGCGGGCGTTCCAGAGCGTCGCTCGCCACGCGAAGATCCGCGGGTTCCGCCAGGGTCGCGTGCCGCGTCCCGTGCTCGAGCGCTACTTCGCCGCCGACGTGCGGAGCGAGGTGACGTCGAGCCTGGTTCGCGAGGGCCTCGGATCGGCGCTCGAGGAATCGAAGCTCGAGATCGTTTCGCAGCCCGAGCTGGACATCGGCAACCTGAACGAGCGCGAGGCGCTCCGCTTCACGGCACGCGTCGAGATTCGGCCGGACCTGGGCGAGGTCGACACTACGGGTCTCACCGGCCAGCGTCCGAGGGTCGTCATCACGGACGAAGATGTGGAGAAGGTGCTCGGCGGCCTCCGCGAGCGGTTCGCCGAGCTCGTCCCGATCGAGGATCGGCGAGACCTCGCGCGCGGCGACTACGCCACGATCAAGATCGAGGCGCGGGTCGACGGGACGCTCATTCCGCAGCTCTCGCGCGAGTCCGGAACCGTCGAGGTCGCGGCGGGCCATCTGCCCGCTCCGGTCGACGAGCGGCTCGCGCTCGCGCGCGTCGGCGATTCGTTCACGGTCGAAGCACCACCGCCGGACGGGGCGCCCGCCGAGCTCGAGGGGAAGACGCTCGAGTACTCCGTCGCCGTCAACGCGATCGCCGAGAAGCGCGTTCCCGAGCTCGACGACGAGTTCGCGCGCGATCACGGCGACTGCGAGACGCTCGACGAGCTCCGCGGCAAGATCCGCCAGCAGCTCGAGGCTGACGCGCAGCGGCGCAGCGAAGCGCAGCTCCGCGAAAGCGTCCTCGACCAGATCCTCGCGCGGAATCGTTTCGAGCTTCCGCCGTCGCTCGTCACGCGTCGGGTCGAAGACCTGCTCGCCGAGTTCAAGGTGGAGCTCCTCGGTCACGGCTTGCGCCTGTCGAGTGCGGAGCACGAGGACGAAGCGCGCGGCAAGCTGCGCGAGCGTGCGGAGCGCGAGGTCGCTTCCGATCTGCTGCTCGATCGTCTCGCGGATCAGCTCACGATCGAGGTGAACGACGCCGATCTCGCCGATCAGATCGGCAAGATGCTCGCGTCGGCGGGAAACAGCCGCGAGCGGCTGCGCGAGCACTACGAGCACGAGCATGCACGTGACGCGGTGCGCTCCCGCATGCGAAGAGCGCGGACCCTAGAGCGGCTGGTGAGCCTCTCGACCGTCCAGGACGTGGCTCCCGCGCAGGAATGAACGTTGCCCGTGGTTTTCTTTACGTCTAGAATTCGAGCCGTGAATCCAGCGGTGGAACGGAGAGATTGAGGCGATGCAGAACCTGATCCCGATGGTCGTGGAGCAGACCGGCCGCGGTGAGCGCGCATACGACATCTTCTCCCGGCTCCTGAAAGACCGGATCGTGATCCTCGGCTCGCAGGTGAACGACGAAGTCGCAAACCTGATCATCGCGCAGATGCTCTTTCTCGAGTCGGAGGACCCGGAGAAGGACATCCATCTCTACATCAACTCCCCCGGTGGCTCCGTGTCCGCCGGCCTCGCCATCTACGACACCATGCAGTACATCCGGCCCCCCGTTTCGACGCTCTGCCTCGGGCAGGCGGCGAGCATGGGCGCCCTGCTGCTCCTCGCTGGGGAGAAGGGCAAGCGGTTCGCCCTGCCGTACGCGCGCATCATGATCCACCAGCCTCTCGGCGGCGTGCAGGGTCAGGCGACCGACATCGACATCCAGGCTCGCGAGATCCTGCGTGCTCGCGACCAGATCAACAACATCATCGCTCGGCACACCGGACAGAGCCTCAAGCGGATCGAGAAAGACACCGACCGGGACTTCTACATGACCAGCAAGCAGGCCGTGGAATACGGGATCGTCGATGAAGTGATCGTCGCCCGGACCAAGAAGGCCTAGGGGGTTTCATGGCCAAGCACGGTGACGATCGATCCGGCAACCTCGTCTGCTCGTTCTGCGGAAAGAGCCAGGACGAGGTCCGCAAGCTGATCGCCGGCCCGACGGTCTACATCTGTGACGAGTGCATCGACCTCTGCAACGACATCATCGCCGAGGAGTGTGATCAGGAAGAGGGCGTCGCCTCGGGCTCGGCGGTTCCGAAGCCGGCGGAGATCAAGAAGGTCCTCGACCAGTACGTGATCGGGCAGGAGCACGCGAAGAAGATCCTCGCCGTCGCGGTGCACAATCACTACAAGCGGATCGACTCGCAGCTCGTGACCGGCGACGTCGAGCTGCAGAAGTCGAACATCCTGCTGATCGGCCCGACCGGTTCGGGCAAGACGCTCCTCGCACAGACGCTCGCGCGGTTCCTCCAGGTCCCGTTCGCGATCGCCGACGCGACCTCGCTCACCGAGGCGGGCTACGTAGGCGAGGACGTCGAGAACATCATCCTCTCGCTCCTCCAGAACGCCGACTACGACGTCGAGAAGTGCCAGCGCGGCATCGTCTACATCGACGAGATCGACAAGATCGCCCGCAAGGGCGACAACCCCTCGATCACTCGCGACGTGTCGGGTGAGGGCGTGCAGCAGGCGCTCCTCAAGATCATCGAGGGCACGACCGCTTCGGTACCGCCGAAGGGCGGCCGGAAGCATCCGCAGCAGGAGTTCCTGCAGGTCGACACGACGAACATCCTCTTCATCTGCGGCGGGGCGTTCGTCGGCCTCGAGGACCTGATCCGGCGTCGCGTCGGCTTGAAGCAGGTCGGCTTCGGCGCGGAGCTGCGCCGTCGCGACGATCGCTCGCAGAGCGAGATCCTGCACGACACGCAGACCGAGGATCTGCTCAAGTTCGGGCTGATCCCGGAGTTCGTCGGCCGCTTGCCGATGATCGCCACCCTGGCCGAGCTCGACGAGACGGCTCTGGTGCGCATCCTCAAGGAGCCGAAGAACGCGCTGACGAAGCAATACACGAAGCTGTTCGAGATGGAGAACGTCCATCTCAAGTTCACCGATGGGGCTCTGACGGCGATCGCCAAAGAGGCTTTGAAGCGGAAGTCGGGCGCGCGCGGGCTCCGCGCGATCATGGAAAACGTGATGCTCGACATCATGTACGACATCCCGTCGCAGCCGAACATCAAGGAAGTGCTCATCTCCGAGGAGGTCATCACCCGGAGCGAGCACCCGATCGTTCTCTACCAGAAGACCGCCGAAACGGCCTGAAGCACCGGTCGCAAGGCTGAAAGTCGATTGATGCTCTTCCGCAACGAGAAGGACAAGAAGGACCCCGGGGGCGACGATCCGCGCGGAGGCTTGCGCGTCCCGTTGCTTCCGCTGCGCGACATCATCGTGTTCCCGCACATGGTGGTGCCGCTCTTCGTCGGGCGCCAGAAGTCGATCCGCGCCCTCGAGGAGGCGATGAGCAAGCAGAAGTACATCCTGCTCGCTGCGCAGAGAGACGCGAAGACGAACGATCCCGGCGAGGCCGACATCTACGAGGTCGGCACGCTCGGCACGGTCGTGCAGCTCCTTCGCCTTCCGGACGGCACCGTCAAGGTGCTGGTCGAGGGCAAGAAGCGCGCTCGCATCAGCCGCTACGTCGCGAACCCGGACTTCTTCCTCGTCGACGTCGAGGAGATCGAAGAAGCCTGCGAGGGAACGACGGAGGTCGAGGCTCTCATCCGGAGCGTCAACTCGACCTTCGAGCACTACGTCAAGCTGAACAAGAAGATCCCGCCCGAGACGATCATGTCCGTCGCCTCGATCACCGAGGCGGCGCGTCTCGCCGACACGATCGTGGCCCACCTCGGTGTGAAGCTCGAGGACAAGGAGGCCCTGCTCGAGACGACCAATCCGGCCGAGCGGCTGGAGAAGGTTCTCGGCTACATGCGGTCGGAGATCGAGATCCTCGAGGTCGAGAAGCGCATCCGTACTCGCGTCAAGAAGCAAATGGAGAAGACGCAGAAAGAGTACTACCTCAACGAGCAGATGCGCGCGATCCAGAAGGAGCTCGGCGAGAAAGACGAGTTCAAGAACGAGATCCAGGAGCTCGACGAGAAGATCAAGTCGAAGAAGATGACGGCCGAGGCGCAGGAAAAGGCCGTCAAGGAGCTGAAGAAGCTCAAGATGATGTCGCCGATGTCCGCCGAGGCGACGGTCGTCCGCAACTACATCGACTGGCTGATCTCACTGCCCTGGGCCGAGTACACGGACGACAAGCTCGACATCAACGAAGCGGAGAAGGTCCTCGACGAGGATCACTACGGCCTCGAGAAGGTGAAGCGGCGGATCATCGAGTATCTCGCCGTGCAGCAGCTCGTCGGCTCGATCAAGGGGCCGATCATTTGCCTGGTCGGGCCTCCGGGTGTCGGCAAGACCTCGCTCGGCAAGTCGATCGCGCGCTCGACGGGACGGAAGTTCGTCCGCGTCTCGCTCGGTGGCGTGCGCGACGAGGCCGAGATCCGCGGCCACCGCCGCACGTACATCGGCGCTCTGCCCGGCAAGATCATCCAGTCGATGAAGAAGGCCGGCTCCGGAAACCCGGTGTTCCTCCTCGACGAGATCGACAAGATGTCGACCGACTTCCGGGGCGACCCGTCATCCGCGCTGCTCGAGGTGCTCGATCCCGAGCAGAACACGTCCTTCAACGATCACTACCTCGACGTCGACTACGACCTGTCGAAGGTGATGTTCATCACGACGGCGAACACGCTCGAGCGGATCCCGCGTCCTCTCCAGGACCGCATGGAGATCATCCGCATCGCCGGATACACGGAGCTCGAGAAGCTCAACATCGCGAAGAAGTATCTGATCCCGAAGGTCCGCGAGGCGAACGGCTTGAAGGAGGACAACATCGAGTTCTCCGACAATGCCGTGCTCGGCCTCGTCCGCCACTACACGAAGGAAGCCGGCGTCCGAAGCCTCGAGCGCGAGCTCGCCTCGGTCTGCCGGAAGGTCGCCGTCGAGGTGGTGAATGGCGATCGCGACGGCCACATCGTCGTCAATTCGAAGAGCCTCTCGAAGTACCTCGGCCCGGAAAAGTTCCGCTACGGCCAGGCGGACAGCGAGGCGAAGATCGGCGTCAGCACGGGTCTCGCCTGGACCGATCTCGGCGGCGAGCTGCTCGCGACCGAGGTCGCGGTCGTGCCGGGCAAGGGCAAGCTCACGATCACCGGCCGTCTCGGCGAGGTGATGCAGGAGTCGGCGCAGGCGGCGATGAGCTACGTGCGGTCGCGGGCCGACGACCTGGGTCTCTCGCGCGACTTCTACCAGGCGATCGACGTTCACATCCACGTTCCGGAGGGTGCGACGCCGAAGGACGGGCCGTCGGCGGGCATCACTCTCGCGACGTCTCTCGTTTCCGCTCTCACACGAATCCCGGTGCGGGCGGATCTGGCGATGACGGGCGAGGTGACCCTCCGCGGAAGCGTCCTGCCGATCGGTGGGCTCAAGGAGAAGGTCCTCGCGGCGCATCGCGGCGGCATCAAGCATGTGCTGATCCCGGCGGAGAACGAGAAGGACATCAGCGACATCCCGCAATCGATCCTCAAGAACGTGACGATCGAGATGGTCGAGCACATGGACGAGGTCCTGCGGAAGGCGCTCGTGCTCGAGGATCCGGAAAGCTTCCTGAAGAAGCCGACTCCGGTGCCGGCGGCGTTCACCGAGCCGCCTCCTCCGCCCGACGTCGTGACACATTGAAGGCGGAGCGGGGCGCGACTTCCCGGTCGCGCCCCGCGTGCCCTCCCCCCGAGATGGGGCTCCTTCGCCGTTTGCACCAAGGCCGGTGGTGCGTTATTTCGGGCGCCACCTGGCGAGGGGGTGAACGATGACCAAGGCGGACCTGATCGAGGCCGTGGCCCAGAAGATGGACTTGCCGAAGGCGACTGCGGAACGAACCGTCAATCTGCTCTTCGACGACATAACCGCGGCGTTGAAAACCAACGACAAGGTGAACATCTCGGGCTTCGGCACCTTTACCGTCTCGAACCGGAAGGCGCGGCAGGGTCGCAACCCCAAGACCGGCGAGACGATCGAGATCGCCGCCTCCCGGTCCGCCAAGTTCAAGCCGGGCAAGGGCCTCAAGGACTCCCTCAACTAGCCGGTCCGCCGGCCGCGCCGTGAACCGGCGCGCGTTCGCACGACCGGCTTCCCGGGGCGGTTAGCTCAGCGGGAGAGCATCGGCCTTACAAGCCGAGGGTCGTGCGTTCGATCCGCACACCGCCCACGCACGCCGAGGGAGCCGGTCGCCGGGCCCGGCGGCGGACGCGTCGGGCCGACTGGCCCGAGGCCGGAAGAGCGGCATTCGGTGTCGCTGGCCGCGTCGCCATGCCGCACCGCTTGCTGGGCTCTTCCAGGGTTGTTAGGGATCGCAGGCCCGCGGGGTCGTAGCTCAGCTTGGTTAGAGCGCCGGCCTGTCACGCCGGAGGTCGCGAGTTCAAGTCTCGTCGGCCCCGTTTCCCGGGGCCCGTGGGAGGTCACTCCCACGGATTCATTCGCGCAAAAAGGGTAGAGCAGAAGGATGCCAACGCACAGCACGACGTTCCCGACTCGCCAGGAGGGGCTGGCCCAGCGAAGCTGGGTCGTCGTCGACGGCGAAGGGCGCGCGCTCGGACGGCTCGCCACGCAGGTGGCCGATCTGCTGCGCGGCAAGGGCAAGCCGACCTTCTCGCCGCACGTCGACTGCGGCGACTTCGTGATCGTCGTGAACGCCAGCAAGGTGCGGCTCACGGGAGCGAAGGCGGACGAGAAGCTCTACTACCGCCACTCGGAGTACCCCGGCGGCCTGCGCACCGCGACCGCGGGCGAACTCCGCTCGAACGAGTCGGAAAGACTCATTCGCGAGGCCGTCAAGGGGATGCTGCCCAAGAACCGGCTGTCGCGCCGGCTGATCACGAAGCTCAAGGTGTACCCCGACGCGCAGCACCCGCACGGTGCGCAGAAGGCGTCGGCGGTCGAAGCGCGCGACTGAGGCCGCGGGGACGGAATCGATGGCAGAGCAAGCAGCGAAGTTTCAGGCGACGGGAAAGCGGAAGTCCGCGGTCGCTCAGGTCCGCGTGTCGTTCGGCTCCGGACGAATCCTGGTGAACCAGCGCGCGCTCGACGACTACTTCGGACGTGAGACGTCGCGGATGATCGTCAACCAGCCCTTCGAGGTCACCGAGACGCAGGGACGCTTCGACGTCGTCGTCAACGTGCGCGGCGGAGGCGTGTCCGCGCAGGCGCAGGCCGTCCGTCACGGGATCTCTCGCGCGCTTCTCGAGGCCGATGTCGGCTACCGTGGTCCTCTGAAGAAGGCGGGGTACCTGACGCGCGACTCGCGCGAGGTCGAGAGCAAGAAGTACGGCCATCACAAGGCCCGCAAGCGCCCGCAGTACTCGAAGCGCTAGCCTGCATTTCTCACCAGATCACGTCGCGAGGCGGTCGAGAGTGCGGAAGATTCGCGAGCCTCGGACCGGAGGGCGACGCAGGCGTACTTGAACAGTACGTCGAGGAGCCCGGAGGGAGAAGCTCGCGAAGATTCGGTGCTATCGGCCGCCGCAGTAGGGATCTGGTGAGAAATGCAGGCTAGCGATCCCACGGGTCGCTCTCAGGGCGCCCCGCTCCTACTCGCTGCCTAGGAAGAAGATCGCTCCGATCGTCGTGAAGAGCACGTTCGCCGTCCACGCGGCGAGTGCCGGCGGCAGCACGCCGCCCTTTCCGAGACTGATCGTCAGCGCGAGCACCACCCAGTAGCTGAAGCCGACGACCAGCGCGGCGCCCATGTTCGCGGCGACGCTCGCCTGACGGCTGTGTCGCGAAGCGAGCGGGAGTCCGATCAGTGCCATCACCAGGCTCGCGAACGGAATCGCGAGCTTCAGCCAGAGCTCGACGCGCGACTCCGTCGTGTCGATCCCCTTCGACGACAGATCGCGGATCTCGGCGTTCAAGTCGGAGAAGCTCATGTTCTCCGGATCGCGGTAGACGGCGGTGAAATCCTCGGGGGTCTCGTGAAGGCCGAGCCCCGCGGCCTCGAGCGGCCTCGTCTCCACGGCTCCGTCCGGAGACACGATCACTTGGTAGGCTTCTTCCGCCGCCCACGCGTGGCCGTCCCAGCGAGCCGCCGCGGCGGCGACGATGCGCCGGAGCTGGAACGCCTCGTCGAACTCGTACCGAGTGAGGCCCTGGATCTCCGATCGCTTCTCGTCGAAGCGATCGATGTTCGTGAAGCCGCGGTCGTCGTGATACCAGATGCGCGCGTGCTGGAAGTGCGCGCGGTACGTCCGGTTCTTGATCTCGACCGTCTCCATGTAGTCCGAGCGCGCGGCGGACGGCGGGACGACGTACTCGTTCCACGCGACCATCCCGATCGAGAGCGCGAGGCACGCCGCCGCGACGGGCGTGCCGATCTGCCAGAGGCTGATTCCGCAGGCGCGCATCGCCATGAGCTCGCTCCGGCGCGCGAGCCCGCCGACGCCGAGAAGCGTCCCGGCGAGGACGGCAGCCGGCATCATCTGCGTCACGATCAGCGGGATCTTCAGCACGAAGACCGTCGCGATCTGCCGCGCCGACGCGTCGTGCTCGAGGAAGCGCGGCAGGCGCTCGAAGAAGTCGATGCAGAGATAGAGCAGGACGAACGCAGCGAGCGCGACGGCGACGGAGCGGCTCCACTCCCGCAGGAGATAGGACGCGACCGTCGGAAGCCAGCGCGGGCGATTCACGAGTGCGAGCGCGCCGGAAGAAGCTGCGCGCGAAGCGTTTCCAGGCGGGCCCGGAACGCGCCCTCGCGAGCTGGCGCGGTTTCGCGCGCGGCTCTGGCGAAGAGCAGCAGTCCGACGATCCCGAGCGTCGTGTTCGGAAGCCACAGCGCGGCGACCACGGGAAGCTGCCCGTGCCGCGCGAGCGTCTCTCCGCCGCTCAGCAGCAGGTAGTAGACCAGGATGACGAGCAGGCTCACCGCAAGGCCGCGCGAGCGGACGGCGCGGACGGGCTGTAGCGCGAGTGGAATCGCGAGAAGGGGGAAGATCAGTGCCGCGAACGGGACGGCGAACCGGCGAGCGAGCTCGACGCGTTCCTCCGTCGCGGGCTTTCCTTCGGACTGGACCTGCGCGACGCGCGAGCGGAGCTCGCCGAGCGGGATCTCGCTCGGATCGCGCTCGCGCGACTCGAGCTGCCCGAGCGCCTGATTCAGATCGAGCGAGACGTCGTACGTCTGGAAGTCCGTCTTGTGGTAGGCGCGCTCCGCCGGCTCGCTCGTGAAGATCACTCCCTCATAGAGGCGAAGGTTCAAGGTCTGGGCCTTCTCGTCGGCGAGGAGCTTGCCCGCGCGGGCGATGACGGTGTTCTCCTCGTCCGGGACCCGCCGGTCCGAGATGAGGATCCTGCGGAGCTCGGTTCCTCCCGGCTGGATGTCCTCGACGTAGATCACGAGGCCGTTGAACTCGTCGTTGAAGACGTGCTCCTTCAAGCCGGCGGTGGCCCGGCTGCGCGCGAGCTCGAAGATCCCGGTCTTGAGCATCGTGTTGCCCCAGGGGCGCGCGTAGAGCGAGAGCAGGAGCGACGCCGCGAACACCAGAGCCGCGAAGAGACCGATCGGCAGCGAAACCTGGTACAGACTGAGGCCGGAGGCCCGAAGCGCGGTCAGCTCCGAATCGGCCGATAGGCGTCCGACCGCCATCAGGCAGGCGAGGAGGAAGGCCATCGGCACCGTCACTTCCAGGAAGGCCGGCAGGATGTACGAGAACAGGAGAAGGACCTGGCCGATGGGAACCCCTCGGTTCACCACCATCTCGACCAGCTTCATGATGCGGGCGATCAGGAGGATGAACGTGAAGAGAGCCAGCCCCGCCATGAAGGGCGCCAGAACCTGGAGAAAAACGTAGCGGTGAAGCGTTCGTCCCATGGGACCAACCCGGCGATGCTAACCGACCCTGGAAAGGGTGTAAAACGACGCCACGAGCGCCGAAAAACCGGGGATCTCTACGTCGCTTGCGGCGTTCACCCGGCGATGGCGTTCCTCGAGGCGCGGCCCGAAGACGTGGCCCGCGTCCTCGCGACGAAGGAGCGACGCGCCGAGATCGAGGGCGCGGCGCGCGCCGCCGGGGTTCGGATCGAGCCCGCCGAGCCGCGCGATCTGGACTCGGTCGCGGGCGGCACCGCGCACCAGGGCGTGGCCGCCGTCGGACGCCCGCCGCGGACGTGGACTCTCCCGGAGCTGATCGACCAGGGCCCCGAGGTCATCTTGTTGCTGGACGGGGTGACGGACCCCCGGAACGTCGGCGCGCTTCTGCGGACGGCGGAGGCTTGCGGCGTCGGAGGCGTCGTCTTGATGAACGATCGCGCTCCCGGGCTGACCCCCGCCCTGGTGAAGGCGGCCGCCGGTGCGACCGAGTGGCTGCCGCTCGCCCGGGTCGCGAACCTCGCGCGCTCCCTCGACAACCTCCGGCGGGCCGGCTTCTGGGTAATCGGGCTCGACGCCGAGGGAGACTGCGGGCTGGACGATCCCGACGCGATCCCCGGGCTTCCGGTAGCGCTCGTCGTGGGCGCCGAGGGTCCGGGAATGCGGCCTCTCGTCCAGCGATCGTGTCACCGCCTGGTCCGGGTGCCGATGCAGGGCAATACGCCCTCCCTCAACGTCTCGGTCGCGGGGGCCATCGCCCTCTGGGAGGTGAATCGCCGCCGCATGGCGTCGGCAGCGTCGGGCAAAACTTGACACTCTCGATCATGCAATGTTAAGTCCACCGTTTGACTCTCTTCCGGGAGGGGTTTGCCAGACGATGCTGCTCGACCGCGGCAGCGCGATTTCACCAGTAAAAACAGGAGGTTCCGAGCCTGCATCGCGCACCGCGCGGGCCGATGTAGCTCAATTGGTAGAGCAACTGATTTGTAATCAGTAGGTTGTCGGTTCGAGTCCGATCATCGGCTGTCCCGGCTTTGCGTCTGGGGAGAGGTACCCAAGTGGCCAACGGGAGCAGACTGTAAATCTGCCGGCGAATGCCTTCGGAGGTTCGAATCCTCCCCTCTCCATAACGGGGATCCGAACGGGTTTTTCAGAACGCGAAAGGAGGGCGCAATCCGCGTCGAATCGGTCGGTGAAGAGAGAGCGCGCGGTCGTGCGGGAGTAGCTCAGTTGGTAGAGCACGAGCCTTCCAAGCTCGGGGTCGCGGGTTCGAGTCCCGTTTCCCGCTCTCACGGACCGAGAATCACCGCGGCTCCGATCGTCGAGGCAGGCGCCCAGGTAGCTCAGTTGGCAGAGCACGTCCTTGGTAAGGACGAGGTCGGCGGTTCGATCCCGCTCCTGGGCTCGTGGAGCAGATCGCGATCAACGTTTCGGACAAGATCGAAGAGGTGACCGATGAGGGATCTCGTGGCTCTCCAGTGCGAGGAGTGCAAGCGGAAGAACTACACGACGACGCGGAACAAGAAGCGAACCACCGAGAAGCTCGCCATGAAGAAGTTCTGCCCGGCGTGCCGCAACCATCGGTCGCACAAAGAGGTCAAGGTTTGATCGAGGCCGTCTCGGCGGATTCGTTTCCGGTTCGGGGTCAGTAGCTCGAATTGGTTAGAGCACCGGACTCCAAATCCGGGGGTTGCAGGTTCGAGTCCTGCCTGGCCCGTTGCCTGGCGTCGGCGCCTGAAAGCCATTCGCGGCGTCGCTTCGAGCGCATCGGAAGCATCGTTTGAGGAAGGGAACGGGGATCGCATGGAACAGCAGTCGGGAGGACGAGGCGCCCAGACCACCAAGGTGGGCGAGATCGTCTCGGCGGGCCCGCGGTCGATCCAGTTCGTCAAGGAAGCATGGCAAGAGGTCAGAAAGGTTCATTGGCCGGCGAGGAAAGAGACGTATCAAGCGACTGCCATCGTCGTGGTGGTGGTCGTGGTCGTCGCGGCTTTCCTCGGCGTGGTCGACTTTCTGCTCTCCTACGCGATGCAATACATCATGGGGCCGCAATGACGCGGGGACGCATCGAGATCGCCGGAGCGACGAAGGCGGGGAAGGTAGGGGCCGACTGATGTCCGGCTCGGCCGAGTCCTCGACGGGATCCGTGTCGGCTCCGTCCGCGGCGCCCGCGCGCTGGTACGTCGTCCACACGTACTCGGGCTACGAAGCCAAGGTGAAGGCTTCGCTCGACGAGCGCCGACGTGCCGAGACCGCGCGAAAGAAGGCGGATCTCGCGACGCTCGAGGCGAAGGCCGATCCGAGCGATCGCGATCTCGCGCAGATCTCCGATCTGAAGCGCGCGCTCGAGCAGCTCGAGTCGTTCCAGCAGATCCTCGTGCCGGCCGAGAAGGTCGTCGAGCTCGTCAAGGGCCAGCGGCGCACGTCGACGCGCAAGTTCTTCCCCGGCTACATCCTCGTGAATGTCGGGATCCTCGGCGACTTCATCAAAGCCTTCATCAAGTCTACGCCCCGCGTGACCGGCTTCGTCGGCGGTACCGACGATCCGCCGGCGATCAGCGAGTCCGAGGTTCGCGAGATCACGCAGCAGATGGAGGAGGGGGCCGCGAAGCCGAAGGTCCTCTTCGAGGTCGGCGAGAACGTCAAGGTCATCGACGGACCGTTCCAGGACTTCAACGGCGTCGTCGAGGAAGTGAAGGCCGACAAGGGCAAGCTCCGAGTCTTGATCAGCATCTTCGGTCGGGCGACGCCGGTGGAGCTCGAGTTCGTCCAGGTCGAGAAGGCCTGAGCGAGCGCGAGCGCGAGAGACTGAGGAACCAAGTTGGCAAAGAAAGTCATCGCTGAGGTGAAGCTCCAGATTCCCGCCGGGGCGGCGAACCCGAGCCCGCCGGTCGGGCCTGCGCTCGGCCAGCGCGGCGTGAACATCATGGAGTTCTGCAAGGCCTTCAACGCCCAGACGCAGAGCCAGGCCGGGATGATCATCCCGGTGATCATCACGGTGTACGCGGACCGCTCTTTCACCTTCGTCACCAAGACGCCTCCGGCGTCCGTGCTGCTCAAGAAGGCGGCGAAGCTCGAGAAGGGCTCCAACGAGCCGCGACGCACGATGGTGGGATCGGTGACGCGCGCGCAGGTGCGCGAGATCGCGGCGCTGAAGATGGTCGATCTCACCGCCGCTTCACTCGACGCGGCCGAGAAGACGATCGCTGGAACCGCCCGAAGCATGGGCCTTTCGGTGGTGGACTGAGGCAATGGCACACATCAGCAAGCGCATGAAGAAGGGGCGCGAGAGCATCGATCGCTCGAAGCGCTATCCCTTGGAAGAAGCCATGGGGCTCGCGGTCGCTGCGCCGCCGGTGAAGTTCGACGAGACGGTCGAGCTCGCGGTGCGTCTCAGCGTCGATCCGCGGCAGGCCGATCAGAACGTTCGCGGCACCTGCCAGCTTCCGCACGGCACCGGGCGCAGCGTGCGCGTGCTCGTGTTCGCCAAGGGCGACAAGGTCCGCGAGGCCGAGGAGGCCGGTGCGGATTACGTCGGCGGCGACGACCTCGCGACGAAGATCTCGAGCGAGGGTTGGCTCGAGTTCGACAAGGCCATCGCGACGCCCGACATGATGTCGGTCGTCGGCAAGCTCGGTAAAGTCCTTGGTCCGCGTGGCCTCATGCCGAACCCGAAGGTCGGCACCGTCACGATGGACGTCTCGAAGGCCGTGCAAGAGCTGAAGGCGGGCAAGGTCGAGTACCGCGTCGACAAGGCCGGAATCGTGCACGTTCCGATCGGCAAGCGCTCGTTCGGAGCCGAGAAGCTCGTCGACAACGCGAACATGGTCATCGCGAGCCTCGTGCGCGCGAAGCCGTCCGCGGCCAAGGGCAACTATCTGAAGGCGATCGCCGTCTCGACGACGATGGGGCCCGGAGTTCCCATCGATCCGCTGAGCGTCAAGGCGACGGCGGCGGCCTGAGGCATAGGGAGATCCCAGAGTGAACCTCGCGGAGAAAACAGAGGTCGTCGAAGGGCTGCGAGAGCGCCTCGGTCGGGCGAAGATCGCGATCGTCGCCCAGCCGCAAGGAATCGACGTCGGCCAGATCACCCGGCTTCGCCGCCGGATGCGCGAGCTCGAGGGCGAGTACAAGATCGCGAAGAACACGCTCGCGCTGCGCGCCATCGACCAGAGCGGCTACGAGCCGCTTCGCGGCACCCTCATCGGCCAGACGGCTCTCGTGTTCGGCTACGGCGATCCGATGGTCGTCGCCAAGGAGATCGTCAAGTACGCGAAGGACAACGCCGGCAAGCTCGAGATCAAGGCGGCGGTCCTCGACGGTCAGCTCTTCGAAGCGGAGCAGGTCTCCGAGCTCGCGAAGCTCGAAACGAAGGAGCAGCTCCGCGCGAGATTGCTCGGCGTGCTGCTCGCGCCGGCGAGCCAGCTCCTTCGGTTGCTGAACGAGCCGGGCAGTCAGCTCGTGCGGGCAATCCGCGCGCGTGGCGAGTCCGGCGCTCCGGCGGGCGAAGCGCCTGCCGCGGCCCCGA
>VGTG01000018.1 GCA_016874795.1 Deltaproteobacteria bacterium | reverse complement strand
GACGACGCCGCCGAGGACGAGTGGCGGAGGAGCTTCCGGCTGCATCCGGTCGCGTCCGAAGGCTGGCGTGACGAGATCGTCGTGCTCGAGTCCGGAAGCATCGCAAAGCCGGGTGCCGGATCCGAGGCGATTCAGGCCTTCCTCCGCGGAACGATCGTCGCGGCGCGCGCGGAGCCGATTCGCATGCCGTATCGCCAGCATGGCCGGCTCGCTTCGCTTCTCGACTCGCTCGCGGCGCTGGAGGCGATCTCCGGCAAGGCCGGGCGCGCGAAGCGGCACCACGCGGAGGCGCTTCGACAGCGCGAGCTCGCCGAGGGGCACCGGCGCGAGGAGATCTGATCCGCGCGGCGCGCTCTCGGTTGCGCGGAAGTTCGGCCTCTGGAATAGATCGGGCGCGCCACGGGCAGGCAGCAGCGAGGGGCCCGCATCCCGCGGCGGAACCAGTGGGCTTCATCGACGCGCGCGAGCTTCCCGACGGACACACGGTCGAGACCGACGTTTGCATCGTCGGTGCCGGCGCCGCGGGCCTGGCTCTCGCGAGCGCGCTGTCGAGCGGGACGGGCGGAGCGCGCGTTCTCCTCGTCGAGAGCGGCGGCTTCGAGCACGACGACCACACGCAGTATCTCCATCAGGGGCAGGTCGTCGGACGCGAGTATCCGCTCGGGATCAGCCGTCTCCGCTACTTCGGCGGCACGACGAACCACTGGGGCGGGAACGTGCGACCGCTCGACGCGATCGACATGGAGCCGCGGCCGTGGGTGCCGCACAGCGGGTGGCCGATCACGCGCGCCGAGCTCGATCCCTACTACGAGCGGGCGCTCGCGTTCCTCGGTCTTCCGGACGACGCGTTCGAGCTCGAGGCGTGGACGGACGGCAAGGCCTGCCGGCCGTGGGAGCTCGAGGCGGAGCTCGCGGAGACGGAGATCTTTCCCGCCGTCGCGCCGGAGCTGCGCCAGCTCGGTGCGGTGCGACGTGCTTCGATCGAGGAGTCCGCGAACGTAGACGTCCTCCTGCACGCGAACGTTCTCGAATTCGAGACCGACGATCCGCCGCGTGCGGTGCGCGCCGTGCGCGTCGCGACGCTGCAGGACGAGCGCTTCCGCGTGCAGGCGCGGCTCTTCGTGCTCGCGACGGGCGGGATCGAGAACGCGCGGCTCCTCCTCCTCTCTTCGAGCGTCGCGTCCGCGGGCCTCGGGAACGATCACGATCTCGTCGGCCGCTACTTCGCCGATCATCTCGTGATCCCGCCGGTCGGCGATCTCTGGCTCTCCGACCCGGAGCTTCCGCTCGACCTCTATCTCGAGCGGGCTCGCGCGAACGCGACCGGACGCGCGATGGGGCGGGCGATCTTTCGCTTGCCGGACGGTGTGCAGCGCGAGCAGCGTCTGCAGAACTGCGGCGTGCAGCTCGGCCCGACGATGCCGCTCGACGTCGCGATCCGCAGAGGCAAGGCGTTTCGCTCGCTCGATTACGCATGGAGGGCGGTACAGGAGGGAGATCTGCCGGACGACTTCCACTATCACGTCGCGAACGTGATCGCGGACGTCGACGAACTCGTCGCGGGCGGCTACCGGCTCGCGAGCTACCGCGCCGCGTATCCGACGTGGCACGTCGACTTGATCGCCGTCGCCGAGCCCGCTCCGAACCCGGAGAGCCGCGTCCGTCTCGGCGACGAGCGCGATCCTCTCGGCCAGCGACGGATCGTCCTCGACTGGCGGCTCTCCCCTTCGGATCAGGACAGCGTGCGCCGCTCGACGGATCTGCTCGCGGCCGCCTTCGCGCTTGCCGGCATCGGGCGCGTCCGCGTGCAGATGCCCGAGGGCGGGCTCGACTGGTTCCGGCCGAGCCCGCACATGCACCACCTGGGGACGACGCGCATGGCCGACGACCCGAAGAGCGGCGTCGTCGATCGGAACTGCCGCGTGCACGGGATCGAGAACCTGTGGATCGCGGGCAGCTCGGTATTCCCGACGTACGGGCACGTGAATCCGACGTTCACGATCCTGGCCCTCGCGTTCCGGCTCGGCGATCATCTGCGGGGAGTGCTCGCATGACGACGCCGTTTGCGGTGCGACGTCGCGACGTGCTGCGCCTCTTGGCCGCGCTCGGCGGCGCGGGTTTCGGCGCCGGTGCTGGTGTTGGTGCTGGTGCGCAGGCGGAAGCCGCTTCGCGCGAGACGCTCGTCGCGGCGCGTGTGCGTCTTCGCCTCGTCTCTCCGGAGAGCGCGAGCCTCCTCGGCGCGGCATACCTGCGCGACCGGCCGGACGAGGACTCACCGGCGCACCTCGCGGTCGCCCTCGGACTCGACGCCGGAGCTACCGACATCGCCGCGATCGCCGCGCGGCACCGGGACGACCTCCGCTCCGGCCGCGTCCATCGTCTCGACGGCTTCGGCTTCTCCCGGACCGAGCTTCGCCTTTGCGCGCTGCTCTACTTGACCGACCGCGCGTGATGCCGCGGTCGCGGATCGGCAGGCTCGCCGTCGCGGCCATGTCCGTGCTTTGGCTCGCGTACGCGATCGCACTCGACGTGCGCTACCGGCGCTTCCCCGAGGTCCTTCTCGGTGCGGTGCAGATCCTGCTCGCGTTCTGCCTGCTGCTCGGGCTCGCAACGCTCGTCGGGCGAGGGCTTCGTCGTCTGACGCGCGGCTCGAGCGAGGCGGATCGATGAAGGTCCGTCTGATCAGCCACGCTTCGGTGATCACGAGCGGTCCCGACACGAAGGTGTGGTGCGACCCGTGGCTCTTCGGCAAGGCGTTCAACGACTCGTGGAGCCTGCATCCGCCGGCCGCGTGGCGCGAGGAGTGGCTCGAAGGCGTCGACTTCCTCTGGCTCTCGCACGAGCACCCGGACCACCTGCACTTCCCGACGCTTCGCTCCCTGCCGGAAGCGTTCAAGCAGCGCGTGACCGTGCTCTACCAGGGACGCGCGCCGGACGAGGTGCGGACGGCGCTCAAACGTGCCGGGTTCCCGCGCTTCCGCACGCTTCCGCACCGTCGCTTCGTCTCCCTGACTCCGAGGACGCGCGTCTACGCGTACCACGCGCCGTACGGGGACTCGTGCCTCGCGGTCGTCGGCGGAGATCGCGTGTGCCTCAACGTCAATGACGCGCAGATCGACGCGAGCGACTGCGCGCACCTGCGGGCGGACCTCGGGCGGGTCGACGTCCTCCTGAAGCAGTTCTCGCTCGCCGGCTACACGGGCGGGAAGGAGTACGACGGCCAGCTCCCCGGCATGGCCGCTTCGATCCTGACGCACATGGTCGACGTGCACCGCCGGCTCGGAGCGGAGGTGACGATACCGTTCGCGAGCTTCGTCTACTTCTCGACGTCGGACAATCGGTACGTGAACGCGTACGCAAACCGGCCGGCGGACGCGTTTCGCCACCTCGTGGAAGCCGGCTGCGGTGCGGCGCTGCTCTACCCGGGCGACGAGCTCGACACGGAGGTGCCGCACGACTCCGCTCCGGCGCTCGCGCGCTTCGCGGAGGCGGCGCGGGACTTCGAGCTCCTCCCGATCGACGAGCCGCCGCTCGTTCCGCTGGAGGAGCTCCGCAAGGGATTCGCCGACTTCTGCGCCGACATCCACGACAAGTTCCCGCCGAAGCGGATCGACGTCCTGCCGCCGGTGCACATCCGCGTTCCCGATCTCGGCCGGACGCTCGCGATGTCGATCCCGGAGCGAACGCTGCGCGACATCGGCGGCGTCGATCTGCCGGCGCACCTCGAGGTGCGCTCGCAAGCGCTCCGCTTCGCGTTCGGGAATCGCTACGGCTTCGAGACGATGACGATCTCGTCGCGCGTCTTCGTTCTGGACGACGTCGACTGGCCGTGGATCCCGAACCGCGACCTCCTGTGGCTCTACCGCTGGCGCATCTGGCTCGCGCCGAAGTGGCTCCTGTCGCCGGGGAACCTGCTTCGCGTCCTGCCGTGGGCGCGCGAGCGGAACCTGAACGCGCGCGGCGTCGCGCGCTGGGCGACGCGACGCTTGCGCGGCGGTCTCTCGTCACTCCGCCGGCGCTTCGCCGGCTGAGGGCAGCTGGTGCTTCGTCAGGCGAGATGGTCGCCGCCCGTCTCGGGCGTGCGGAGAGCGACGACGAGGCTCACGAGGCACGCGAACGCGACGTACGCCCCCGGCGCGAGCTCGCTGCCGGTCGCGTCCGCGAGCGTTGCGCACACGAGCGGCGTCGTCCCGCCGAGGATCCCGGCGGCGCCGTTGTACGCGAGGCCGAGTCCGCTCGCGCGGAGATCGCGCGGGAAGCGCTCCGCGAGCCACACCTGGTACGGCGGCAGCGCGGCGACGACGAACGTCGCGAAGAGAAGCTCCGCCCAGAGATCGCCGACGGCGGTCGAGCCGTGCAGCAGCGCGAAGAGCGGCACTCCGAG
The DNA here is from genome assembly GCA_016874795.1 of Deltaproteobacteria bacterium. Lineage (GTDB taxonomy): Bacteria > Desulfobacterota > Binatia > UBA12015 > UBA12015 > VGTG01. The sequence continues at coordinate 46,590 of VGTG01000018.1, read as the reverse complement.
AAGCCCGCAGCCCACGACGCCGGTCAGGACCATCTTCCGTCTCCCGATCCGGTCCGCGAGCGCGCCCGCGATCGGTGTCAGGACGACCATCCACGCGATCGAAGCCGTCTCGAGGCTCAGGGCGGACGTCTCGGGAAGGATGTGCTCCGTCGCGAGGAACGAGGCGAGGAAGACCGCGATCGCGTAGAACGAGGCGTTCGGCCCGAAGCCGAGGAGCGCACCGCGCACGACCTCGCCGGGATGCTCGCGGAGCACGCGCCAGACGGGCGAAGAGGGCGCTTCCGCTTCTGCTCCCGCTCTCGCGCTCGCTGCTTCGGCGGGCCCGTCCTCCGGAAGCGTGGAGCGCAGAATCGCGAGACACAGCCCGAGAGGCACCGAGAGAAGAAACGGCAGGCGCCACGCCCACTCGAGGATCTCCTCCGTCGTGAACAGGGCGAAGAGCGCGTTCGCGATCGCCGAGCCGAGCAGGATCCCGAGTCCCGCCGTGAGACCGGCGAAGCTGCCCTGCAACGCGCGTCGCGACGGCGGCGCGTGCTCGATGAGATACGTGATCGACGTCGTGAACTCGCCGCCGACGGAGAGGCCCTGCACGAGCCGCAAGAGCGTGAACAGGACCGGTGCCGCCACGCCGATCGCCGCGTAGGTCGGGAGGCAGCCGACGAGGGTCGTCGCGACCGCCATCGCGACCGCCGAGACGAGGAGAGCGCGCCTTCGTCCGAGCCGGTCGCCGACATGCCCGAACAATGCGCCGCCGAGGAGGCGCATCACGTAGCCGGCGGCGAACACGCCGAAGACCGAAAGCAGCGCGGCAAGGCGGCTCCCGTGCGGGAAGAAGAGCTCCCCGAGAGTCGTCGCCATCACGCCGTAGAGCGCGAAGTCGTACCACTCCATCAGGTTGCCGGACATGCCGGCGAAGATGCCGAGCGGCGACAGGGTCATCGTCGGCGCGGTGCGCGCGGGCGGTACGGTGGCCGTCATCGCAACCTCCCTATCGGCAGGATCGGCAGCCCCGTTGAACCGCCGTGGCGCGTTCGCTTTAACGTCGGAGTCCGTTGACCCAGGAGGCGAGCACCGTGTCCCAGGACGATCCGACCGAGTTCCAGGCGCGCCTGAAGCAGTTCGAGGGCCGCGAGCTGGGCGAGCCGTTCGTCGCGCGGGATCCCGTGAACATCCCGATGATCCGCCACTGGTGCGACGCGATGAGCGACGCGAATCCCGTCTACACCGATCCGCAGGCAGCGGAGGGGTCGGTGCACGGCGGCATCGTCGCCCCGCCGACGATGCTCCAAGCCTGGACGATGCGCGGCTTGAAGCCGCCGCCGACGAAGGGCGCCGACGTGCAGAAGGAGCTCTGGGGCGTCTTCGACTCCCGCGGCTACACCTCGATCGTCGCCGTCAATTGCGATCAGGAGTACGCGCGCTACCTGCGGCCCGGCGATCTTCTCACGCACAGCGTCGTCATCGACAGCATCTCCGACGAGAAGAAGACGGCGCTCGGACAGGGACATTTCATCTCGCAGCTCCACACGTTCCGCGACCAGAGGGGCGAGACGGTCGGGACGATGCGGTTCCGCCTCTTCCGCTTCAAGCCCCCCGCGAAGGGCGACGCGCCGAAGGAAGCTCCGAAGGAAGCTCCGAAGGACGCGTCCAAGGACCCTTCAAGACCGCGCCCGCCGCGTCCCCGCCCCGGCATGACGCGCGACACCGAGCACTTCTGGGCCGCCCTGAAGGAGGGCAAGCTCCTCATCCAGAAGTGCCGCTCCTGCGGCAAGCTCCGCCATCCGCCGGAGCCGATGTGCCCGCACTGCAACTCGCTCGAGTGGGACACGACCCTTTCGAAGGGCCGCGGGCGCATCTACAGCTTCGTCGTGATGCACTACCCGCCGATTCCCGCGTTCGACTATCCGAATCCGATCGCGCTCGTCGAGCTCGACGAGGGCGTGCGGATCGTCTCGAACGTGATCGGCATCCCCAAGGACGACATCGCGATCGGCATGGAGGTACAGTGCGAATTCGTCGCCTGTGACGACGACTTGACGCTGCATCAGTTCCGTCCCGTAGCGAAGTAGCCGGAAGCCGCAGGAAGCAGAGAGATCGATGGACTTTTCCCTCACAGAGGACCAGAACGCGATCCGCGACCTCGCGCGGAGCATCCTCGAGGACCGCGCGACCGACGAGCGCGTGAAGCAGCTCGCCGCGGACCCGGAGTGGTACGACCTCGACCTCTGGCGCGACCTCGCGCGTGCGAGCCTGCTCGGCGTCGCTCTGCCCGAGGAGCACGGCGGCGGCGGGTTCGGATTGCTCGAGCTCTGTCTCGTCTGCGAGGAGGCGGGGCGCCGCATCGCACCACTCCCGCTCCTGCCGACGCTCGTCCTCGGAGCGCTGCCGATCGCCGAGTTCGGCAGCCCGGCGCAGAAGCGAGCCTTCCTCCCGGACGTCGTCTCGGGAGAGCTGTTCTTGACGGCAGCCCTGACGGAGATCGGCGGGACCGATCCGAGCCGTCCCCGAACGACAGCGCGCCGCAGCGGCTCCGGCTGGGTGCTCGACGGCGAGAAGGCCTGCGTTCCCGCGGCGGACCGCGCGGCGCGGATCGTCGTTCCTGCGCAGGCGGACGACGGCGCGGTCGCGGTGTTCCTCGTCGATCCGAAGGCGACGGGCGTCGGCCTCTCACGCGAGACCACGACGAACGGCGAGCCGCAGTTCGGACTCGCGCTCCGCGGCGTGCAGGTCGGAGACGACGACGTGCTCGGCGATCCGCGTGCCGGCGCCGGGATCGCGCGCTGGATCGAGACGCGCGGCCTCGTCGCTATTTGCGCGCTGCAGCTCGGCATCGCGGACGGCGCGCTGCGGCGCACCGCGGCCTACGTCTCCGAGCGAAAGCAGTTCGACCGCGCGATCGGAACGTTCCAGGCGGTGCAGATGCGCGCTGCCGACGCGTTCATCGACGTCGAAGCGATTCGCTCGACGCTGTACCAGGCGGTATGGGCGGTCGCGGAGGAGCGCGACGCGGCTCGCGCGGTGGAGGTCGCGAAGTGGTGGGCGTGCCGCGCCGGACATCGCGTCGCGCACGCCGCGCAGCATCTCCACGGCGGAATCGGCGCGGACCTGGAGTATCCGATCCACCGCTTCTTCTTGTGGGCGAAGCAGAACGAGTATGCGCTCGGCGGAGCGAGCCCGCACCTCGCGCGGCTGGGTGCGATGCTCGTGCAGGGGGAGTGAGATGGGCTCGCTCGCAGCGACGCGCCGCTTCGACGACGTGAAGGTCGGGGACGAGCTTCCCGAGCTCTCGATCGACATCACGCCGACGCTCGTCATCTCGACCGCGATCGCTTCGCGCGACTACCAGGACGTGCACCACGACGTCGAGCTCGCGAAGTCGCGCGGTGCGAAGGGCATCTTCATGAACATCCTGACGACGAATGGCATCGTCGGGCGCTACGTCAGCGATTGGGCCGGGCCGGAGGCCCTGTTCAAGAGCGTCAGCATTCGCCTGGGCGTCCCGAACTATCCGGGCGACACGATGAAGCTGGCGGGCAAGGTACGAGCGAAATCGGACGACGGCGGCGTGATCGACCTCGCGATCCAGGGTACGAACCGACTCGGGAATCACGTGGTCGGCACCGTCCGAATCGCACTCCCGACGGCGCGCTAAAGCCAGTACCCCAAGGAGCGCTCATGAACCTGCATGGAAAGCCGGCCCGCGTCGGCCATCACTGCGGCAGCAGCACCTACACGGCGACGCGCGAGGTGGTCGACTTCTACGAGGACGCGCTCGACGACCACTCGCCGCTCTACCGCGAGGTCGCGCCGCCGCTCCTCCATCACTCCGAGTGCTACCGCTTCCTCGGCGAGTGGTACCTGCACAACCTGATCGGCAACCTGCACGCGCAGCAGGACTGGGAGATGTTCGAAGCGATCCCCGTCGGCACGCAGATCCGCACGCGCTCGACGATCGTCGACCGCTACCACAAGCGCGGCCGCGACTACGTCGTCAACGAGACGGACGTGGTCGCCGCGGACGACGGGCGGCTCTTCGTGCGCGGCCGTACGCATCAGTCCTTTCTCGCGACGAGCCAGAAGGCGAGCGACGGCTTCGTCGTCGACGCGGGCACCGCGAAGAAGAAGGAGCCGCGGCCGCCGTTTCCCACGGCGACGGGCGAGGATCTCGCTCCCGTGCGGAAGACGATCGACGCGCGGCGCTGCTGGATGTTCTCGGGACCGGGCCGGAACTACCACACGGACGCGGCGGAGGCGCAGAAGCTCGGCTTCCCGGGCATCGTCGTGCAGGGAATGATGACGACCTGCTTCGCGGCCCGGGTGATGACCGATCGCTTCGGCCGCGGATTCCTCGCGGGCGGACGCATGTCGCTGAAGCTGACGAACGTCGTCTGGGAGAACGACGCGTTGACCGCGCGCGCGCGGATCGCGCGGATCGAGCCCGAGGGCGTCCACGAGCGCGTGCACTGCGAGGTGTGGGTCGAGAAGGACGACGCCACGCGCGTCCTGATCGGAACGGCGAGCGCCCTTCGGCCGGGTGAGGCGGCCGCAGCGTAGCCGGGGCGCCGTGCGTTGCGTCGGGGCGCTTCGCAGAAGAAGATGGCCGCCGGCGCGAGGCGACGGAGGTCCACGCATGGGGAAGTTCGGATACCAGGTGATCGATGCCGACGGGCACGGCGGCGAGCGCGCGGACTGGCAGGATCGAGTCCCCGAGCGCTTCAAGCCGACGCTCGCCGCGTTCCGCGAGAAGTGCCGCGCGCACTACGGGCGGCTGAAGATTCCGGGTGGGGGCACGGCGCGGAAGGGCGACAAGTTCGACGTCCGCCCCGGCATGAACGATCCGAAGCTCCGGCTCGAGGACATGGACCTCGAGGGCATCGACGTCACGGTCACCTTCCCGGGCGGCGCGGGCGAGGAGTGGGCGATGCTCGACGCGGACTTCGCGGAGGCCTTGAGCCGCGCCGCGAACGACTCGAAGGCCGCGTTCGGAAGGGAAGCGGACGGCCGCGTCTTCGCCGTCGCGAAGCTGCCGATGATCGATCCGCCGCGGGCCGCCGCCGAGCTGCGCCGTGCCGTCGACGAGCTCGGCTTGAAGGGAATGGTCTCTACGCAGCACGTCCGCGAGAAGAACCTCGACCACCCGGACTTCGACGTCGTCTGGGCGGAGGCGGAGCGGCTCGACGTTCCCGTCTGCGTGCACGGCGGCGGCCAGGCGCCCGATCAGTATCCCGTCTGCGTCGATCGGTTCGACACGCGGCTCGAGGTGCACGCGATCACGCATCCCGTCGGCAACATGATCGCGCTCGACGCCTTCTGTGTCGGCGGCGTGCTTGCGCGCTTCCCGAAGCTGCGCGTCGCGTTCATGGAGTCGGGCTGCGGCTGGCTGCCGTTCTGGCTGTGGCGCCTCGACGAGCACTGGGAGAAGATGCCGGAGCAGGCGCCGCACATCGACCGGAAGCCGAGCGAGTACTTCCACTCGAATTGCTTCATCTCGTGCGACCCGGACGAGCCGATGATCCCGGAAGTCGTGAAGCTCTGCGGCGACGACCGCATCGTCTACGCCTCGGACTACTACCACTGGGACTGCGCGTTCCCGGACACCGTCAAGCTGATCGCGGAGCGCGGCGACCTCTCCGACGGAACGAAGCGGAAGATCCTCGGCGACAACGCGAAGAAGCTGTTCCGTCTCTGACGCGGCCGGGCTCGACGGCGCGAAGGGGAGGGGATCGGGTGGGGCTTTCGTCGCGTCGGCTCGTGCTCGACGTCGCCACGCCGGCGGCGATCGGAGCGGTCGCGGGAGCGTGCGTCGCCGCGCTGATGGCCGGTGTCGAGGGGAAGGCGCTCGACGCGCTCGGACGTCTCCCGGGCGGATGGCCCGCGCTCGCGTGCCTCGCGGCGCTACCGCTCGCCGTGCTCGCCGCGAAGTACGTGACGCGCACGCTCCGGCCTTCGACGTCGGAGCTCTTCATCTCGCGGTACCACGCGGACGGGAAGATCCCGATCGAGCAGCTCCCCGGGCGGATCCTCGCGGCGATCGCGACGGTGGGCCTGGGCGGGTCGCAGGGCTTCGAATCGGCTTGCGCGATGATCGGCAGCTCGCTGTCGGAAGCGCTCTCTCGTCTGCGAAAGCTCGGCATCACCGCCGAGGAGCATCGGACGCTCGTCGTTGCAGGAGCGAGCGCGGGCATCGCCGCGGTCTTCTCCTCGCCCGGCGTCGGCACGATGTACGGGCTCGAGGTGCCGTTCCGGCGCGACGTCGATGCGACGCGGCTCATCCCGGCGGCGGTCGCGGCGAGCACGTCGTACGCGGTACACTCGCTTCTCGACGGGTCGCGGACGCTCGTGAACGTCACGGGGCTCGCCGTGGTCGACCCGTGGTTCGTCGTCGGTGCGCTCGCGGTCGCACTCCTTTGCGGCATCGGCGCGCGTCTCTTCGCCGCGGCCTGCGAAGCTCTCCGTGCGCTGGCACGCCGCGCGACGATCTGGGTGCACGTCGCGGCGGCTTCGGTTTTGCTCGCCGCTCTCGCGTGGACGGGTCACGAGCTGTCCGGCTCCTGGATCACCTTCGGACCCGGCTACATCGCGGCGAGCTGGGTGCAGGCGAGCGAGAGGGCGGTGCCGCTCCTCGCGATTCTCTTTCTCGTCCGCGCGGCGGGAACGCTCGTCTGCGTGTACGGCGGCGGAGGAGGCGGCGTGTTCACGTCGCTCGCATGTCAGGGTCTCTTCCTCGGCGAGATCGTCGACCGCGCGCTCGGTCTCGAGACCGGACATTGCCTGGCGCTCCTCGGCGCCGGCTGCTTCCTCGGCGCCGGCTACCGCATCCCGCTCGCCGGCGTGCTCCTCGTCGTCGAGCAGAGCGGCGACCTCGGCCTCACCGCGACCGCGTTCGTGGCGACCGCGATCGCGCAGTTCCTGATGGGGGACGCCTCCGTCTCGGACGCCCAGCGCGACCACCGCGGGGTCTGAGGCCATCGAGCGTGCGTTCGCCGGAGCGGTCCGAATCAAGAACTTGACCGAGCGAGACGTGCGAGGCTGGTCATCGAGGCGATCGCGCACCACTACCTGCAGGACGCCTGGGCGATCGGCCACATGATCAATCGCTGGGGCTCGATCGAGGACCTGGTCGCGTTCCTGCTGGACGAGCGTCGAGCTCGGCCGGCGCTCAGTGATCGGTGTACGCGCCGAGGACGCAGGAGAAGCCCGCCGGCGGCGCGCTGAGCTCGAACGTCGCGGCGTCGTTTCCCTTGGATGCGAGAGCGTGGGCGCGCCTCATGCGCCCGCAGCGCCGCATGATGGCCACGAAGGAGCGCACGTGTTAGCGCTCGCCACGTGAGCGAGCGCGACCAGAACCGCGCGGAGCAAGAGCGTTGGTTGCGCCAGGCGGAGCGCGACCTGGCCGCAGCGCGGGCGAACTCGCTCGCCGGCTTCGACGAGTGGGCGTGCTTCCTCTCGCAGCAGGCCGCCGAGAAGGCGATCAAGGCGTTTCTCTACGGCACTGGCGAGCGACCCGTGCTCGGCCACTCGATCCAGAAGCTGCTGCGCGACGCTGGCTCACACGATCCGACGTTCGCCGAGCTCGCCGGCGCGAAGCGGCTCGACGAGGTGTACATCCCGAGCCGCTATCCGAACGGTCTCGAAGAGACGACGCCGGGTGAGTTCTACGGCCCCGAGGACTCGAGAGAATGCATGGACCTCGCCGCGCGAGTGATCGCGCACGTGAAAACGCAGGGCGCGATCTGACCCAGCTCGTTGCCGAGCTGCATCGGCGCCTCCCCGTCCGCCGCGTGCTCGCCTTCGGCAGCTACGCGCGCGGCGACATGCACGCGGCGAGCGACCTCGACCTGATCGTCGTCGGCGACTTCACCGAGACGCCACGCCTGCGCGAGCGCGCCATTCGCGAGATCGTCTGGGAGCTCGACCTGCAGACCCCGATCGAGGTCGTCGCGTGCACCCCCGCCGAGCTGGAGCAGGCGCGCGAGCGGCCGTTCTTCGCGCACGTCCTCACTGAGGCGATCGAGATCCCGCTCGGCTGAGAGATCCGCGCCAGAAGCGTGACGCGGTCGCTCCGGCCGTCGACGTCGGAGCTCTTCATCTCGCCGTACCACGCGGACGCGCGCATTCCGATCGAGCAGCTTCCCGGACGGATCCTGGCGGCGATCGCGACCGTCGGCCTCGGCGGCTCGCAAGGGTTCGAATCCGCCTCGGCAATGATCGGAGGCGGCCTGCGCCCCGCTCCGCGCGCTCGCGCGCCGCGCGACGATCTGGGTGCACGTCGCGGCGGCTTCGGTTCTGCTCGCCGCTCTCGCGTGGGCGGGACACGAGCTCTCCGGCTCTTGGATCACGTGCGCGCCGGCTCGTGATCTCGCCTCGAGCCTTCGAGGCCCGCAGAGGTCCCTCTTGACAGAAAGCTTTCGAGAAAGATATATCCGGCACCGGCGATGGGACCGGCGGACTGGATCGCGGAGCTGGAGGCGGGCTGGGCGCGCGAGCACCCGGACGCGGACCTCGGGACGCTCCCGCCGCTCGTGCGCCTCGCGCGGCTCGCGCTCCTGATCGAGGCGTTCCAGACCGAGACGCTCGCTCCGTTCGACCTGACGCCCGCGGACTACAGCGTCCTCGCCGCGCTCCGCCGCGTCGGGCCGCCGTACCGGACCTCGCCGAGCAAGCTGTACAGCGCGCTGCAGCGCTCTTCGGGCGGCATGACGAAGATGCTGAAGCGCCTCGAGAGCCTCGGCCTCGTCGCGCGCTCGCCGGATCCGAGCGACGGCCGCGGCTCGCTCGTCGCGCTCACGAAGGCGGGGCAGCGCGTGCAGGAGCAGGCGTTCGGCTCGTTCCTCGAAGCGACGAAGGACCTGCTCGGAACCGTCGCCACGAAGAAGCTCGACGAGATCGACCGCTCCCTGCGCGCTCTGCTCGAGATCTTCGAGGGCCACTTCGAATCGCGCGCCCGAGGCTCGCGCAATGGCATCCGCGCGCGCAGAGCGCGGCCGAGCGCAGCGAGCGGGGAGAGGAGGCTCCGCGCGGCTTCGCCGCGTGGAGGAGAGGGGCGGCGCCCCTCTCTGTACGAATGAGCTCGTACGACCTCGTCATCCGCGGCGGCATCGTCGTCGACGGCACCGGTCTCGCGCGGAGACGCGCCGACGTCGGCGTGAAGGACGGCCGGATCGCGGAGGTCGGTCACCTGCGCGGCGCGATCGGCGGCGCGCGCGTGATCGAAGCGGACGGCCTCGTCGTCGCACCGGGAATCGTCGACGCGCACACGCACTACGACCCGCAGCTCACGTTCGATCCGTACGCGACGTCGTCCTGCTACCACGGCGTGACGACGGTCCTCGTCGGCAACTGTGGCTTCTCGATCGCTCCGGCGCGCGTCGCCGACCGTCCGTACGTGAAGGCGCTCTTCGCGAAGGTCGAGGGCATGTCGCCGGTCGCCCTCGACGGCGTCGAGTGGGACTTCGAGACCTTCGGCGAGTTCCTTGCCGCACGCCGCGGCAAGCTCGGCGTCAACATGGCCTCGTACATCGGCCACTCGAGCCTGCGGCGCTTCGTGATGGGCCCGGAAGGCTCGGAGCGGGAGGCGACCGAGGGCGAGATCGCGGAGATGCGCCGCCTCGTGCGCGAGGCGATGGCCGCGGGTGCTTCGGGGTTCTCCTCTTCGCACGCACCGACCCAGGTCGACGGCGACGACCGTCCGGTGCCGAGCCGCTTCGCGACGCTCGAGGAGCTGCAGGTCCTCGTCGCGGAAGCGGGACGCTCGGGCCGCGGCAGCATCTCCTACCTTCCGAAGAGCGTCGTCGGTGGCCTCGATCGCGCCGACGAGGATCTCCTGATCCGCCTCGGCGAGGAGAGCCGACTCCCGATCGTCATCCAGGGCCTCGGCGGGCGGAACAAGGTCGACGTCCCGGGAGCCGGCTGGGAGGAGGCAGTCGCGTTCCTCGAGCGCGCGAGCGCGCGCGGCGCCGCCGTGTTCTCGCTCCTGCGGAACCATCCCTTCGACCGCCCGATCGACTTCGAGCGCGGCACGCCGCTCTATGCCGGCGTTCCGGCGTGGCACGCCGTGATGGGTCTCTCGCACGAGGAGAAGATGGCGCGGCTTCGCGATGCGTCTTATCGCGAGCGCATGCGCGACGCCGTCGAGAACCCGAACCGGGATCCGGACAAGGGCTCGACGATGCCGCCGCCGCGCTGGGACGTGACCTTCGTCGAGGAGGTCGCGGACGAGCGCCACGCGCGCTTCGTGCGTCGCACGATCGCCGACGTCGCCCGCGAGCTCGGAAAGAAGCCCGCAGACGTGATGCTCGACCTCGCGGTCTCGGAGAACCTCCAGACGAAGTTCCGCTGGGAGGACAAGTCGGACGCGTGGGAAGCGGCCGTGCGCGAGTCGATGAAGCACCCCGCGATGCTGATGGGCGTCTCCGACGGCGGCGCGCACTTCGACCGCGACGACGGCGCCGACTGGTCGAGCTACTTCCTGCGCTTCTGGGTCTCGGAGCGGCGCGACTGGACCCTCGAGGAGGGCATCCGCCAGCTCACGCAGGTCCCCGCGTCGATGGCGGGCTTCGGCGATCGCGGCACGCTCCTTCCCGGGTACGCGGCCGACGTGATGATCTTCGATCCCGCCGCGATCGGACCCGGCACGAAGCGCCTCGTGCACGACCTTCCCGGCGGCGAGCCTCGCTTCCAATCACGCCCGACGGGCATTCACGCGACGATCGTCAACGGCGAGCCGATCGTGCTGGACGGCGAGATCACCGGCGCGCTGCCGGGGACGATCGTGCGTCCCGCCGGCTGAACACCTTCCACCTTCGCTCACTCGCTCTGTCTCGGACACGCCTCTTCGCAGGCACAACCATCGGAGGAAGAAACATGGGTCGCTACGGACACTACGTGATCGACGCGGACGGCCACGGCGGCGAGCCGAAGGGCTGGCGGAAGCGCATCCCCGACCAGTTCAAGTCGCAGATGGCGGAGTACATCGCCGTCATGAAGGACACCTACAAGGGCCTCCCCGGCGCCGGCATGAAGGTCGACAAGACCAATCCGCGCGGCGTCGAGCGTCCTGCGGGCGAGCTCGACTTCGACGTCGAGACGCGGCCCGGCGTGAGCGATCCGAAGGCGCGCATCGAGGACATGGACGAAGAGGGTATCGACGTCGCCGTCCTCTACCCGCCGGGGTCGGGCGAGGAGTGGGCGCTCGGCGATCCGAAGTTCGCCCAGGCGGTGTGCCGCACGCTGAACGACGCGCGCGCCGAGTACGCGAATCACGCGCCGAACCGGATCAAGCTCGTCGCGAAGCTTCCGATGATCGATCCGAGCCTCGCGGCGGAGGAGCTCGAGCGCTGCATGTCCGAGCACGGCAACGTGTTCGTCGGCATGGTCACCGCGACGCACATCCGCGAGAAGAACCTCGACGATCCGAGCTTCGACATCGTGTGGGAGACGGCGCAGCGTCTCGACACCGCCGTCTGCACGCACGGCGGCGGGCAGGCGCCCGGGCAGCAGAAGTTCGTCATAGATCGCTTCGACACACGGCTCGCGATCCACGCGATCACGCATCCGGTCGGAGCGATGCACGCGGTCTACAACTTCACCGTCGGCGGAATCTGGGCGAAGTTCCCGAACCTCCGCGTCGGCTTCATGGAGGCGGCGATCGGCTGGCTGCCGTTCTGGCTCGAGCGCCTCGACGAGCACTGGGAGCACATTCCCGAGCAGGCGCCGGCGATCGATCGGAAGCCGTCGTCCTACTTCGCGGGGAAGGGCTACCTCACGACCGAGCCGGAAGAGAGCATGATCCCGTATCTCGCGTCCGCGGTGAGCCCGGAGATCGTCTGCTACTCGTCGGACTACTACCACTGGGACTGCTCGTTCCCGAAGAGCGTCAAGATGCTCGAGGAGCGCCCCGATCTCACGGAGGAGATCAAGCCGTACCTCTTCTCGCGGAACGCGGCGCGTCTCTACAAGCTCCCGCTCCCGGCGTAGACTTCGGTGTGACTCGAAGCGCGAACCCTCCGCGCGCGCAGCGCGCGACCGAGCGAAAGCGAGCGGGGAGTGGGGGCCCCGGCGGGCTGCGCCCGCTGGGGGCGAGGGGCGGCGCCCCTCGCGTCGAATTGCTCGCCGGCAAGGTCGCTGTCGTGACCGGCGGAGCCGCCGGGATCGGCGCCGGCGTCGCGAGGTTGCTCGCGGCGCACGGCGCCGACGTCGCGGTCGTCGACGTCGAAGCGGACGGGGCCGCACGGACCGTCCGCGACGTCGAGGCAGCGGGAGGCCGCGCGCGCGCGTGGACCTGCGACGTGCGCGACGGTGCGGCCGTCGCGGCTCTTGCGACGGACGTGCTCGCCGCGCACGAGCGCGTCGACGTGCTCGTCAACAACGTCGGACACTACCTCGAGTCGGTGCCGTTCTCGCGCTCCGATCCGGAGCACTGGGACGCGCTCTACCGCGTCAACCTGCACCACGTCTTCCTGGTGACGCGCGCGTTCGTGCCGTCCATGATCCAGCGCAAGAGCGGCTCGATCATCAACGTGTCGTCGGTCGAGGGTTTGCGCGGGTATCCGCCCGATCCCGTGTACGGCGCGTTCAAGGCAGCCGTGGTGCATTTCACGTCGTGTCTCGCCGTCGAGCTCGGACGGCGAGGAGTTCGCGTGAACGGCATCGCGCCCGACCTGACGCAGACGCCGCAGGTCGACTACTCGAAGAGCGTCGCTCCCGAAGAAGAGAAGATGTGGGAGAGCTGGGCACCCGTCGGCCGCGTCGGAGTTCCGGAGGACCAGGCCGAGGTCGTTCTCTTCCTCGCGTCGGATCGATCGCGATTCGTCACCGGACACACGATCCCGACGGACGGCGGAACGCTCGCCGGCGGCGGATGGTTCTGGTCGCCGAACCGCCGTCGCTGGACGAATCGGCCTCGCGACCCGTAAGGGCCGCTCCAGGGAGCCGGTCGCGTGGCTCCCGGGCGCTTCGTCGGCGGACCGATCAAGGATCCGGTACGAGCGCATCGACGAGCGACACGGGCCCGAATCCCTCGCGATCGGCACCGCCGGGGAGGAAGATCCGGCCGCCGAGTGCCGCGGCCCCGAGGCCATGTCGAGGGTGCGGCATCGGCGGAAGCGACTCCCACGAGTCCGAAGCCGGATCGTAGACCTCGACCTGCGGGAACACGCCGGTCGTGACGGGCGGTGTGCGGTTGCCCTCGCCGCCGAAGACGTAGATCCGTCCGTTCAGCACGGCGCTCGCGACGCCGCCGCGCGCGGTCGGCATGTCGGCGCGTCGCGACCACGCACGCGTCTCGGGATCCCAGGCGAACACCGCCGCGGAGCGGCTCGTGATCCCGTTCGCGCGGCCGCCGAGCACGTAGAAGATTCCGTCGACGACGCCCGCACCCGCGTGATCGCGCGGCTCCGGCAAATCTGCGAGCGGCTCCCACGTGTCGCTCGCGGGATCGAACGCGGAGAAGTCGGCGACGGTTCCGCCGCGGAGGCCGCCGGCGACGAGGATGCGCTCGCCGAGGACGCCGACCGCGGAAGCGCCGCGCTCGGTGCCCGCGGGCATCGTTGCACTTTCGTCCCAGCGATCCACTTCGGGATCGTAGGAGAAGACGCCGCCGTTCGGCGCGAAGGCGAGATCCTCGAGAAAGCCCGTGATCCAGAGCCGCTCGCCGACGACGGCGGCGTTCGCGTGATGCATCTCCGCGGGAAGTCGCGCGACGTCCGTGCGCCACGCGTCGGCCGCGGGGTCGTACGCTTCCATCGTATCGAGGACGTTCACGGCGCCGTCGAGCCCGCCGATCACGACGACCTCGCCGGCGAGGGCGATCGTGGGATGCTCCTGCCGGACGCCGAGCGGAAGGGAGGCGAGGTCGGACCAGCCCGGCTCCGGCGCGTCCTCGCCGGAGTCGCCGCTCGAGCCGCAGCTCGCCACGACCAGAGCCGCGAGCGGCGCGAGAAGCGGCGTCCGAAGGAGCCAGAGGGTCCATTTGCGACGGCGCACGAAGCCCAGATATGCCCTGGCGAGCCCTTCTGTCGACCCCGCCTCGTGCTTTGACTCGAGAGGGATCGCACCGGAGGATCGAGACGATGTCGACACCCACGCTCACGCTGACCATTCCGAGCTACGGACGCTTCTTTCCCGTCGATCGGCTGCACGAGGTCATCGAGCTCGCGCGCATGGCGGAGCGAGCGGGCGTCGGCTCCGTCGTCGTTCCCGATCACGTCGTGATGAGCGACCAGACGCAGCGCTACGAGTGGGGCGAGTTCCCGCTGCCGATCGACGTGCCGTGGCTCGAGCCGATGACGGTCCTCGCGGCGATCGCGGGTGCGACGGAGCACGTGCGCCTCGCGACGGGAATCCTGATCGCGCCGCTTCGCCCGGCGGCGCTTCTCGCGAAGGTCGCGGCGACGCTCGACGTTCTGTCGCGCGGCCGCCTGGACCTCGGCGTCGGCACCGGGTGGCAGAAGGAGGAGTTCGACGCCGTCGGTGCCGATTACGAGCAGCGCGGCCAGCTCCTGAACGACGCGATCGCGGCGTGTCGCGCGCTGTGGGGCGAGAGCCCGACGCACTTCACGTCGCCGACAGTCACCCTCGAGAAGATCTGGTCCGAGCCGAAGCCGGTGCAGCCGGGCGGCGTGCCGATCTGGTTCTCGGGGACGCTGACGAAGCGCAACCTCGATCGCCTGACACGCCTCGGCGACGGCTGGATCCCGATCATGAACGAGACTCTCGACGGGCTGACCGCCGGCGTCGCCCGCGTCAAGCAAGCGTGGTCGGAGGCGGGACGAGATCCGGAGAAGCTCCGCGTCCGCGCGACCCTCGAGCGCGAGCGGGGCGCCGACGGACGACCGAGCCTCGCGCGCACGCTCGCCGGAGCGCACGACCTCGGCCGTCGCGGCGCGACGGAGGCGCAGCTCCAGATGCTCGCGTTCGTGCGGAAGCCGGAGGGAGTGCCCGCGTTCTTCGACGAGCTGCGCGAGGTCTGGGCCGCCGTCCAGGCGGAAGGGTGACGACCCGCTCCTCGTCCGGAACAGGCGCCGCGCCGAGCGACTTCCGTACGCCGGCTCTCCTCGTCCTCCTCGGCGGCCTCGTCTGCCAGATGGGACTCGGGTACAGCTACGTCTTCGGCGCGCTCAACCCCGACATCATGGCGGAGACGGGGTGGACGAAGTCGATGCTGTCCGCCGCGCGCGCGCCGCAGCTCTGGGTGATGGCGCTCGCGAGCCCGCTCGCGGGATTCCTCGTCGTGCGCGTCGGTGCGCGTGCCGTGCTCGTCGCGTCGACCGCGCTGCTCGGAGCCGCGTTCCTGCTGCTGTCGCGCATCGACGCGCTCTGGCAGCTCTACGCGTGCTTCATGCTGATCGCGATCGCCGGAACCGGCCTGAGCGACGTCACCGTGGGGCAGGCGGTTGCGCAGTGGTTCGTGCGTCACCGCGGTCTCGCGCTCGGGATCGTCTACACCGGCTCGAACCTCGGGGGAGCGCTGCTCGTGCGCTACGGCGGAGCGATCGCGGAGGCGGGGTCGTGGCGCACGACGGTGGCGGTGATGGGGATCGGGGCCTTCGTCCTGATGCTGCCGCTCGCGGCGTTCGCGGTGCGTCCGCGCGCGCGCGGCGAGGTGGAGCGCGGCGAGGTGGAGCGCGGCGAGGTGGAGCGCGGCGAGGTGGAGCGCGGCGAGGTGGAGCGCGGCGAGGTGGAGCGCGGCGAGGTGGAGCGCGAAGCCGAGTCCGTCGCGGACGAAGCGGCGGCGATGGGCTCGGAAGACGACCTCGATCTGCGCTCGGCGCTGCGCACGCGGAGCTTCTGGATCCTGAGCGCGGCGCTCTTCGTGTTCTTCTTCTACTTCGTCGCGATCCTCGACCATCTCGTCTTCCACCTGATCGAGTCCGGATACGAGAAGTCCGAGGCGCAGGCGTTCCTCTCGAACGCTCTGATCCTCGGGATGATCAGCAAGGTCGGCTTCGGCTGGGTCGCCGACCGTCTGCCGACACGCACCGCGACGCTCCTCCAGTTCGGGCTCTTCGCGGCGAGCTCGTTCCTGCTGCTCCTCCCGGTGAGCGCGGCCGCCCTCTGGCTCTTCGTCGCGACGTTCGGGATCTCGGGCGCGGCCCGCGACGTCGTCTACCCGATGATGATCGCGCGCTCGTTCGGACTACGCGCGATGGCGAAGATCTACGGGACGATGATGCTCGTCCTGCCCGCGGGTGCCGCGGGGGCGTACTACGCGGCTTCGGTCTCGGAATCCGCCGGCAGCTACCGGATGGCGTTCCTGACCTTCGCGGTCCTGAACGTGGTGACGTTCACTTCGCTCTTCCTGCTGCGCGACGAGCGCGCTCCGCCGGCTCAGGTGCCGGCGGCGCCGACGCCTTCGGCGAGCTGATCCGCGTGCTCCTCGATCGTCCCGAAGGACGATTCGAGGACCCAGGTGCGCTTCAGGAAGAGGTGCGACGGGAGCTCCCACGTGTAGCCCATGCCGCCCTGCACCTGGATGCAGGTCCGCGCGTTCTTCATCGCCGCCTCGCCGGCCGTGATCTTCGCTTCCGACACGACGGTCGCGACGTCCGCGACCTCCGGATGATCGAGCGTCGCCGCGGCCGCGTACACCGAGGCACGGGCGATCTCCTGGCGGACGAAGGTGTCCGCGAGCATGTGCTTGATCGCCTGGAACGAGCCGATCGGCCGGTCGAACTGCTTGCGCTCTTTCGCGTAGTCGACCGCGAGGACGTGCGTCGCCTCCGCGATTCCGAGGAGCATTCCCGCCGTGAGCACGGTGCCGAGCTGCCGCAGGTCGCGCGCGAGATCGGCCCCGCCGAGGCGCTCGCCGGCGGGCAGGGCGGCCGCGCTCGAGACCGGCGTCAGCGGGTCGAGCGGCGTCTCGATGCGCTCGGAGCGGATCGACTTCGGATCGAGGCGTGCGACACCGTCCTCGCGCAGGACGAGCACCGCGTCGGCGACCCCGAGGTGCTCGAGCACGATCGGCCCGCGGCGGCTCGAAGCCAGGTCGAGCCCCGTGACGACCGTCTCGCCGCGCGCCGCACCGTCGACGAGGCCCGAAGCGAGGTGGCTCCACACGAGCGGTCCCGGCGCGATCGCGCGTCCGAGCTCCGCGAAGACGAGCGCCGCCTCGACGTGCCCGAGACCGAGCCCGCCCGCGCTCTCCGGCGCGCGCAGGTGGAAGACGCCCATCTCGGCGAGCTCGCGCCAGAGATCGCGCTCGAAGCCGCTTCCTTCGAGCGCGCGCACGCGCTCGAGCGAGACGCGCCCCGTGCAGAAGTCGCGGAAGCCTTGCCGCAGCTCCTCCTGCTCCTGGCTCAGTCGGAATGCCATGCGCGTCTCGTCCTCAGTGGTCCTTCGGCGGTCCTTCGGCGGTCGTTCAGCGGTCCTTCAGTGGTCCTTCGGCGGTGCTTCAGCGGTCCTTCGGCAGGCCGAGGATGCGCTCGCCGATGATGTTGCGCTGGATCTGCGAGGAGCCCGCGGCGATCGTCATCGAGAGCGACTGCAGCGCCTCGTAGGTGAACGACTCGGACGGGAGCCCCGCGACGTCGGAGCGCCCGAGCACCGCGCGGCCGAGGACGCGCATTCCCAGGTCGCCGACGCGCTGCTTCAGCTCGGTGAAGAAGAGCTTGACGGCGGAGGCGCCGATGCCGGGCACGCCGGACGCATCCGCCTGCGCGATCGAGAGCTTCAAGAGGTACCAGAGCGCGTCCGTCTCGGCCTGCAGATGGCCGATCTCGCGGCGCAGGCTCGCGTCGTCCCACGCGCGCGTGCCGTGATCGGTCACGCGGCGCGCGACCTCCGCGATCTCGGCGAGCCAGCGCTTCAGGTCGACCATCTCGCCCGCGAAGGCGGTGCCGCGCTCGAAGCGCAGCGTGACGTTCGTGACGCGCCAGCCGTCGTTCTCGGCGCCGACGCGGTTCTCGACGGGAATTCTCACATTGTCGAGGAAGACCTCGCTGAACTCGCTCTGGCCGTGCAGCGTCGCGAGCGGGCGCACCTCGATGCCGGGTAGGTTCATGGGCATGATCAGCCAGGTGATGCCCTTGTGCTTCGGCGCTTCGGGATCGGTGCGCACGAGCAGCTCGCAGTAGTCGGCGACCTGCGCGAAGCTCGTCCAGATCTTCTGGCCGTTGACGACGTAGTGGTCGCCGTCGCGCTCGGCGCGCGTGCGCAGGCTCGCGAGGTCGGAGCCGGCGCCCGGCTCGGAGAAGCCCTGACACCACACCTGCTCGCCGCGCAGGATGTACGGGATGTGGCGCTCTTTCTGCTCGGGGGTGCCCTCGACGATCACCGTCGGTCCGCCGTGCAGGAGCCCGACGAAGTTGACGCCGACGTAGGGCGCCCGCGCGCGCGCGCACTCCTCGTAGTAGATGAGCTGCTCGGCGAGGGAAGCCTCGCGGCCGCCGTAGGTCTTCGGCCAGCTCATCCCGGCGTAGCCGGCGTCGAAGAGCTTTCGCTGCCAGCTGGTGTCCCAGGCGCGACGCGCGGGCCAGTCGCCGCGCGACGGGGGCGCGCCGTATTTCGGCACTTCCGTCTCCAGCCAAGCGCGGAGCTCGGCGCGGAACCGCTCTTCGGCCGCTGTCGGTCGCAGGTCCATGACGAGCCCCCGAAGGGCTACCCATCGGGCTCGAGGTTTACAACGAGGCCGGGGAGCGCTGGAGGGGTCGGCCCCGTAGGCGTTCCCGCTGAGGGATCTGGAAGATCACCTGGCCGACGTGGCCAGGGCTCGCCGAAGTTCAGCCGCAGGCGGCCGTGTCGACAGCAGTCTCGATGGATCTACGACGGGCTCACGGGCACGACACCGTCCCGGTGTCGAAGTCGTTCCTGCGCCAGCAGTTCCCCGAACCGTCGTCGAGGACGTCGAGTCCGTTCTGGTGCGCGCGGTTGCCCTCGAGGCGGTTGTTGTTCGAGGTCGCGTCGACCTCGATGCCGGTCACGTCGTTGCCGTCTGACCGATTCCGCGACACGAGCACACCGTCCGAGTTGCGCAGGAGGATGCCCCTTACGCTGGAGACGATGGCGTTGCCGCGCAGAATCACCCCGAGGCCTCCGAAGGTCGGCACGTCGCTCGAGTCCTCGACCAGGATTCCGACGGTGTTCTCGTAGTTCGAGAAGGACTTCCGCACCCGCACGTTCGCGTCGTCCTGGATGCCTCCGACGTAGATGAAGGCGCCCGAGTACACGTGACCGGGGCCACTTCGCACGGTCTCGCAGCCGGACAGCGAGACGTCGGTACTGTCGAAGATGCGAATCCCGTATTCGGCGTCGGCGCAGCCTCCTCCAAAGGGCTGCGAGACCACGAACACCTTGGTGAGCTTCACGTCGTCTCGGCCCTCGATGTCGATGGTCGCGTGGCTCCCGCCATAGGCGACGATGCGATTCAGCTCGACGTCGTCAGAGGCGATCTCGACCACGTTTGCGGGTCCGCACCCGGGGTCGATCGCCGCCGGTCCGAGGAGCCGGAGCGGTTTGTCGATCACGATCGACTCGAAGAAGACGCCGTCGAGGCGAAGCACGTCGCCCGGATCGGCATCGTCGATCGCATCCTGCAGGGGTGTCCCCGAGCCGTTGCCGCTGACGAAAATCGTCTTCGCGGAAACGGGAAGGGAGAGTCCCAGCAACAGGACCAGGGTGAACGTGGGCACGGGCTGGCGCATGGCGTCCTCCAGGGATTGAGTCGGCTGCCGAGCCGCTATCCCGTTCGCCGAACGTCCGTCGAGCCGGCAAGTCGGGAGTTGTTGGACCGCCACGCCGCAGCCGTCACGATTCGCCAGGCACCTCGACCGCGTCGGTCGCAGTCACGCCTTCGAGTGTGCACGCGTGGATGGACGACGTCCTCCGTCCGTGGCAGCGGCTCGTCGGCGTGCATCTGAGCGATCGCCGGTACCTTTTCGGAGACCGCGCTTCGCTCGCCGACTTCGGCCTCTTCGGCGGCAACGCAGCGCACTTCGTGAACGATCCTCTCTGTCGCCGCTGGGTCGACTGCACGCGGCCTCCGCGGCCGGCTCTGAATCGTCCCTTTCCGCCTGGGTGAAGCTCGCTGCGAGCTCAGAGCGCGCCGGTCGCGCGGATCCCCGCCGTCGCTCCCCCGTCGATCACGAACTCTGATCCGGTGCAGAACGAGCTCTCGTCCGACGCAAGGAACACCATCAAGCGCGCAACGTCGACGGGCAGCCCGACGCGCTCGAGCGGCACGGTCGCCCACGGATGATCCTTCGAGGTCGCGAGCGTGCCCGCGGGATCGATCATCGGCGTCGCGATCGCGCCGGGGTGGACCGAGTTCACGCGGATCCCGTACTGCCCGAGCTCGAGCGCTGCGACCTTCGTGAGGCCGCGCACGGCCCACTTGCTCGACACGTACGCGCCGAGGCGCGGAACGCCCTGCATCCCCGCCGTCGAAGAGGTGTTCACGATCGATCCGCCGCCCGCGGCCTTCAGTGCCGGGATCGCCGCCTGGATGCCGAGGAGACACCCGACCTGGTTGACTTCGATGGTCCGCCGGTACTCGTCGAGGGCGAGGCGCTCGAGCGGCGCGTACGTGAGGATGCCCGCGTTGTTGACGAGAACGTCGAGGCGGCCGAACGCGCTCGTCACCTCGGCGACGGCGGCCGCCCAGTCGTCCTCGCGGGTGACGTCGAGTCGGCGGTAGCGCGCCGTCGCACCGATCTCGCGCGCGACCTCGCTGCCGAGGTCGTCGAGAACGTCGCCGAGGACGACGCGAGCCCCCTCCGTCGCGAAGAGACGAGCGATCGCAGCACCCTGGCCGCGCGCGGCGCCGCTGATCAGCGCCGCCTTGCCGTCGAGCCGTCCCATTTTCGCCTCCTGTCGCCGCGAAGCGTGTTCCCTTCGGCGTCGGCGCTGCCGCCGAGTCGCTTCCGGTCGGCACACCGGATAGAGGAATGGGGCGCGTTTGCCCACGGGAAACTCGCGAAGACATCGGAAAGCGGGCGAGTCGGGGGGCTGCTCGGGAGGGTCAGTGATGGGAGTGCGAATCGTCCTCGTCGCGGTCGTGTTGGCGGCCAACGTCCTGTTTGCGCCTGCTTCGGCACTTGCACAGAGTGCTTCGCCGCCATCGGCGGCGGCCGCGGGTCCCACGGCTCCCGATTGGCCGCACGAGATTCCTCTCGCGGGCTCGACCGCGCTCGTCTATCAGCCGCAGGTCAATAGCTGGAGCGGGAACTGGATCGAGTTCCGTTCCGCGATCGCCTTCAAGCCGCAGGGTTCGTCCGAGGAAGCCTTCGGCGTCGTCTGGGTGAGCGCGCAGACGCAGGTCGACAAGGCCCTGCGCCTCGTGACGCTCGAGAGCCTGAAGGTCGTCAAGTCCGATTTCCCGACGTTGCCCGACCGCGGTGCGAGCCTCGCGAGCGATCTGCAGACCGAGCTCGCCGGCAGCGTGAAGACGGTTCCGCTCGACGAGCTGCAGTCCTCGCTCGCCGCTTCCGACGCGGCGCCGCCTTCCGGTGTCGACGTGAAGAACGAGCCGCCGCAGATCATCGTCAGCACCTCGCCGGCGATGCTCGTCCCGATCGAGGGGCGCGCGATCTGGCGTCCGGTGACCGGCACGAGCTTCGAGCGCGTCATCAATACGCGCGCCTTGATCGTGCGCGAGTCGGCGGGACAGACGAATTACCTGCACCTCTTCGACGGCTGGGTCTCCTCGACCTCGCTCGGCGGACAGTGGACGGTCGCGACGAGCCTTCCCGCCGGACTCGATGCGATGAAGGACGACGTCGCGAAGACCGGACAGGTCGACCTCCTCGACGGCGGCCCGCATGCGAACCCGAAGCCGTCTCTCGCGAAGGGCGTGCCTGCGGTCTACGTGACGCAGGCGCCCGCGGAGCTGATCGTCTTCAAGGGACAGCCGAACCTCGTGCCGATCCAGGGCACGGAGCTTCTCTGGGCTTCCAACACGACCGCGGACGTGGTCGTCGATACGGAGAACAGCGAGTACTACGTGCTGGTCTCGGGGCGCTGGTTCACCGGGCCAGGCCTCGACGGGCCGTGGAGCTATGTCGCGAGCAACGACTTGCCCGCGGACTTCAGCCGCATTCCGGAAGGCTCGCCCGCGGGCGTCGTGCTCGCCTCCGTCGCGGGGACGCCGCAGGCGCGGGAGTCGGTGATCGCGAACTCGATCCCGCAGACCGCGACCGTGTCGCGGACGAACGGTCCGAAGCTGACGCCCGTGTACGACGGCAAGCCGCAATTGAAGCCGATCGAGGGCACGTCGCTCTCCTACGTCGTGAACTCGCCGACGCCGATCATCCAGGTGACCCCGGAGAGCTACTGCGGCGTGAGCGCCGGCGTGTGGTTCACCTCGCCGTCGCTGCAGGGACCGTGGGTGATCGCGACGTCGGTTCCGCCGGTGATCTACTCGATCCCGCCGAGCTCGCCGATGCACTACGTCACCTACGTGCAGATCTACGGCGCGACGACCGAGGTCGTGTACGAAGGCTACACGCCGGGCTACTTCGGAACGGTCGCGGCGCCCGACGGCGTCGTCGTCTACGGTACGGGCTACGCCTACTCACCGTGGGTCGGAACGACCTGGTACGCGGTGCCGGTCACATACGGCGTGCAGGCGCAGCCCGTCTACAATCCCGCGGTCGGCTTCGCGTATGGATTCGGCCTCGGTCTCGCGACCGCAGCGTGGACGGAGCCGTACTGGGGCGGCGCCTACTATCATCCGTACTACTGGGGCTATCCCTGCTGCGGCTCGACCTCGGTCAACGTCTACAATCACTGGGGCAACACGGTCGCTTCGGGCACGCGCACGTGGTGGACGAACTCCGCGGGCACGGTCGGAACGACGGCGAGCGGCAGCTACACGAACTACCGCACGGGCACGACGGGGAACTACAACGCGAGTCGCAGCTACAACCCGTACACGGGCAACGCGCAGCAGGGCTATGACCGCTCCGTCAATACCGCCGCCGGCGGCTCCGGCAACGTCGCGCGTGGCGAGCGGTACAATACCTATACCGGCAACTACGCGCGCGGCTCGAGCGTGTCCGGGACGACCGCGAACGGAAGCACCGTGTCGCACGACTCGGCCTATGCGTCGAACCGCTACGGGCAGTCCGCGGACGCGCACACGACGACCGTCGACAACGCGAAGACGGGCAACACGAACACCGTCAGCACCGCTCGCGTCGGCGACAACCACTACGCCGACGTCAACGGCAACGTCTACAAGAATACCGGCGACGGCTGGCAGCAGCACACGTCGAGCGGTTGGCAGGACGCGTCCGGCGACACGTCGTGGGCGGACCGCGATCAGCAGGCGCGCACGGAGTCGTCGAGCCGCTGGAACGGAGCGCAGCAGAGCTGGGGCGCGACCGGGAGCGGCGTTGGATGGGGAGGCACGCAGAGTGGCGGCGGAGGCTTCGGCAGGCGCTTCGGCGGGGACGGCGACGGCGGCGGCTTCGCGAGCCGCTTCGGAGGAGGCGGCGACGGCAGTGGCGGCGGAGGCTTCGGCAGCCGCTTCGGCGATGGCGGTGGTTTCGGTGGTTTCGCCGATCGCTTCGGAGATGGAGGAGGGGGCGGTGGTGGCTTCGGAGGCCGCTTCGGCGGCGACGGCGGCGGCGGGTTCTCCCGCGGCGGAGGTGGCGGCTTCGGCGGCTTCCGCGGTCGTCGTTAGCTACATTCACCGCCGCGGCTCCTGACGCATCGACGACCGGCGCCGCAGGAAGAGGAGGCGCTGGTGCCGCGAACGAAGAGGCCGTCCGTCTGGGCGAGCTTGGGGCTCGTCCTCGCTCTCGGAGTGGGTGTCTCCGCTGCGGGGGAGACCGTCGTCACCGACACCGGCACGCTCGATGCGTCGACCGCGCTCGCGTTCCGCAAGGCTCCCTACTCTCCATACGCGGAGCGCGACTTCCCGGCGCAGCCCTTCTTCGGGGACACGCACCTCCATACGGGCATGTCGATGGACGCGGGCGCTTTCGGCTGCATCCTGACGCCGCGCGACGCGTATCGGTTCGCCCGCGGCGAGGAGATCTCGGCTTCGAGCGGACAGCGCGTGCGGCTCGCGCGCTCGCTCGACTTCCTGGTCGTCGCCGATCACTCCGACAACATGGGCTTCTTCCCCGACCTCGCGGCCGGGAAGCCGGAGGTGCTCGCCGATCCGACCGGCCGGAAGTGGTACGACCTGATGCAGGCCGGCCAGGGCGCCCAGGCGGCGATCGAGATCATCATGGCGTTCTCGCAGGGGACGTTTCCGAAATCGATCATGTCCCTGCCCGGCACGCCTTCGTACCGCTCGGCCTGGCAGGACACGATCGACGCGGCCGAGGAGTCGAACGACCCGGGCCGGTTCACCGCCTTCATCGGATACGAGTGGACCTCGAACACCGGCGGCAACAACCTGCACCGGAACGTGATCTTCCGCGACGGCGCCGATCGCGCGAGCCGCGTCGAGCCGTTCACCGTGTACCCGCCGGGAAGCGACGACCCGCGCGAGCTGTGGAAGTGGATGGAGGCGTACGAGGAGAAGACCGGCGGCGACGTGCTCGCGATCGCGCACAACGGGAACCTCTCGAACGGTCGGATGTTCCCGATGATCGAGTCCTTCACGAAGAAGCCGGTCGATCGCGAGTACGCGGAGGCTCGCGCGAAGTGGGAGCGCCTCTACGAGGCGACGCAGATCAAGGGCGACGGCGAGACGCACCCGCTCCTCTCACCGAACGACGAGTTCGCGAGCTTCGAGCGCTGGGACAAGGGCAACCTCGACCTGAGCGAGCTGAAGACGCCCGAGATGCTCCCGTACGAGTATGCGCGCTCGGCACTGAAGACCGGCCTCGCGCTCGAGCAGAAGCTCGGCACCAATCCGTACAAGCTCGGCCTGGTCGGCTCGACGGACGCCCACAACGGGCTCGCGGCCGTCGAGGAGGACAACTTCTTCGGCAAGACGTCGAGCTCGGAGCCGAGCCCCGTTCGTGCGACCCATCCCTTCATCGAGACGGACCGGGCGACGATCATGGGATGGGAGCAGACGTCGTCCGGCTACGCGGCGGTGTGGGCGACGGAGAACACGCGCGAGGCGCTCTTCGAGGCGATGGAGCGGCGCGAGACGTACGCGACGACGGGCCCCCGCATGGTCGTGCGCTTCTTCGGCGGCTGGGACTTCGCGCCCGAAGACGCGCAGGCGCGGAACCCGGGCGTCGTCGGCTACCGGAAGGGCGTGCCGATGGGCGGCGACCTGACGGCGGCACCCGACGGCAAGGCGCCGACGTTCCTGGTCGCCGCGCTGAAGGACCCGATCGGCGCGAACCTGGACCGCTACCAGATCGTGAAGGGTTGGCTCGACGACGCCGGCGAGCTGCACGAGCAGGTCTACGACGTCGTGTGGTCGGGCGACCGGAAGCGCGGCGAGGACGGCGAGGTCCCCGCCGTCGGCAGCACGGTCGACGTCGCGAAGGCGACGTACACGAACGCGATCGGCGCTTCCGAGCTGATCGCGGTGTGGACGGACCTGGATTTCGATCCGTCGCAGCGCGCCTTCTACTATGGCCGCGTCATCGAGATCCCGACGCCGCGCTGGACGGCGTACGACGCGAAGTACTTCGACGTCCGGATGCCGCCGGAGGCGCCGATGACGACGCAGGAGCGCGCCTACACGTCGCCGATCTGGTACACGCCGGCGCAGGAGGGCTGACGTTGCCGACGGTCCGGAGCGAGGATCATCCGGGAGGCGTACGCGTCCTCACACTCGATCGCCCGCCTGCGAACGCGATCGACGAGACGCTGCTGCGCGAGCTGCTCGAAGCCGCCCTGGTCGCGAAGCACGACGACGCCGTGCGCGCGGTCGTCCTCACCGGCGCGGGAAAATTCTTCAGCGGCGGGTTCGATCTGCGCGCACCCCGTCGCGACGACGACGAGTCGCGCCGCATTGCGGAGCTCTACCGCGATTCGCACGTCGCGCTCTTCACGCTGCCGAAGCCGACGCTCGCGATGGTGCGCGGACACGCGATCGCGGGCGGCTTCGTGCTGGCGCTCGCGTGCGACTACCGGCTCGGCGCCGCCGGCGACTACCGGATCGGAATGAACGAGGTGGCGATCGGCGCTTCGTTCCCGCGCGCGGCGATCGAGATCGTGAAGCTCCGCCTGTCGCACGCGCGCGCGGCGGAGCTCGTGCTCGGCGCCTCGGTCTATCCCGCCGAGCAGGCCGTGCGGCTCGGGCTCGTCGACGAGCTCCTTCCCGCGGACCAGATCGAGGCGACGGTGCTGCGCCGCGCGGCGCGCTTCGGCGCCTATCCGCGCGAGTCGTACGCGCACACGAAGGCGGCGTTGCTGCACGCCGCGATCGAGCGCATCCGCGCGGAGACGCCGGAGCAGGCGGACGAAGCGACCGGCGTCTGGACGACGGACGAGAGCCGCGCCGCGCGGCACCGGCAGCAGGAGAAGCTCCGCGGCGGCTGAGCCTGCGAGTCGGCCGATACGGCGTCTCGTTTCACACCAGATACAGCGGATGGCGATCTCGGCGGTCCGCGTCCGAGGTGTGCGCTTCTACGGAGAGATCACTTCGAGGTCGCGAAAATAGTCGCGATAGTAGCCTCGATCCCGTGCGAGAAGGCGATCGGCCGTGTGCTTCGCATGTGCGCCGATCAGGAAATCGGGAAGCACGCGAGTGGCTCGGCCCGCTCGGCGCTTGAGGTAGACGGCAAACATCTCCCCGGCGAGCGTGGCACTCTGCCGCGTGCTCGGCACGAACTGGAGCTCCCAATCCGTAAGGAATTCCTCGAGTCGCCCGACGCCCAGCGCCGGGGCGATCTCGGCTAGCACGCACTCGCCGACGAGCAGCGCTCCGGTCGACGCCGCAACCCGAAGCGCCGCCTCCGAGCGATCCGCATGGCGAGGATCGTCGAGAACGACGTCGAGGAGCACGCTCGAGTCAACGGCCGTGCGCATCGGGGCCTCGAGTCATGCGGAGATACTTGTCCACGGAGAGATTCCCCGGCAGGCGACCTCGACCACGCCACTTCCGAAAGACGTCCTCTCGTACCGATTTGACGCCCACGAGCTTGCCGTTCTCGGCGCGGAACTCGAGCTGCGTTCCCGGCGTGAGCCCGAGGCGATCGCGAATCGCCTTGGGAATCGTCACTTGGCCCTTCTCGGAGACCGCGCTCTTCATGAGAAGAGGGTAGGAATTCCTACTTCATGAGTCAAACCATCGACGTCGGGGGGCCCTGGCCGCGCTCAGCGGTCGCCGGCGGTCAAGCATCCCGCCTCGAGCGGTAGCGCGAGCGGCGAGTCGTCGTGCACGTAGCGCCTCGCGTAGAGAAGCGGATCGAGGCCGCCGGGATTGGCGCCGCGCAGGTAGCACACCGCCGTCACGGAGCTCGCCTCGCCGCTCACCGCGAGACGGATGGTGCTCGCGTCGCGGCGCCAAGCGCCGACGACCCGTCCCGCGGCGGGACCGAAGACCTCGAAGCCGCGGATGCCCGTCGGAGGGCCGAAGTCCGATCCGCCCCGGTGCGCGACCCAGACATCGACGTAGGAGTCGCGGAGATCGAGGCGATCGAGCCGCGGTCCGCGATAGCGCGTCTCGTCCTCGCCTTCGAGCGTTGCGATGACGGCCGTGGCCATTCGCGCCGCGTGCAGAGCCTGCCCGATGCGGGAGAGGTGGATGCCGTCGTGTGACAGCGGGAGATCGATGGTGGTCGCGGCGAGATGCGTCGACGGATCCCGCTCGGCCGCCCATACCTGGGCATCGCGGATCGCCTGCGCCGAGACGTCCTCGATGACCTTCGCCCACGGCACTTTAGATTGACGGCCGAGGAGGCTCAGGAAGATGGGCAGGTCGGCGCGCCTCGTCTCGAAGCGGAAGCGGGCGAACAGCGAAGCGAGCCCCGCCGCGTAGTGAGCGGCCGTGTCTCGCGCGATCGCGTCCGTTTCGCCCTGCACCCAGAGCAGGGCTTCGACCTCTCGTCCGACGGAGACGAGTCCGCCGCGCAGGTGTGCGTAGTTGTCGCGCAGCGGATATCGTCCGCTCCCGTCCGCGAGCCACCAACCGTAGGTGCGCGGCGCGTTGCGGACGTCGGGATGCGGCGTGAGCGCGTTCGCCTGCCAGAGAGCGGACGAGCCGACGCCGTACGGGAGGAGCCCGACCGGAACCCCGAGCGCCTCGATCAACGCGTTCGCGAAGACCGTCGCGCCGACTCCCGAGATCGGGCGCCAGTCGTTGGTCCGCTTGTTCTCGTCCAGGAAGCCGTCGTGCCGGAACATGCGCGCGAGTCGATGCGGAGCCGGCGGCGCCCATCCCTCGTCTTCCGGACCAACGGGACCGTCGCGAAACCAGTACGCGATGTGGCTCTGTCCGGCGCACGCGACGAGGACGCCGACTCCGAAGCGCGCGGTCGCTCTTCGGCGAACCGAAGGCTCGCCGGCGAAGCGTACCTCGAGACGATACCAGCCGCCTTGTGGAACCTTCGCGAGCGAGCCGCGAAAGCGTCCTCCCATCGGCGCTTCGTCGATTACCGTCCAGGGCACGATCTCGGCCGAGGAGCGGTCCGCCACGACGCGCGCCTCGATCGCGCGCGGCGCGCCGGCGTAGCGTCCGGCGATCGGCAGCCTGGCGCGATGCGCGCGGTTCCGCTGGAAGATCCGCCCGTCGCGGTACTCGCTCAGCTCGATCGAGCTCGTAGCGGCCAGCGCGGCTCCCCCGCAGAGCACGAGCGCGCAGAGGAGAACGAAAGCCAGAAGAACCTGAAGTCGGAGTGGAGCCTGGGTCACGGTCGCTGCTGCCGACCTACCGCGACTCGACCGTCCTCCGCCAGCCGTGAAGCGCCCGAGCGGCGCGAATTCAGCCCTCGAGGATCTCCTGAGTTGCAATCGCTCGAACGCTCAGCCGAGGAAGGGGAAGCGCGCCGTCACGTACTGCCGCGGGAACGCCTCGCGCAGACGCCACATCCCCGCGTCGATCACGAAGTGCGCCATGACGAGACCGAGAGCGACGCCATAGAACGCACCGTCCGCGCCCTTCGCGAAGTACCGCAGCAGGAGGCCGCCACCGACCGCGCTCGCCACCAACAGCGCCGCGCCCCACCAGTTCACGCCGCGCCTCGGGCCCGCTCCCTGCGAAACGAACCCCATGAAGAGCAGGTACTGGAGACCGTGCGCCGTCGCGAAGCCCATCACCGCGGGGAAGACGTCGTCGAAGAAGAGGATCGGCACGTAGAAGAGGAGGAGAACCGCCATCGTCACGGTCCGAAGGGTCGACGGAGCCGCTTCGCTCCGGCCGCGCAGCCAAACGACCCAGGCCGCCGCGATCAGCCCGAAGGCGGCGAAGTACATCAGCGTGCCGAGCGCGCCGTACGCGCTCGTGGTGAAGCCGCCGAGGAGCGGCAGGATGCCGAGGATCCCGCCCAGACCCGAGAGCTTGATCGCGCGCATCTCGGCTTCCGACGGCCGGGTGCGCTCCGCTCGTGCGAGGAACGCGAGGACGCCGTGGTTCTGCCGCGTGTAGTGATGCGCCTGCCAGACCCAGTACGCGCCGATGATCGTGAAGACGAGATTCTGCTTGATGGTCCCGCGCGGGAGCGACGCCGCGAGCATCAAGCTCGCCGGCATCCCGACGATGCACGCGATCGGCGCGACGACGAAGCGGCCGGGGCGCTCGCGCAGCATGAAGCGCCGCGCCTCGGGATCTCCGTAGAAGAAGAGGCTCGATGCGACGTGCGCCTGCGAGCCGATCCAGAGGAGCAGCGCCGTGAACGTCGCGAGCGCGGACGCGCTGGTGAGGTCGAACGAGTCCGGCGTGGGGATTCCGCCTCCGGTCGTGACGGTCGCGCCGATCATCGCCCACGAGAGCGGGATCCAGAGGAAGGGCAGGAGCGTCAGCCCGAGGACCGCGACGAAGAAGCGCTTCGCGGTCGGATTGAGGCTCACGACGGCCGGGGCGGCGGGCGCCGCGTGCGAGACGGCCGAGACCGTCGCGGCGTCGGCCCGCGGTGCATCCGTCCGGGGGACGTCGGGCTCGAGAATCGGAACTGCCGTCCCGCTGCCGGTTGCGCTCATGGCTTCGCTTCGTCGGAGCTCGGCCCCGCTCGGGCGCGTGCGCGGAGGCCCCTTCCAGCTACGCCCCGTGGTCGCGACATGTCAAGGTCGTTTCCCCTCGCGATGAAGACGGGCTTTACCGTTTCGGGGAGCCCTGTTAGGGGAACTTCTTCGCTCCCGCGCGGATCCCGCGCGAGCGGAGGACATCCCGAGGCGATGGACAAGCGGATGACAGCGCGCGATGCCGTCGCAGAGCTTCGCGACGGGATGACGATCGGCATCGGCGGCTGGGGTGCGCGCCGGAAGCCGATGGCGCTCGTGCGCGAGATCGTGCGCTCCGACGTCCGCGACCTGACGGTCGTCAGCTATGGCGGACCCGACGTCGGCATGCTGTGCGCCGCCGGCAAGGTGAAGCGGCTGATCTTCGGCTTCGTGTCGCTCGATCTGATCCCGCTCGACGCGCACTTCCGCACGGCAAGGCAGTCGGGCGCGCTGCCGGACGTGATGGAGATCGACGAAGGCATGCTCCAGTGGGGGCTGAAGGCGGCGATGATCCGCGTGCCCTTCCTGCCCTGTCGCGCCGGCCTCGGCACCTCGGTCGAGACGGAGAACCCGCAGATCGAGACCGTGCAGTCGCCGTACGCGGACGGCGAGGTCCTCCTCGCGATGCCGGCGCTCGAGCTCGATGCGGCGTTCGTTCACGTCGACCACTGCGACGAGCGCGGCAACGGCCAGATCCTGGGGCCCGATCCCTACTTCGACGATCTCTTCTGCGGCGCCGCGAAGCGCCGCTTCGTCTCGTGCGAGAGCATCCTCTCGACGGAGCGGATGACGGGACAGAGCTGCATCCACTCGATGGTGCTGAATCGCACGCTCACCGACGGCGTGATCGAGGCGCCGTTCGGCGCGCACCCGACGGCCTGCGTTCCGAAGTACGGCATCGACGTGCCGCACCTGCAGGAGTACTCGAAGAGCGCCGCGGACGCCGACGCGTGGTCGCGCTACCGCGAGCGCTACGTCGACGTCGACGAGGCGAGCTACCTCGAAACGGTTGGCGGGCCCGAGCGGATCCTCGGCATCGCTGCGCCGGTGTTCTGAGGGGAGCGGAAGCGTGATTCAAAACTCGAATCTCCGCGCGCGCAGCGCGCGGCCGAGCGAGGCGAGCGGGGAGAGAAGGCGCCGCGCGGCTTTGCCGCGGGGAGGAGAGGGGCGGCGCCCCTCTCTGTCGATATGAGCGGGTACACGAAAGCCGAGCTCTGCATCGTCGCCGCCGCGGAAGCGTTCCGTGGCGACGGCGAGGTGCTCGCTTCGGGCATGGGTCTCGTCCCGCGTCTCGCCGCGGGTCTCGCGAAGCTCACGTTCAGTCCCGATCTCCTCCTGAACGACGCCGAGTGCACGCTCGTCTCGCAGCCGATCTCGCCGGGGCCGCGCACGGGCGAGCTCGCGGTCGAGGGCTGGCTGCCCTTCCGCAAGGTGTTCGAGCTTCTCTGGAGCGGCCGGCGCCACACGATGAACATGCCGACGCAGCTCGACCGGCTCGGCTACTGCAACATCAGCCGCATCGGTCCGGTGGCGCGTCCGAAGACGCAGCTCCTCGGCGTGCGCGGCATCCCGGGGAACACGATCAACCACCCGTGCAGCTACTTCGTGCCGAACCACTCGAGGCGGACGATCGTCGAGCGCGTCGACATGGCTTCGGGCGTCGGCCACGATCCCGAGCGCTGGCGGCCGGGCGTCAAGAAGGACTTCGTGGACCTCCGCCGCGCCGTGACGAACCTCGGCGTCTTCGACTTCGAGGGTCCGGGTCAGTCGATGCGGCTCCTCTCCGTGCACCCGTGGTCGAGCGAGGAGGAGATTCAGAAGGAGACGGCCTTCCCGCTCGCGCGCGCCGACGTCGTGCACGAGACGCCCGCACCGACGGCCGAGCAGCTCCGGCTGATCCGCGACGTCCTCGATCCGAACGACCTCCGCGCGACCGCTCTCGGATGAGTCCTTCGTCCGTGCATCCCTCGTTGCATACGCGTCTCTGCAGCACGTTCGGCGTGCGCTTCCCCGTGATCCAGACCGCGATGGGCTGGGTCGCGACGCCCGAGCTCGTCGCCGGGACCGCGAACGCGGGCGGGATGGGCTTCCTCGCGTGTGCGACGCTCCGTCCCGAAGAGGCGGACCGTGCGATCGCGCGCACGCAGGAGCTGACCGATCGTCCCTTCGGCGTGAACTTCCTGATGGAGCAGCCGGGCGCCGCCGACATCGTCGACTCGATCGTTCGCCGGAAGGTGCGGGCCGCGAGCTACAGCCGCTC
This sequence comes from Deltaproteobacteria bacterium, assembly GCA_016874795.1. Lineage (GTDB taxonomy): Bacteria > Desulfobacterota > Binatia > UBA12015 > UBA12015 > VGTG01. Next base: position 14,318 of record VGTG01000018.1, on the reverse strand, counting down.
ACCGAACAAGAAGTTCATCGAACGCTTCAAGGCGGCGGGCATCCTCTGCGTGCCGACCGTCGGCGCGCCGCGACACGCGGTGAAGGCCGTCGAGCTCGGCGCGGACGTGATCGTCTGCCAGGGCGGCGAGGGCGGCGGGCACACCGGGAGCTATCCGACGTCGCTCCTCCTTCCGCAGGTCGTCGACGCGGTCGACGTTCCGGTCGCCGCGGCGGGCGGCTACTACGACGGACGCGGCCTCGTCGCGGCGCTCGCGTTCGGAGCGGACGGCATCGCGATGGGCACGCGCTTCCTCCTCACGCAGGAGAGCCCCGTGCCGCGCGCGACGCTCGAGCGCTATTTCGAGGCGGACGTGCCCGACATCCAGATCACGACCGAGGTCGACGGTCTCCCACAGCGCGTGATCCGGAACGAGTTCGTCGAGCGCCTCGAATCGGGAAGCGCGATCGCGCGCCTCGCGCGCGCGCTGCAGAGCGGGCTCGCGTACCGGAAGATGAGCGGTGCCGGCATCTTCGAGCTGCTCCGCTCCGCGACCTCGATGCGACAGAACGAGAAGCTCTCCCGCACGCAGATGCTGATGGCCGCGAACGCGCCGATCTTCATCAAGCGCGCGATGGTCGAGGGGCATCCGGCCGACGGCGTGCTGCCGAGTGGCCAGGTCGCGGGCGTGATCGGCGATCTCCCGACGTGCCAGGAGCTCGTCGCGCGCATCGTCGAGGAAGCAGAAAGCCGGCTCGCCGCGCTCACCAAGGAAGGAGGCGCCCTTGCGAGTGCCGGCTGACACCCAGATCGAAGGCGGCGTCGCGCACGTCGTCCTGAACCATCCGCCCGTCAACGCGTTCGACAGCGACGGCTGGCTCGCGCTCGCGAAGCACTTCCGCGCGCTCGGCGAGAGCGAAGACGTGCACGTCGTGCTGCTCTCGGCGGCGGGACGCGGCTTCTGCGCCGGCGTCGACGTGAAGGAGCTCGCTCGCGACTCGACGCTGATCACGAAGGTGAACCGCGGCTGCTACGAGACCTTCGCCGCGATCTACGAGTGCGCCGTCCCGGTCGTCGCGGCCGCGCACGGCTTCGTGCTCGGCGGCGGGATCGGCATGGTCGGCGCGGCCGACATCGTGCTCGCCTCGGAGGAAGCGACCTTCGGCTTGCCCGAGATCGATCGCGGCGCGCTCGGGGCCGCGACGCACCTGCTGCGCATGTTCGGGATGCAGAAGACGCGGAAGATGCTCTTGACGGGCGAGCCGATCACCGCGGCCGAGGCGTACCGTCTCGGCGCGCTCGAGGAGGTGACGACGCGCGACGGTCTCCTGCCGGCGGCACGGAAGATCGCCGCCTCGATCGCCTCGAAGAGCCCGAAGGCGGTGCGGCTCGCGAAGGAGTCGCTGAACGGGATCGAGCTCCTCGACATCAAGCAGAGCTACCGCTTCGAGCAGGGCTTCACGCTCGAGCTCTACACGTCGCCCGACTCGCAGGAAGCGCGCGACGCCTTCGTCGAGAAGCGCGACGCGAGCTTCAAGGACACGAAGAAGGGCTGAGCGCGTGGACCTGACCTTCACCGAGGCCGAGAAGGCCTTCCGCGCCGAGGCGCGCGCCTGGCTCGAGGCGCACGTGCCGCGCGAGCCCTTGCCGTCGTTCGACACCGCGGAGGGATTCGCGGCGCACCGCGCGTGGGAGAGCACTCTCAACGCGGGCGGCTGGGCGATGGTCTCGTGGCCGAAGGAGTACGGCGGCCGCGGCGCGAACCTGATCGAGTGGCTGATCTTCGAGGAGGAGTACTGGCGCGCCGGCGCACCCGGACGCGTCAATCAGAACGGGCTCTTCCTCCTCGGTCCGACGCTGATGGAGTACGGTACGCCGGAGCAGAAGGGGCGCTTCCTGCCGAAGATGGCCTCCTCGGAAGAGGTCTGGGCGCAGGGCTGGTCCGAGCCGAATGCGGGCAGCGACATGGCGGCGATCCGCGCGACGGCGCGCATCGACGGCGACCACTTCGTCCTGAACGGGCAGAAGACGTGGTCCTCACGCGCGGCCTTCGCGGACTGGCTCTTCGGGATCTTCCGGACCGATCCGGAGTCGACGCGCCACCAGGGCCTGACGTTCGTCCTCGTCCCGCTCGACCTCGAGGGCGTGACGGTGCGCCCGATCTCGCAGCTCGACGGCGAGACGGGCTTCGCCGAGGTCTTCTTCGAGGACGCGCGCGTGCCGCGCTGGAACCAGCTCGGCGCGCTCGGCAAGGGCTGGCAGGTCGCGATGGCGACGGCCGGGTTCGAGCGCGGCCTGATGCTGCGGAGCCCGGCGCGCTTCCAGGCGACGGCCGCGCGTCTCGTCGAGCTCTACCGACGGCACGCGCACGAGTGCGATCCGTCGGTGCGCGAAGCGGTCGTCCGCGCGTGGAGCAACGCGGAGGCGTACTGCCTCAACACCTACAAGACGGCGACGCACCTGATCACGGGCGGCTCGATCGGCGCGGAAGCGTCGCTCAACAAGATCTTCTGGTCGGAGATGGACGTGCAGATGCACGAGACGGCGCTGTCGATCCTCGGCGCGCGCGCCGAGCTCAAGCCGCACGCGCCCGCAGCGGGCGACGTCGGCACGTGGCTCGACGGGTTCCTCTTCTCGCTCGCGGGTCCGATCTACGCGGGGACGAACGAGATCCAGCGAAACGTGATCGCCGAGCGGCTCCTCGGGCTTCCGAAGAGCTGAGCCCCAGCGGTCCTTCGCCCCTCAGTCCTTGCAAGCGAGGCGAGTGCGGGAAGGCGACCCGACGCGAGACCGCGCGAGAGAAGGTTCTTGTCGGCCCCGTCGAGGCCGATCACGAGCAGCTTGGTTCCAGGCATGGCCGCGAGCCAGGCGAAGCTATCGCAGCGGCCCGCGGTGAGCGAGCCGACAGGAGCCGCAGCCGAGGCGCAGTTGACGTGGGGGCGGAATACGGGGAGTGCTCGGAAGACGCATGAGCACGATCGCGCGAGGTGAGATTCGGATTTCGAGAGGTACGGAGGCGTCGTGACACGTGTCGGCGTCCTCGGCGGCGGCGCGTTCGGCACCGCTCTCGCGCTCCTCTGCCACTCGCGCGGCTATCGCGTGCGCGTCTGGACGCACGAGGTCGATCTCCCCGCGCGGATCCGCGAGGAGAAGGAGAATGCGCCGTACCTGCCGGGCGTGCCGATCCCGGAGGCGATCGAGTTCCACCACGACCTCGCGTGGGCGCTCGAAGAGGCGGACCTGGTGCTCGTCGTCGCTCCGGCGCAGCACGTCCGCTCCGTTGCCGAGCGCGCGCGGCCACACCTGCCGCCGGGCGCGTTTATCGGCTGCTGCACGAAGGGGATCGAGCACGGCTCGCTCGAGCTGATGAGCGAGGTGCTCGCGGAGGTCCTGCCCGACTCCGTGCGGCGCCACGCGTTCCTCTCCGGTCCGACGTTCGCGAAGGAGCTCGCGCGCGGCTTGCCGATGGACATCGCGGTCGCTTCGAGCGACATCGAAACGGCGCACGCGGTGCAGGCGATCCTGCACGCGCCTTCCTTCCGCGTCTACGCGGGGAACGATCCGATCGGCGTCGAGATGGCGGGCTCGCTGAAGAACGTGATCGCGATCGCGTGCGGCACGGCGGACGAGCTCGGCCTCGGGCTCTCCGCGCGCGCTTCGCTGATCTCGCGCGGGCTCGCGGAGATCACACGCATGGGCGTCGCGCGCGGCGCACACCCGGTCACGTTTCTCGGCCTTGCCGGCGTCGGCGATCTGATCTTGACGTGCACCGGCGAGCTCTCGCGGAACCACACGCTCGGCCGCCTGGTCGCGCGCGGCGGGAAGGCGAGGGAGATCGTGGCGTCGCAGAATGCCGTTGCGGAGGGCTACTTCACGGCGGAGCCGGCGCACCAGCTCGCGAAGAAGCTCGGCGTCGACGCGCCGCTTCTCGAGCAGGTCTACTACGTCCTCTATCAGGACCGCTCGATCGGCGACGCGATGGAGCTCCTGATGAACCGCGAGCCGAAGCCCGAGTTCCTCGGGATCCTGTAGGGCGACGCGACTCTCGAAGCGCTCAGCGCGACCGGTGGCTCACGTGCGGCGCGACGAGCCGCACGGTGAGCTGCGCGCCCTCGCGCGCGCGCTTCGCGTCCCCTTCGGAGTAGAAGCTCGAGGGCGTCAAGTCCTCGGCCCCGTAGAACGCGAGCTCGCGGTCCCGGCGGAGGTCGCGGGAGATCGCGGCGAGACGGTCGAGCTCCGCGCGCACCGCATCGGGCAGTCGGTCGCGCTCCGCGAGAAGCACCTCGGAGACGTCGTGCAGTCGCGGCGCCTCGATGCCGCAGCTCCGGAGCAGTCCCTTCAACGCGAGCTCGACGACCTCCTGCGATTCCCGGACGACGTCCGCCCAGCTCTTCTCGTCGTAGAGGACGTCGAGGGCGAGGAGACGCGCCGAAGCTCGGCGGACGTAGTCGGCGGCGAGATCGCGATTGCGCATGAGAGGCCTTCAAGCCACCAGGGACCAGTACGGCTGGCCGTGCGAGAAGCGCCGCACGATTCGTCCGGACACGATCTCGCGCCGGACGTGCGCGAGATGCGCGGAGACCCGCAGCTCCTGCTCGAGCAGCACGACGCCGTCCGTCGCGACTTCCGCCCAGAGGCCGCTGATCGCCTCCGAAGGCTCCGGCAAGCAGGCGAAATGTGGCTCGACGGGACGACCTTCCCAGGTCGGCGGGTCTTCGGCGTCCCACGCGCGATAGAGCGCGCGGCTCGGAGGCGTGTCGCCGTCGAGGACGATGAGGACGTCGACGTCCGAGCGAGGTGTCGCCTCTCCGCGAGCCCAGGATCCATAGACGACCACGCCGAGGAGGCTCGCGCCGCACGCCGCGCCGGCTCGTTCGACGACCGCAGCTCCGGGGGGAAGCGCTGCCAGAGCGCCGATCGGAGCGGCCAGCTTGCGGGCGCAGTAGTCGTTCAAGGAGACCTTCGAGGCCCGGGCCGCGGTCCGCAGGGCCGCGTGCAGCCCCGGCGCGATGCGCAGGAGGAAGCGGCCCGATGCCTGGCGCCTGACGACCTTAGCCATGATATCGATCCAGACTACGGCTTGATACTACGAGGGCGAGGCTCCTACCAGTCGGAGGCGTCCTTTACCGCGTCCAGCGGCCTTGTTACCCGCTCCGGGTGCGCTTCGACTTCACCGAGGACCACCGGCTGTTCCGGGAGAACCTCCGGGCATTCCTCGAAGACGAGTGCACGCCCGAGTCCCTGCGAAGCCTCTGGGCGACCGAGACGGGCCGCTCGCGAGAGCTCTGGGCGAAGCTCGCCGAGGTCGGTCTCCTGGGGGTCCTCGTTCCGGAGGACCACGGCGGGCTCGGGCTCGGCGAGGTCGACCTCGTGCTGCTGCTCGAGGAGGCGGGTCGCGTCGCGCTTCCGGATCCCGTAGTCGAGACGGCCGCGGTCGGAGCGCCGCTGCTGCGCGACTCCGGCTCCTCGCTCGCGGCGGAGTGGCTGCCTCGCATCGCTTCCGGCGAGGCGATCCTCGCGATCGCACACCCGCGGAGCCCGGTCGTCAGCGACGCGCACGTCGCCGGCCTGATCGTCGTCGCGGACGAGAGCGCGATCCACGCCGTTCCGCGCGATCGCGTGAAGCTCACGGCGCAGCCCGCGAGCGATCTCTCGCGGCGGCTCTTCACGATCGACGCAGCTTCGACGACGTCGAAGGACGGGCTGCTCGCGTCCGGCGCGGACGCAAGGAAGCTCCTCGGGGCCGCTCTCGACCGCGGCGCCCTCGCGGTCGCCGCGCAGCAGCTCGGTCTCGCGCAGCGCATGGTCGAGATCGCGGTCGCCTACGCGCGGCAGCGCGAGCAGTTCGGAAAGCCGATCGGCTCGTTCCAGGCGGTCAAGCACATGCTCTCCAGCGTGCAGGTGAAGATCGAGTTCGCGCGGCCGCTCGTCTACCGAGCCGCGCACTCCGTCGCGCACCCGGAATCGCGCGGAGAAGCCGCGCGCGGCGTCGACGTCTCGCTCGCGAACGCGGCCGCTTCGGAAGCAGCGCTCGCCGCCGCGCGCACCGCGCTGCAGGTGCACGGCGCGATCGGCTACACCTGGGAGGTCGACCTCCACATCTGGATGAAGCGCGCCTGGGCGCTCGAGTCCGCGTGGGGCAGCGCCTCGTGGCACCGCCGCCGCGTCGGCGCGGCCGTCGTCGACGGCGACGGTCCCGCGCCGTCGTTCGGCTTCGCTGCGAACGTGCGATCGTCCGCGTCGTCGGCGTCGTGATCGTCGAGTAAGGAGAGCCGTGAGCACGCAGAAGAAACGCGTCCCCGCCATCGAGGGCTGGTTCGTCGCCGACGGAACGGTCGCTCTCCTCGGCAGCCAGTGCACGTCGTGCCGGAGCTACTTCTTCCCGAAGGAGTCGTTCTTCTGCCGGAACCCCGCGTGCCAGGGTACCGAGTTCGAAGAGGTGCCTCTCAGCCGCCGCGGCACGCTCTGGTCCTACACGAACAACGCCTACCCGCCGCCGGCGCCGTACGTCGCTCCCGATCCGTTCGTGCCGTACATCGTCGCCGCCGTCGAGCTCGGCACGGAGAAGATGGTCGTGCTCGGGCAGGTCGTGAAGGGCTTCGAGATCGCGGATCTCCGGGTCGGGATGGAGATGGAGCTCGAGCTCGACACCCTCTTCGAGGACGCGGAGAACGAGTACCTCGTCTGGAAATGGCGGCCCGTCGGAACGCGGGGAGGAGCGTGAGCATGCAGAAGGACGTCGCCATCCTCGGCGTCGCGATGCACCCGTGGGGCAAGTGGGGCCGGAACTTCGTCGAGTACGGCGTCCACGCCGCCAACGAAGCGCTCGCCGACGCCGGCCTCGAGTGGAAGGACGTCGAGCTGATCACCGGCGGCGAGACGATCCGGAACGGCTACCCGGGCTTCGTCTCGGGCGCCTCCTTCGCGCAGGCGCTCGGCTGGACCGGAGCACCGGTGATGAGCTCGTACGGCGCGTGCGCGAGCGGCACGCAGGCGATCGCGACGGCGCGTGCGCACATCCTCGCGGGACTCTGCGACGTCGCCCTCGTCGTCGGCGCGGACGCGGCTCCGAAAGGCTTCTTCGCTCCCGCGGGCGGCGAGCGGAAGGACGATCCGGACTGGCTTCGCTTTCGCCTCCTCGGCGCGACGAACCCGATCTACTTCGGGCTCTACGCGCGCCGCCGCATGGACGTGCACGGCGCCACGACGAAGGACTTCGCGCGCGTCAAGGTGAAGAACTCCCGCCACGGGCTCGAGAACCCGAAGGCGCGCTACAAGAAGGCGGTGACGGAGGAGGAGATCCTCGCTTCGCCGATCGTCTCGGATCCGCTGCACCTCCTCGAGATCTGCGCAACGAGCGACGGCGGCGCGGCGCTCGTCCTCGCGAGCATGGAGTACGCGCGGAAGCGGACGACGGATCCCGTCAAGATCAAGGCGGTCTCGACGGTGACGCCGACGTACCCGAACGCCGTGATCGAGATGCCGAACTTCGCGACGGACTCGGCCTACGCCGTTCCCGTCCCGACGACGCCGTTCAAGGACTCGATCGCGAAGGCCGCCTACGAGCAGGCCGGCCTCGGTCCCGAAGACATGAGCATGGCCGAGGTCTACGACCTCTCCACCGCGCTCGAGCTCGACTGGTACGAGAACATCGGGCTCTGCAAGCAAGGCGACGCGGAGAAGATCCTGAACGACGGCGACACGACGATCGGCGGCCGCGTCCCCGTGAACCCGAGCGGCGGGCTCGCGTGCTTCGGCGAGGCGATCCCGGCGCAGGCGATCGCGCAGGTGTGCGAGCTCACCTGGCAGCTTCGCGGGCAGGCGAAGGGTCGTCAGATCGAGAACGCGCGCGCCGGCATCACGGCGAACCAGGGCCTCTTCGGGCACGGGTCGTCGGTCATCGTCGCCAAGTAGACGCCGAGTCGTCGCCAAGTCGTCCAAGACAAGCAAAGGATCAGGAGGTCCTCATGGCCGCAGAGGCGTACATCATCGACGCGATCCGGACCCCGACCGGGCGGAAGAAGGGCAAGCTCTCCGGCATGCACCCGGCCGACATCGGCGCGCACGTGCTCAAGGCGATCGTCGAGCGGAACGAGATCGATCCGAAGATCGTCGAGGACGTCGTCTTCGGCTGCGTCGACACGATCGGCCCGCAGGCCGGTGACATCGCGCGCACCTGCTGGCTCGCGGCGGGCCTGCCCGACGAGGTCCCGGGAACGACGGTCGACCGCCAGTGCGGCTCCGCGCAGCAGGCCGTGCACTTCGCCGCGCAGGCGGTGATGAGCGGCACGAGCGACGTCGTGATCGCGGGCGGCGTGCAGAACATGAACCTTGTCCCGATCTCGTCGGCGATGACCTGCGCCGAGCCGCTCGGCTTCACCGATCCGTTCTCGACCTCGAAGGGCTGGGTCGAGCGCTACGGGACGCAGGAGGTCTCGCAGTTCCGCGCCGCCGAGATGATCGCGGAGAAGTGGGACATCTCGCGCCGCGACATGGAGGAGTACGCGCTCGAGTCGAACGAGCGCGCCTGGAAGGCGATCCGCGAGGGCCGCTTCCAGCGCGAGATCGTGCCGATCGGCGACTTCAAGGACGACGAGACGCCGCGCGAGACGAACCTCGACAAGATGGCGACGCTGCCGACGCTCACGGAGGGCGGACGTCTCACCGCCGCGGTTTCGAGCCAGATCGCGGACGCGTCCTCGGCGATCCTGATCGCTTCGGAGCGCGCGGTGCGCGAGCACGGCTTCGAGCCGCGCGCACGCATCCATCACCTGAGCGTGCGCGGCGCCGATCCCGTGTGGATGCTGACGGCGCCCATTCCCGCGACCGCGTGGGCGCTGAAGAAGGTGAACATGACGCTCGACGAGATCGACCTCGTCGAGATCAACGAGGCCTTCGCCTCGGTCGTGCTCGCCTGGCAGAAGGAGACGGGCGCCGACCTCGAGAAGGTGAACGTCAATGGCGGCGCGATCGCGCTCGGGCATCCGCTCGGCGCGACGGGCGCGCGTCTGATGACGACGCTCCTGCACGAGCTCGAGCGGACGGGCGGACGCTACGGCCTGCAGACGATGTGCGAGGGCGGCGGGCAGGCGAACGTCACGATCCTCGAGCGGCTCTGATACGACGATGCCCGGAATCTGCGACGGCAGGGTGGTGATCGTCACGGGCGCGGGCCGCGGTCTCGGGCGCGCGCACGCGCTCGAGTTCGCACGCCAGGGCGCGCGCGTCGTGGTGAACGACATCGGCACGGCTCTCGACGGGTCGGGCGGATCCACGGGGCCGGCTGCGGAGGTGGTCGAGGAGATCCGCGCGATGGGTGGCGAGGCGGTCGCGAACGGCGACGACGTCGCCGACTGGGAAGGCGGAAAGCGCCTGGTCGAGACCGCTGTCCGGAAGTTCGGCCGGCTCGACGTCGTGATGAACAACGCGGGCTTCGTCCGCGACCGCATGTTCGTGAACGCCTCCGAGGACGAGTGGGACGCCGTGATCCGCGTCCATCTGAAGGGCCACTTCTGCACCGCGCGCCACGCCTGCACGCACTGGCGCGAGCGCGCGAAGACCGGCGAGAAGGTCGATGCGCGGATCATCAACACGAGCTCCGGCGCGGGCCTGCAGGGAAGCATCGCGCAGGCGGTCTACTCGGCGGCGAAGGCCGGCATTGCCGCGCTGACGCTCGTGCAGGCGGCGGAGCTCGGCCGCTACGGGATCACGTCGAACGCGATCGCTCCGTCGGCGCGGACGCGCATGACGGAGGACGCCTTCGCGGAGATGATGAAGAAGCCGGACACGGGCTTCGATGCGATGGCACCGGAGAACGTCTCGCCGCTCGTCGTGTGGCTCGGCAGCGCGGACTCCCGCGACGTCACGGGCCGCGTGTTCGAGGTCGCGGGCGGAAAGATCAGCGTCGCGGACGGCTGGCGCACGGGGCCGGAGGTGGACAGGGGCGCGCGCTGGAATCCGGCCGAAGTCGGCAGTGCCGTGCGCGATCTCCTCGCGCAATCCGCGCCTCCGCAGAGGGTCTACGGGACGTAGCGACACCTGCCCGGTTCCGGCGCACGGGGACTTTCAGGCCGCGGGGCGCCGGATGCGAAGCTGTAGGGCGTCGACCACCCCGGGCATCCCCGGTCTTGGGCGCCCGAAGCCGCCGACACGCGCGCCGATCGGGATCTCGTCGCACGAGAGCGGCGGCTTGATCATCGTATCGGGGCCGAGCCGCAGGTCGATCGTGACGTCGCCGTCGTCGACGAGTAGCACGCTCGCGGTGCAGTCGGTCGCCACGACCACACCGAAGAGGCGGACGTCCACGGCTCCGGGCCCGGTGGCAACGACGACACGGGTCGCCTCGATCCGGCCGGGCTCGCGCAGGCGCAGCCGACCGAGGCCGGCGACGCGGTCTCCGATCGCCAGGTCCTCGCAGCCGAGGGTGCTCCCTCCGGCCCGCAGGAGGATCGTCTCGCGTGTGAGACGGAGCCTCGTTCTGTGTGCTCTGTTGGAGACCGTCAGCGCCCCGGCCGTGCAATCGATCCCGGCGACGAACCCGGCGAAGGGCACGTCTTCGACGACGTCCGGGCGCTCGCCGCGCTCCGCCCCGATGGTGATGAGAAGTGCCGTCACCTCCGTCCCGGGACCGGCGCTCGGCTCGAAAACGGTGCCGATCCCGATGCGATCGCCGGCCCGGATGTCACCGCACGACGCCGGGGAGCCGTCCCGGCGCTGGATCCCCGTTTCGTCGACCAGCAGCACGACGAAGGAGTGCGCGCGGCGCTCGTCGGTCACGATCAACTTCGCGGCTTCGCAGTCGGCGCTCTCGACACGTGCGAGGAAGTCGAGTTGACGACCCGCTTCGGCGTCGATGCGTCCCGGCGCGACGACGACGTCGGCGAGCACCACGAGCGCGCCGGTCGGCACGTCGAGCGCCTGCGTCGCCTCGACTCCCGCGGCGCGGAAGCGAAGCGTCACCGGACCCGAGAAGTCGCCTTCCAGCGCGAAGTTCCCGGCGGCGTCGGTCGCCGCGTCGAGGCCCGGTACCTCGTCGATCGAAACCGTGACCGTCGGGAAATCGAGCGCCGTGGAAGCCGCCTCGTCGGCTTCGGCCACGACGGCCACCACGTTTCCGACGACCGAGGAGATGATTCCGGTGCCGATCGGTCCACCGCCTTCCGAGGCACCCGCGCAGCCGGCGAGGAGGGCGAGGAGCGGCGCGAGGCGAGTCCAAAGAGAAGCGGTGCTTGACGAGATCATCGGGACCTCTTTCCGACCCGGCGGGATACGATGCGGCCCGGTAGGCCGGGCGGGGTCTCGCGCGTGTCGGGCGTTTCGTCGGAGCCCTCGACCGGCTCCTCGTGGTAATAGGTGGCGATCGCTACGCGGGTGCGACGTCCGCCCGGGGCATCGGGATTCGTGTCGTGGTCCTGCGCTTCGATCAAGGCGTTCGCGTGGCGGAGCAGATTCTCGGCTTCGCCGCGCAGGGCGACGCGGAGCGCGGGCAAGGCGTCGCGTCCGACCCGATCGTAGACCACCTTGCGCTGCAGCCACGCCTCGGTGGGCCGCTCAATGTTGTGCGCGATCGTATGAAAGAGCTCCGCAGGCTCCGATCCGAGGAGCGCGAGCTGCGCGTCGAGGTCCGCTGCGGGGAGATGCGCCTCCTGCTTCAACTCGACCATGCCGTCCTCGCGCCAGTGAGCCGCACCGATGCGCACCATCTCGTCGAGCACGGAGCGGACCCGTCCGTCGAAGCCGACCTCGGCAACGAGGCTGGAGAAGCTCGCTTCGCCCGCCCGGCGCTGGTCGTAGGGGAGCGGACGCGATCGACCGTCGCGCGTCGCGTACGGCGCTCGCGCCATCCAGCGACCGATGACGCGCGTCACGATCGAAGTCTCGAGTGGTTTCTCTGCGCGCTCCCTCCGAGGCTCCCGTCGCAGCCGGGCGACCTCCTTGCGATGGAGGCCGGTGACCAGGGAAACCCGGCTGTCGGTCAGACGTTTGCGCGGCAGCGCGAACTCGTCCTCCGCGACTTCGACGAATACCGAGCGCGCCACGGAATCGAACAAGGAATAGGAGGCTCCCCAGGAAAGCAGCTGGCGGACGACGGGACGAAGGAGCCGGCGCAGAGCCGAGGCCAGCGCGTCTTCCGGAATTCGCATCGCTCGGTTCCTACTCCGGATCGTTCAGGGGTCCACGGTCGCCGGCGTGGGTGCGCCGTCATGATCGCGGTACTTCCGTCGATCCGTCGAGGGCGGACGTGGGCGCCGGGAGGCGCCAGTCCGCCGACGTTCGGGTCTCCCGTCGCCAGGGTCCCGAACGCCGGCGGGCCTTGCGCTCATTCCGCACCATGCGGAACGAGCCGAGCGACGCGTGGGGGCACCGTCACTCGGCGGCTGCTTCCGGGCACGCGGCAACGCAGCTCCGCAGGCCTGCGAAGCAGGCGGAGGTCGCGTCCTGGAAGGGCGCGGTGCAGGACTCGATGCACGTCTCGGCGTCGGCGCGCGCGCTCACGCACGCCTCCGAGCCGGGGTCCGCCTGGCACGCGGCGCGGGCCGCGTCGCGGAGATCGGCGCACCCTTCACGGCACGCCGCGACCTCTTCCCGCGCCGGCGCGGCGCACTCGCGCGCGTCGCCGACACAGTCGCCCACGCAGGCGCGATCCTTTCCGGCGGCATCGATCCGCGGGCACTCGGCGACGCAAGCGGCGCTTTCTTCGCGGCAGGCGGCTGCGGCAGCCTCGCTTCCATCCATGCACGGGGCGGCGCACGTCCGAAGTGCCTCGCGCGCTGCCCGGCACGCGTCGCTCGTGCGATCCGCGGCGCAAGCTTCCCGCATGGCCGCGATCTCTTCGCCGCACGTCTCTTGCGCGCAGGCTCTTCCGGCCCGGCGAAGCTCGCTCAGGCACTCGCGCGGCGCGCACTCGCGTGCACACGCGGGATCGACCCCGCGGGGGCGGCCGCGCCCGTCTTGCCCCTGCGGTCTCGCCTCCGCGTCCAGGCCGGCCGCAGCCAGCACCGCGATGGCGCCCATGGCCGCGAGGCCGATCCGCCGCCTTCTTCCACTGGTCTTCATGGTCACTCTCCCACGTTCCGGCGCCTCTCGGCGCTCGGGCTGGGGCGCGTCCGACCTCTTGCGGTCCCCCACGGGAACAACGCCGGTAATAAGTGGGAAATAGTCCCACTTTTAAGCCGACGCAAGCGGTTTCTTCGGAAACCGGATTTTTCTCGAACGCTCGCCTCTGCACGAACGATCGCCGTGCGACCGACCGGCCGGACGGAGTGGATCGTACGAGGGAACCCGCTCGGTCAGGCGCCCGAAGGCAGGGCGGCTTCCTTCCGCACCGACGAGATCGCCCTTCGAGATCGCGCGGTGCTCACCTCGAGTTGCAGCAGGCGTCGGGGGGCACCGCCGCCGCTGGGCTCGGCCGCACGGCGACCTCTCGCATCGGTCGCTTGTCCGTCTCGGCCGCGGGCGCGGGGAGCCCACCGAGCTCCGCCACGCGCCGCGCAAGAGCTTCCGCCGTCACGTCCTGCGGCGCGATCGCCTCGCCGACGCGGAGCTCGATCCGTGACCAGAAGCGGCGGAACGGACGCCGCATCGCCGCGCCGCCCTTGCGGCTGAAGAAGCTTCCCCAGAGGCCGCAAAGCGCCATCGGGATCACCGGCACCGGCGTGCGCGCGACGATCCGCTCGACCCCCTTCCGGAACGTGTTCAGCTCTCCCGTCTTGGTGATCTTGCCCTCGGGGAAGATGCAGACGAGCTCGCCTTCTTCGAGATCGCGCGCGATCTGGTCGAACGCGGCGCGCATCGTCGCGGCGCTCTCGTAGCCGGAAGCGATCGGGATCACCTTCGCGTCTCGGAAGAACCAGCCCATCAGCGGGATCTTGAAGAAGCCGTGGTGCATCACGAATCGCACCGGCCGCGGGCAGGCGCTCGAGACGATCAGCCAGTCGACGAAGCTCACGTGGTTCGCGACGAGGACCGCAGGACCCTCGAGCGGGATCCTCTCGCGGTTCACGACGCGCAGCCGATACATCGCGCTCGCGATGATCCAGGCGACGAAGCGGAGCCAGAACTCCGGGATGATCTTGTAGATGTAGAACGCGACCGCGCCGTTCATCGCCGCGAGGACCAGGAAGATCTGCGGGATCGTGAGCCGCGCTTCGAGGAGGCCGACGAGCACCAGCGAGGCGAGCACCATGAAGAGCCCGCCCAGGATGTTGCTCCCGGCGATGACGCGCGAGCGCTCCTTCGCGTCGGTCCGCTCCTGGATCATCGTCGTCAGCGGCACGATGAAGAAGCCGCTGAAGAGAGCGAGCAGCGTCAAGCCGATTGCGATGCGCTTGCCGCCCGGC
>VGTG01000017.1 GCA_016874795.1 Deltaproteobacteria bacterium | reverse complement strand
TTCGCGGAAGGCGTCGCGCGGCGACTGCCGCGGAGCTCGGGGCTCGCCGACGCGCTCGCACCCGATGCGGCGAAGGCGCCGCCGCCTCCTGCCGCCGCTCCTCCTCCCGAGCCGGCTCCGCGCCGGACGCCCGTGCAGGGCGAGCTTCCGTTTTGACCGCGCGCCGCGCTTCAGCCGCGGCCCAGAAGGAAAATCACACCGAGCACGAGGAAGACGACGCCTGCGCCGCGCCGGAGCCAGAGCGGCGAGATCACCTGGCTCACGGCCTCGCCGAGCAGGACGGCGATCGCGGAGGTCGCGACGAGGGCCAGCGCGGAGCCGGCGAAGACGACCCAGCGCGACGACCCTCCGGCTGCGAGCGAGAGCGTGGCGAGCTGCGTCTTGTCGCCGACCTCGGCGACGAAGATCGCGACGAACGTCGATGCGAAGAGCTTCCAATCCATTTCGAGTTCCCTCTCGAAGGGCGACGCTCAGAACAGCACGAGCTGCCGCGGCCGCCCGATCACCTCGTCGAAGCTCGAGCCGATCTCGCAGAGGATCGCCTCCGCGATCGGCTCGAGGATGTGGTCCACCGCGTGCCCGCGATCGATCCGCGGGGGGAGCTGTCGGCCCGGCACGACCGGCTCGGGACCGTCCGTCGTGACGACGTAGCGGATCACGCTGCCGATCGGCTGGTCGAGCTTTCGCGCCGCGCGCACGTGCGGTGGCGTCGCGTGCGTGTAGCGCGCGAGATCGCCCTTGCGGATCCGCTTCACGTAGACGAGCTCCTCGTCGAGCTCGCCCGACCCGACCGCGCCGACGACCTCGCGGACGAACGGCGCGGGATCGCGGTCGGTGAAGACGCGCTCCAGCATGCCCTCCTGCAGGCGCCGCGCCACCGCGGGCCAGTCGCGCCGCACGGACTCGAGCCCGACGACGAGGAGCCGCCCGTCGCGCCAGCCGGCGTAGCGCTTCTTGCTGCCGCCGCGGCCGCCGCGCACCCGAGGCAGGAGAAAGCGCTCGAGCACGTACTCGAGCTCGAGGACGAGGCGCGGCTCGACGCGGTACTGGCGTCGCACGCGCTCCGCGATCACCGACTCGACGCGCGCGCGGAGCTCTTCCGCTTCGGAGCGGGCCTTCTCGAGGTCGTCCTCCTCGCGAAGCGCGACGAAGACCGAGTCCGTGTCGCCGTAGAGGACGCGCACGCCCGCTTCCTCGAACGCCGCCCGCGTCCAGCCGAGGATCTGCTGCCCGAAGCCCGTGATCGCGTTCGCGACCGCCGGCTCGAAGAAGCGGCAGCCCGGCGAGGCGAGGACGCCGAAGCAGGCGTTCATCATGATCTTGATCGCCTGGTCCGCGTGGCGGTCGCCGCGGCGGCGCGCCGCCTCGCGGCTCTCCATGAGATGATCGAGAAGGCTCGGCAGGATCGCGCCCTCGCGCGCGAAGCGCGCCCCGTTCGGCGCGACGATCGGGTCCGCGCTCGCACTCGCTCCCGCGGCGGCGCGGGCGTGCGCATACGGATCGAGCTGGAACGTGCGGATCAGGCTCGGGTACAGGCTCTTGAAGTCGAAGACCGCGACGTTGCAGAAGAGCCCGGGCACCGAGTCGAGGACCGCGCCCCCGGCGACGCCGGCGCTGCTCTCGACGTCGCCCACGCACCATGCGACGACGCCGCGACGGCGAAGCTCCGGCAGGTAGAGGCGGTCGAACGAAGCGATGCTCGCGCCGACGCGATCGAACGGCATGCCCGAGAGCAGGCTTCGCTCGAGCGTCAAGTCGAGGAGCCCCTCGTGGTCGAGGATGTCGCGGACGAGCCGTGCATCCTCCAGGTTGTAGGCGACGAGCGCCTTCGGGTCCTCGCGGTAGAGGCGCGAGATCTCCTGCGCGGCGTCCGGGGCCTCCGAGTCGATGAGCTTGCCGCGGCCGAGGACCGCGCGCGCGACCGTCTCGAGCCGGTAGTCCGGCAGGCGGATCGCGTCGCGCACGAGCGAGCCGCCGTCGAGCACCGCGCGGCCGGGGATCTCCGCCCGGCCCTGCCGCGTGAAGGTCTGATCGGTCGCGAAGCGGATGTCGCCCGGCACGCGGCCGAGCGCGCAACCCAGCCGCCGTGCGGCGCAGCGGCGCGCGAGGACGCGCAGGTCGAAATCGACGACGTTCCAGCCGACGATCACGTCCGGATCGAGCTCGCGCACGCGCTGCAGGAGAGCGACGAGGAGATCGCGCTCGTCCGCATGGATCACCGTACCGGCGACGGACTCGCCGAAGACCAGGTGGACCTCCTCGACGCCGCAGCCGGCGAGCGCCGCCGCGAAGATGCGACTCGCGTCCGGCGTCGTCTCGAGGTCGAGGGAGAGGACGCGAAGCTCCGGACGGACCTCCGCGGGCGTGAGCCGCGGATTGCGGAAGACGAGGACGCCGTTCGGTCCCGCCTCGCTCTCGCCGTCGATCTCGACGCCCGCGCGGACTCCGTGATCGACGAGGTAGCGGTACGCGAAGCGCAGGTCCGCCTCGAGCGCGACCGCTCCCGCCCGCTTCAGCTTCTCGCGGAGCGGCGGCACGTCGCCTGGAGCGTCGACGCCGACGCGCGCGACTCGCTCGCCGTCGAGATCGACGAGGTCGGTCTCCTCGATCTCGACCTTGGCGCCGCCGAGATGCGCGACGTCGCGTTGCCGTACGAAGAAGTAGGGCCGCAGACGATCGTCCTCGACGAGGAAGCCGGGGCCGCCCTCGAGACGGCCGTGGAGCTGCACGACCGGCCGGCCTTGCCGGAGGCGATACGTCGGCTGGAGGATGAGCCCGCGCATCGTGCTCCAGGCGCCTCTACGGCCGCACGCTGCGAAGCCGCGGATGCGCGAAGCTGTACGCGAGCCCGAGCGCCATCAGGATCCCGTTCAGGAGATACGGCCCGCGTGGCGAGAGCTCGTAGAGCGCCGTGCCGAGGAGCGGCCCGAAGACGTTCCCGAGGACGCTGATCGCACCGGTGATCCCGGCGACGGCGCCCTGCTCCTCCGGCTCGACCGAGAGCGAGGCGCCGGCTGCGTTGCCGGGCCGGAGCAGCCCGAGACCGAGCCCGAGGAACGCGAGTGCCGTCACGTACAGCCCGAAGCCTCCCGTCATGTTGAACAGGACGAACGCGACGAGAGAGGCGGCGAGCCCGCCATGCATCAGCGTCGACGGCAGAGGCTTCAGCCGCTGCACGACGAGGAGCTGTCCCGCGAGCCCTGCGATCGCGAGCACCGCGAAGCCCATCGCGGCGCGCTGCCCCGTCTGATCGGGCGTGAGACCGAGCATGCCCTGCAGGAAGAACGCGAGCGTGATCGCCGTCGTCGCGCCCACGGCCTGCTGCGCGATGCCGATCGCCACGAAGGGAAGGATGCGCGAGTCGGTGAACGCGACGCGCGCGGGCGCTCCCCTCTCCGTCGCGTGCACCGGTCCCGCTTCGGGGAGAAAGAGCCAGATGGCGATCGCGCTCGCGACGGACAGCGCCGCCGCGAAGTAGAGCGGCGTCAGGAGACCGAGGATCGCGAGCCCGCCGACCGCAGGCCCGGCGATCTGCCCGATGCCGAACGCCGCGTTGATCAGGGCGACGCCCGCGGTCCGGTCCTCGCGCGAGGTTCGATCCGCGACGTACGCTTGCGAGGCGGGCGCGGTTCCCGAGCCGAGCAGAGCGAAGACGGAGCGCGACGCGATCATCAGCGGCCACGCGAGCGCGGGCGCGAGCCAGCCGGCGAGGCTCGCGCCGATCGTGCCCGCGAGAAGGAACATCGAGAGAGCGAAGCCGAGCAGCCCGATCAGGATCACCGGACGGCGTCCGACGACGTCGCTCCGCCGGCCCCACATCGGGCTGACGAAGACCCAGAGGCAAGCGGACGTGACGAAGATCGTCGAGACCTGCAGCGGCGAGAGCCCGATCTCGCGCGCCGCGGGCGGCAGGATCGCGAACAGAACCGCCTGTCCGATCCCCGTGCAGACGAGGCAGAGCGAGAGGAGCCAGAGCGCGCGGCGGTCGTTCCCCGGCATCGCGCGTGGAGCGTAGCAGGCGGACTTGCCAACGTCGGCCGGCGGAGGTTCAAGCGGAGCACGTGAGCTTCGCACCCTTCTCGCTCGCGCGGAGGATTCCATGAGTCACCAGTGCTTCGAAGTCGAGGTGGAGGACGGCATCGCGCATCTGCGCCTCTGTCGCCCCGAGAGCCTCAACACGATGATCCCGGCGTTCTGGTCCGAGCTCCCGTCGATCGTGCGAGAGATCGATCGCGGCGGCGAAGCCCGTGTGCTGGTGATCTCCTCGACGGGCAAGCATTTCTGCGCCGGCATGGACCTCGCGGTGTTCACCTCCGGCGGCGCCGGAGCGCAGGCGAAGGGCGAGATGGGCCGCATGCGCGCGAACATGCGCCTGAACGTGCTCGAGCTGCAGGAGAGCTTCACGGCCTTGGAGAAGGCGCGCATGCCGGTGATCGCGGCGGTCCACGGCGGCTGCATCGGCGGTGCGGTCGACATGATCTCCGCCTGCGACATGCGCTACGCGACGCGCGACGCGTTCTTCTGCATCCAGGAGATCAACATCGGCATGACGGCCGACGTGGGCACGCTGCAGCGCCTCCCGAAGATCGTGCCGGAGGGAATCGTCCGCGAGCTCGCGTACACGGGCCGCCGGATGCCCGCCGCGCGGGCTCGCGAGGTCGGGCTCGTCAACGAGGTCTTCGACGACCATGCAGCCCTGCTCGACGGCGTGATGCAGGTCGCGCGCGAGATCGCCTCGCGCTCGCCGCTCGCGATCTGGGGTACGAAGGAGATGGTCAACTACGCCCGCGACCACAGCGTCGCGGATTCGCTCAACTACATCGCGACGTGGCAGACGGGCATGTTCCAGCCCGCCGACATGATGGAGTCGTTCCAGGCGAAGGCCGAGAAGCGCGAGCCGAAGTTCGACTCCCTGCTCCCGGTCGCGAAGCCGCTGTAGGAGCGGCCAGAGGTTTCCGGAGCCCGAGCTCAGCCGAGCTTAGAGGAGCGCCTTCGCGAGCTGGCGCCATTGGCCGCGCGGGAGCTCGGCCATGTTCGCCTCGAGGGCCTGCAGGCAGACGTGGTCGGCGCCGGCGTCGTGGTGCGCCTTCACCCTCGCGCGCACGGTCTCTACGTCGCCCCAGGCGACGATCGCGTCGACGAGGCGATCGCTCCCGCCGCTCGCGAGGTCCTCTTGCGTGAAGCCCAGCGTCAAGAGGTTCCGGCAGTAGTTCGGGAGACCGAGGTAGATCGCCATGTGCTGGCGCGCGATCGCGCGCGCCTTCGCCGGGTCCGTCTCGAGGACGACCGCCTGCTCCGGCGCGAGAAGCCGGTCTGCTCCGAGCGCCTTCCGCGCGCGCGCCGTGTGCTCGGGCGGAACGAAGTACGGATGCGAGCCCCAGCTCTTCTCGCGCGCGAGCTCGAGCATCTTCGGATGGAGCGCTGCGATCACGCGCCGCGGCGGGCTCGGCGGCGGTGCGCCGGCGAACGGCGCCTGATCCATCGCGTCGAGGTACTTCCGCATGTACGTGAGCGGCTTCGCATAGTGATGCCCGCGCACGGCGTCGATCAGCGGCGCGTGGCTGACGCCGATCCCGAGGAGAAAGCGCTCGGGATACGCTTCGCAGAGCGTCCGCTGCGCGTTCGCCATCGCCATCGCATCGCGCGCCCACACGTTCGCGATGCCGGTCGCGATCGCGAGCTTCTTCGTTCCCGCGAGGAGGATCGCCGAGCTCGTGAAGATCTCGCGACCGATCGCCTCGGGAATCCACAGCGCCTCGAACCCCAGGTCCTCGACCTCGCGTGCCGCCGCCTGCGCTTCCGCGGCCGGGAGCATGTCGAGAAAGGCCCAGATGCCGATCCGACCGAGCTTCATGTCGTTCCCTTCGTTCGCTTCCCGCCGCCTCAGGGAACCGAGCCTTCGGCCGAGATCTCGTACTTCTTCACGTCCATCCCGGTGATCCCGCACGACCCGAGAGCCGCGCCGAACGCCGCCATGTGCGGCGTCTGGAAGTGCGTCGTGAGCGCTTCCTGGCTCTTCCACTTCTCGAAGAGAAAGACCGTTCCGGGGTCCTTCCGGTCCGCCCAGGCCTGGTAGGCGAGGCAGCCGGGCTCCTCGAGCGTCGCCACGCGCATCGTGTCGAACGCCGCCTGAAGCTCGGCGCTCTTCGTAGGGTCGAAAGTGATGGTGCCAGCCACGATCAGCATCGTCGTCCTCCTGCCGGTTCGCTTACGAAACGCGGGCGTATCCGGTCAAACGGGCCGCAGAAGGCATCTCATCCGATCGGGCGGACGCTCGGAAGCGCGCCTCTTCGGACTCCAGATCCGCTCCGGGAACGCCGATGGGACCGCCAGGAGACTCCCGAACGCGTGGCTCGCATCCTCGTCATCGACGACTCCCGCACCGTCCGCGAGATGGTGCGCATGGTCCTCGAGCGCGCCGGCCACGAAGTGGTCCAGGCGCCGAACGGCAAGCTCGGCCTCGAGATGCATCGTGCTTCGAACTGCGATCTCGTGATCACCGATCTCATCATGCCCGAGAAGGAGGGGTTCGAGACGATCCTCGAGCTGCGAAGGGGATGGCCCGGTCTGCAGATCATCGCCGTCTCGGGGGGAAGCGCCGCGCTCGACAAGTCGGATCTCCTTCGCACCGCGCGGAGCTTCGGCGCGGCGCACACGATCCCGAAGCCGTTCACGGCGAAGCAGCTCCTCGACAGCGTCACCCGCGCCGTCGGCCCGGCGTAGAGCCTTCCGGCCCGCGCCGGAAGGAGGGGACGGAGCACTGAAAGCCGGGACCTCGCGTTTACTTGCTGTGACACCCGCGCGCATGCTGAAAAAGGCGAGACGATCTCATGTCGATGAGCGCTCGCCAGAACGCGCGTCGATGGAACAGCACCTTGGCGGCGCTGCTCCTCGCCTGCCTCGCGCTTGCCGCCTGCACTCCGGTGCACGCGCCGCTCGGCTCGGAGCAGCCGACGCAGGTCGCCTCCGCCGCCGGCAGCCCCGGCCTCCAGAGCTCCGGCGTCGTCCTGAAGGACGGCAAGGAGCTCCCGAACCTCGCCGTCGTCAAGCAACGGATCGTCCAGTACAACGAGAGCGGGCTCTGGAAGAAGCAGCTCGACCAGGTGTCGAAGCGTGCGCAGAAGGCGCTGGACACGGCCGTGCCGGAGCCGATCTCGCCGACGAAGGGCGGTCCCGCGCTCGTTCTCGACATCGACGACACGGCCCTCTCGACGTTCGCGATCCAGCTCCAGCAGGAGTTCGGATTCGTTCCGGAGTACTGGGACCAGTGGGTGCGCGAGGCGATCGCGCCGCCCAACGTCGGGGTGCTCGCCCTCTATCGGCACGCCGTCGAGCGCGGCGTCGCGGTCTTCTTCGTCACGGGCCGGCGCGAGCGGCTTCGCGACGCGACCGAGCGCCAGCTCCGCTCGGCGGGCTACGACCAGTGGCGCGGGCTCGTCCTGAAGCCGAACGGCTACGCGAAGCCCTCGGTCGTGCCCTACAAGTCGGCCGCGCGCCGCGAGATCGAAAAGCGCGGCTATCGCATCGTGGTCAACGTCGGAGACCAGTGGAGCGATCTCGAAGGTGGCCTCTCGGAGGCCACCTTCAAGCTGCCGAACCCGATGTACTACATCCCGTAGGAAGCGTCGCCGCTGCTGCGTCCTACTCGATCTGGATCTTCAGACCGTCGGCCGCGACCGTCAGCTTCAAGCCCTGCGTCGTTCCCTGCAGGCTCAGGTGCACGCCGTTCTGGTTGCGCATCTTGATGATGCCGCCGCCGCCACCGATGGTCGCGCCCGCGGAGAACGACGTGTAGTTGCCATTGAAGTCGGAGAGCTTCTTCAAGTAGTACACGTCGCCGACCGCCTCCATGCGCGACGCGCCCACGGTCGCACCGGCGGAGAGGCCGGTCACCTTGAACTTGTACTCCTTGCCCCCGAAGGTGAGGACGCCGCTTCCCCAGGAGTAGCCGACGCCGACCGCGACGGACTCCGCGGTGAGCTTGATCTTTCCGACGGGCTTCTCGCTGTCGCCTTCCGCAGCGCCGACTCCACCGACCGCCAAGCAGACGCTCGCGACCGCGAGCACAGCCACCATCCAACGACGCATCACGCGACCTCCTCCCCGTACGTCCCGCTCGGGACCGTTTCCTTTGCTCCGCGGCCGCCATATCCCAGCTCGTTCCGAGTCGCAAAGGGTTTCAATCCGGTCGACACGTCGCGCAGCGACGATAGCCGGCAACGCGCGCCTCCTCGACGGAGGAGAACGTGACGCGCTCGGCCTCGCTCCTCCCGCGCAAGCTCGCACAGCCCGCGCGGCACACCGTCTTCGTCGAGACGATGCCGATCAGCGCCGGAATCTCGCTCTCGAGCCGGAGGAGACGTCGCTTCAGCGGCAGACCGCCGCCGTAGCCGCCGATGCTCCCGTCCGAGCGGATCACGCGGTGACACGGAACGATCAGCGGCACGGGATTCGTCCCGAGAGCCGTTCCGACCGCGCGCACCGCGCCCGGATGCCCGGCACCCGCGGCGACCCAGCCGTACGAGCGCACCTCGCCGAGCGGGATCCGGCAAGCCGTCTCGAGAACACTCCGCTGGAACGAGCGCATCGACGAGAGATCGACCGGCACGGAGAAGTAGCCGCGCTCGCCCGCGAAGTACTCGGCGAGCTCACGCCTCGGGCGAGAGACGGGCGAGCCTCGAAGCGGTGTACGCCGCCGCGGCCGGGATCGGGTGACGACCGACGTCCATGGCCTTGCCGGAGCTTTTCTGACAGGAGGGAGCGATGAGCAACTCCATCTCGAAAGCGACGCTGATCACCGGATGCTCGACGGGGATCGGCCGCTCGACGGCGGTCCGGCTCGCTGCCGCGGGCCTGCCCGTCTACGCGAGCGCCCGCCGCGCCGAGTCGATCGCCGACCTCGCGGGCCAGGGCTGCAAGACGATCCCGCTCGACGTCTGCGACGAGACCTCGATGCGCGAGGCGGTGCGCACGATCGAGGCGGCCGAAGGTGCCGTCGGCGTCCTGATCAACAACGCCGGCTACGGCTCCGAGGGCCCGTTCGAGGAAGTGCCGATGGAGGAGATCCGCCGGCAGTTCGAGACGAACGTCTTCGGCCTCGTGCGCCTGACGCAGCTCTGCCTCCCGGGGATGCGACGCCAGCGCTTCGGCCGGATCGTCAATCTCAGCTCGATGGGCGGCCGTCTGACGCTCCCGGGCGGCGCGTTCTACCACGCGACGAAGTACGCCGTGGAGGCGCTGAGCGACGCGCTTCGCTTCGAGACGAGCGGCTTCGGGATCGACGTGGTCGTCGTCGAGCCGGGGCCGATCCGGACAGAGTTCGCGAACACCGCGATCGCGAAGATCGACTCGCTCGGTGCGAGCGCGGGCGCCGATTCGCCATACGGGCCGTTCCGCGAGGGGCTGAAGCAGTCGATCCGCGACGCCTACGATGGACCGATGGGCGCCCTCGCCGGAACGCCGGAGGACGTCGCGAAGGCGATCGAGAAGGCGGTCACGGCGCGCCGGCCGCGCTCGCGCTACCCCGTGACGCTCGCCGCGCGCATGCTGATGGCGACGCGGCGCTGGCTGCCGGACCGCGCGTTCGACACGGTCCTCGCGAGCCAGCTTGTGCGCCCGGGACGCTGAGCCGCCCGCCCGCGTTCGCTCAGGCCGTCGCGGTACCCGCGCCGTCCCGGGCTTCGACGAACCGCGCGAGCTCTTCCTTCCAGCGGCGCCACGCGTCGCGGAACTCGCGCCGCGCGACCTTCAGATCGACCCTCACGGCGCGACGGTGCTCGGTCGTCCCGCGCAGCGAGCGAAGGCGCAGCAGCTCGCGCTCGAGCTCGCCGAGCCGCGCCACGGCGCGCTCGACCATCGCCGAGACCTCCGCCGCCTGACGCTGCACCGCGGCGACCGCGTCGTGCGAGCTCTCCTGCACGCGCGCGAGAACACGCGCTCGATCCGAGCGGAGCCGCGCCGCCATGATGCGCTCGCGCGGCACGCGCCGGAGGTTCGAGGCGAGCCCGATGCCCTCGAGGCCACGGATGAGCCACTTCGTCGGGTCCCAGTGGAAGCGGCGCACGCCGTTCCGGTAGTCGCTCGCGAACCGGTGATGGAAGTTGTGGTACCCCTCGCCGAACGTGAGGACCGCCGTGACGAAGCTGTCGCGCGCGGAGAACGCCGGCTCGTACGGACGGCGCCCGAGCGTGTGCGCGAGGGAGTTCACGAGGAACGTCGTGTGGTGTCCGAGGACGACGCGGATCAGCCCTCCCCAGAGGAGGAAGCCCCACGGATTCCCGAGCGCCGCGCCAATGGCGAGCGGCAGGCCGAAGCCCATCGCGATCGCGATCGGGAGGTAGAAGCGATCCTGCGCGACGACCATCCAGTCGGACTGCAGGTCGGGGACGTTCTCGAAGCGCGACTTCTTGTGGTCCGTGAAGAGGAGCCAGCCCATGTGGGCCCACCAGAAGCCCTTGCGCACGTTGTACGGATCGCCGTCGCGATCGATGTTCCGGTGGTGCAGGCGATGGTCCGACGACCACGAGAGCGCCGAGTGCTGGAAGGTCGCGGCGCCGAGCAGGAGGTACACGGCGCGGACGAGCGGGCGCGCCTCGTAGGCGCGATGCGCGAAGAGGCGGTGGTAGCCCGCCGTGATGCTCATGCTGGTCGCGACGAAGTAGACCGCGAAGAACGCCAAGGCGCGCGGGTCGAGCCCTTCGGAGCGGACGTGCAGCGCTCCCCAGAGCAGGGCGCCGATCGGCGTCGCGATAAGGAAGATCGCCGTGATCCAGTTGATCCGCTTCATCGCACTCCTCTCCTCCGAATCGGTACTCTCGCGGCCCCGGGTGGGCCGGCGGGTTCGCGCATCAGGCCGCGCCCGCGCGAGCGCGGGGATGGACGGTGCGTCGTCAGGGCTCCGTCCTAGCACGCTGGTCGCTCGTCGCAATCGACTTTCTGGCTCGCCGAGGCTTCCGCCCGCGGGACTCCATAGATGAAACGGGAAGTTCATACGGTCTTGCGTCATCTCGCACGCGCTCGGCACACTGGCGGAATGCCCGTCGACGAGACGGCGCCCGACGGCGCCCGCTTCCGCGAGCAGCTCCTCGCGGGCGCTCGCAGGGTCCTCCCGTGGGCGTTCGCCGGCGTCCTCGTGTGGATCCTGCTGCGTCAGGTCTCGACCCGCGAGACGCTCGCCGCCCTGCGGGGCGCCCAGCTCGGCCTGCTCGTTCCCGCCGCACTTGCCTGCGTCCTGATCTGGTTCTGGCTCGACGCGGCGGTCCTCTCCTATCTCTTCACGCGCTTCCACGCCCCGTTCTCGCTGAGCGAGGCGTGCTCGATCCGCGCGCTCACCTATCTCCTCGCGGTCGTCAACTGGAACCTGGGGTCCGGCGGGATCGTTCTCCATCTCTCCCATGTGAAGGACGTGCCCCTGGCGGAGGCGGCGAGCACGATGCTCTTCTACAACCTGATCGACGGGCTGATCCTGTCGGCCGTCGCGCTCGTCGGCGTCTCGTCGATGCCCGGCGAGCTCGGCCTCGAGAACGTGCGGAACGGCGCGCTGGTCCTCGTCGCGGTGCTCGCGGGTGCGCTCGCTTTCTTCCCGTCCCCCTGGAAGCCGTCGTGGGGATGGATGCGGCGGATCACGACGCTGCCGATCTTCCGCACGCACACGGAGGCGCGTCTGCGCGACGCGCTGGTCGTCGTCGGATACCGGTCGGTCTACTTCGCGGGGTTCATCGCCTTCTTCTGGGTGGCGCTGCCGGCCTTCGGAGCCCACGTCCCCCTCGCGGAGCTCGCCGCGACGGTGCCCGTGATCCTCTTGATGGGAACGCTGCCGATCACGCCGGCGGGGCTCGGGACGCAGCAAGCCGCCGTGGTGTACTTCTATCGCCCGTACGCGTCCGAGGCGGCCCTCCTCGCTTTCGGCTTCGTCTTGCCGATCGTGTTCGTCGTGATGCGGGTCCCGCTGTCGCTGCTCTACCTGCGCGACCTCGGACGTCTCCGCGCGAGCGTCAGCGCGGCGCGCGAGTCGCGCTGAGCCCGTCCTCGCCGGCGATCGCCGCGAGCTCCGCCGGCGTCAGCGCGCGGACGCGGACCGGGATCGCGCTCTGCCGGGGGATTCCCGAGACCGGCGCGCGGCCCTTGACGCAGAGGTAGCCCTTCGAGATCGGATGCGCCGGATCCCCGCGAACGGCGACCGCGCGATTCCCCTCCACGTCCACCTCGATGCCGCAGATGGCGTGACAGAACCGACAGAAGCTCCGATGGGTGCGCACCATCGTCGTTTTCGCAGCGCTACCGAGAGCCCTATCAAAGCGGATTCGGCGATCGAAGCGCGCGTGCCCGGGTGGTAGCCTCGCGGGCAGGATCCATGGCCTACTCCAGCCCCTTCTCACCGACCCTCCTGCGCAGCCAGGGCCGGCATGTCGCCTCCGGTGCGCTCGTCACCGGGCTCCTCCTCGGGCTCTTCGGCGCGATCGCGGCCGAGAGCCTGGAGCCGCTCGTCACCTATCCTCTCGGTGCGCTCGCCTTCGGCGCGACCTACTTCTTCATCTGCTCGCGGACGTTTCCCCGGATCGAGACGGAGTCCTGGCTCGGACGGATCGCGCTGCAGGCCGTGATCGCCGTTCTCGCGATGACCGCGACGTCGTTCCTCGTCGTGAACGCGGTCCTGATCGCCGAGTACCGGGTCTGGATGTTCACACGCGACGGCCAGGGCGGCCTCATCGCGGAGCGGGCGATCACGTACTTCCTCCTGCCGATCCTGCCGGTCGCGGCGATGTGCGTGCTCCAGTTCAACCAGAGCTGGGCGCCGATGCTCCGCCTCGAGAACCGCGCTCGGCGCGCGGACGAGCTCGCTGCCTCCGCGCAGCTCGAGGCACTGCGCGCGCAGATCGATCCGCACTTCTTGTTCAACAGCCTGAACTCGATCGCGCACCTCATCTCGACCGATCCGGAGCGCGCGGAAGCCTGCGTCGAGCGGCTCGCCGAGATCTTCCGCTATCTCCTGTCGTCGAAGGACCGCGCCTTCGTCACGCTCGCGGACGAGCTCGAGATCGCGGACGGCTATCTCGACATCGAGCGCGCCCGCTTCGGCGAGCAGCTCCGCGTGCAGTTCGACGTCGAGGACCGCGCAAGGAGCTGGATCGTCCCGACGCTGATCCTGCAGCCGCTCGTCGAGAACGCCGTGCGCCACGGCATCTCGAAGAAGGTCGGCGGCGGCACCGTGTCGGTGCAGGCGCGCGTCAGCGGCGGAGAGCTCGTCGTCGGCGTCCACGACACCGGCGTCGGCATGACGGACGGTCCGCGCGCGGCGTCGTCGAATGGCGTCGGGCTCCGGAACGTGAGCGACCGGCTCGTCCACCTGTACGGGCGCGCGTACGCGCCGAAGGTCGACACCGCGCCGAACCAGGGGACGCGGATCACGCTCCGCGTGCCGCGCGAGTCTACTTCGGACGGAAGCGCTGCCCCGCGTCGAGACGGATCGTCCCTCCGTTGAGCATCGGGTTCTCGATGATCGCGCGCGCGAGACGCGCGTACTCCTCGGGCTTGCCCATGCGGCGCGGGAAGGCGGCGTCCTCGATCAGCGCGCTCTTCATCTGATCCGGCAGCGGAGCGATCAGTCCGGTGTCGAAGAGGCTCGGTGCGATCGCATTGCAGCGGATGCCGAGGCTCCCGAGGTCGCGCGCGATCGGCAGCATCATCCCGGCGACGGCCGCCTTCGAAGCGCTGTAGGCGGCCTGTCCGATCTGCCCTTCGTACGCGGCGATCGAGGACGTACAAAGGATGACGCCGCGCTCGCCGTCGGCGTTCGGCGTGTTCTTGCTCATGTGATGCGCCTGCAACCGGATCAGGTTGAACGTCGCGACGACGTTGATCTCCATCACCTTGCGGAACGGATCGAGCGGATGCGGTCCGTCGCGCGTGATCGTGCGCTGCGCCCAGCCCCAGCCGGCGACGTTCACGCCGATGTGCAGTCCACCGAGCGCCTGCACCGCCTTCTCGATCGTGCTCTCGACCGCGGCCTCGTCCATGATGTCGAGCGGGAAGAACTGCGTCCCGCCGCCGATCTCCTCCGCGACCTCGGCGCCCTTCGACTTCGGCAGGTCGAAGATCACGACCTTGGCGCCGTGCTGGGCGAGATCGCGGGCCGTCGCCCGCGCCATTCCCGACGCTCCACCGACGACGATCGCTCCGGCTCCTTGGATGTCCATGCGTCCTCCGCTCCCGATCGAATCGCAAGAGCGACAAGCAGTCGAACGCGGCCTCCGCAAGCGGTCGCGTTGCCCGGCTCGAGAGGGGCGTGGTACCGTCGCGGCAGCCACTCGGTCGTCGAAGATGAGAGTCGCCGATGTCCCTCGTCCTTCGCGAGCCTACGTCGCGGCGACGCTGGTCGTCGTGCTCGCGCTCGCCGCCGCCTGCGTGATCCTCGCGAGCCGCGAGTGGTTCTACGGCGACGACTTCTACTTCCTGCGCGGCGCGCAGACCGGTCGCGACTGGTGGCACACGTTCCTGCCGCTCGGCGAGAGAGGCTGGTGGAGCTACCGCCCGCTGACGATCGAGGTCTACTTCTCGGCGCTCTTTGCGCTTGCCGGTCTCGACCCGTTTCCGTACTTGCTGGCGAGCCTCGTCCTCCACTTCGCTTCGGGAGCCGTCGTGTGGCGGATCGCGCGACGGCTCGACTTCGATCCGCGCGTCGCGATGTTCGTCGGCGCGGCGAGCGTCGCGCTGTACCCGTCGCTCGAGGGAAGCCTCTTCTGGGCCTCCGGATTCCAGACGGTCGCCGGCTGCTTCTTCTACGTCCTCTGCGTCGCGCTGTTCCTCGAGTATCGCCTCCGGAACGACCGGCGCTTCCAGGCGGCGTCCGTCGCCGCCTTCGTGGCGACGCTCCTCTCGAACGAGCTCGGGATGACGCTACCGGGGCCGCTCCTGCTGCTCGGCTTTCACGTCGCCGAGGGCACCTTCGGCGCCCGCGTGCGGACGGCTCTCCGGGCGAGCCTGCCGCATCTGCTGCTGCTCCTCGCGTACGTGCCGTTTCGCTATCTCCTGATCGGCCCGTCGCGCCTGCCGATGCCGGGCGGCTACTACCTGCCGCACCTCGGCTGGCACGTGCTGAGCAACGTCGGCGGCTTCTTCGTCCTCCTCCTCCAGGCGACGCCCGCCGCGACGTGGTTCGTGCTCGCGCTCGTCGCTCTCGGCTCCGCGGTCGCGGCCGCGCGAGGGGAGCTCGGGCGGCTCGCTTCGCTCTCGCTCGTGCTCGGCGGATGGCTCCTCGCGACGATGGTGCCGTTCGCCGGCACGTGGTTCATCCACGCGCGCTCGGCGATGCCGATGGAGGCACCGTTCTGTCTCCTCGCCGGCGTGTTTCTCGACGCGCTCGTGCGCGCCTCGACGCCGCGGCGCGCACGCTTCGTCGAGCTCGCGCTCGTCGGCGCTCTCCTCGCCGCGATCCTCGCGGACGCCGCTGCGCCCCGCCCGGCGTTCGCGCTGCGCGCGTGGACGCCGTCCTCTCCCGTCGTCGCCGTCGACTTCCGCTCGCAGGTGGAGCCCATCCTGCGAAGCCGTTGCTACGAGTGTCACGGCTCGACCGAGCGCAAGGGCGACCTCCGCCTCACGAACCGCAAGGACGCACTCACCCCGTCCGAATCGGGGATCCCGGTGATCGTTCCGGGCGCCGCGGACCTGAGCCCGCTCTACGAGCTCGTCTCCTCTTCCGACCCCGAGGAGCGGATGCCGAAGGATCACGATCCGCTCGCGCCGGAGGAGATCGTGCTCCTCGCACGCTGGATCGACGAAGGTGCGGAGTGGCCGGACGAGGCGCCGGCGCACTGGGCGTATCACGCGCCGCCTCGCCCGCCGCTTCCCGAGGTGAAGGACGGGGCGTGGCCGCGGAGCTCGATCGACCGCTTCGTCCTCGCGAGCCTCGAGCGCGAGGGGATCGCTCCGGCGCCCGAGGCGGACCCGTCGACGCTCGTGCGACGGCTCTGGCTCGACCTCGTCGGACTGCCCCCGCCGCCGGAGGACGTCGAAGCCTTCGTCGCCGATCCGTCGCCCGAGCGCTGGGACGCGATGGTCGATCGCCTCCTCGCCTCGCCCGGCTTCGGCGAGCGGTGGGCGAGCTCGTGGCTCGATCTCGCCCGCTACGCCGACTCGACCGGATTCATGTCGGAGGTCATGCTCTCGAACTGGCCGTATCGCGACTGGGTGATCGACGCGATCAACGACGACATGCCGTTCGACCAGTTCGCAATCGAGCAGCTCGCGGGAGACCTCCTTCCGGACGCGACGGCGAACCAGAAGATCGCGACCGGCTTCCTGCGCGCCGCCCCGCTCAATCTCGAGGCCGGCGTCCACGAGGAGGACGCGCGGATCGCGCAAGTCTTCGATCGCGTGAACACGCTCGGCTCGGCGATGCTCGGAACGACGATCGAGTGCGCGCAATGTCACGACCACAAGTACGATCCCTTCACGCAGCGCGACTACTACCGCCTGCTCGCGTTCTTCGACGGCACGACGAAGGAGACGGCGGTCTTCGATCGCGACGGCGCAGCGGCACTGCGCCCGGAAGCACCGACGCTCGAGCTTCCTCCTCTGCCGGAGGACGTCGCGCGAGGGCGCGACGTCGCGCGGCGGCTCCTCGACGAGGTCGACGCGATCCTGCACGAGACGCTGCCCGAGGCGCCGCCGATCACGCCGGAGGAGCGGGCGCACGTGCTCGAGCAAGCGGCGGCAGGGCGCTTCGACGGCATCCGGCCGAAGACGGCGGCGCTCGTCCAGTCGCGGCTCGAGAGCGCGTTCGGCGCGGACTGGTGGAAGCCCTGGGCGGGCGAGATCGGCGCGAAGATCCGCGAAGGCGCGCCCCGCTGGGCCGTGCAGCCGGTGGGTTCGTTCTCCGGCAGCGCCGGCGAAACGCATCGCGTGCTCGACGACGGCTCGATCCTCGTCGAGAGCGACGTGCCCGAAGCCTCGACGTACGTCGTAGAGGTGGAGACACCTTCGTCGCTCGTCACCGGCTTTCGCATCGAGGGCCTCGCGGATCCGGCGCTGCCCGGCGGCGGTCCCGGGCGAGGCGATCCCGTCCTGCGGGAGTTCACGCTGAACGCGATCGAGATCGCTCTCGTCGACGGCGAGAAGGAGACTCCGCTCGAGCTCGCCTGGACGAACGCGAGCAGCGCGCCGCAAACGGCCGCGTCGGCGATCGACGGAGATCCGGCGACGGGCTGGTCGGCGGGCGCTTTGGGCGGAGATCAATGGATCGTCGTCGCGCCACTCCGGCCGGTCGCGGCTGCCGGCGACGGCCGCACGTCGTTTCGCATCACGATCCGTCAGGCGACGCCCTCGGGAAAGACGATCGGCCGCCTCCGGATCCAGACCACGTCCGCGGATCCGTCGATCGTGACCTTGCGCGGCCCGCTCCTCTCCCGGCTGCGCGATCAGACCCCCGAGGAGCTCTCGCCGGCGGATCAGACGCTCGTCCGCACGATGGCTCGCGCGGGCCGGCTTCCGGAGCTCACGCCCGCGTTCCACCGCGCCGCGCGCGAGATCGAAGAGGTCCCGCCGCCTCCGCGGGCCCACGTGGTCGAGGAGCTCGCCGAGCCGCGCACGACGCGCGTGTTCGAGCGCGGCGATCCGCAGTCGCCCGGTGACGTCGTGACGCCGGGCACGCCGGCCTCGCTCCCGCCGATGGGATCCGAGCCGCGCAATCGCCTCGGCCTCGCGCGCTGGGTCGCTTCGCCGGCGAACCCGCTCTTCGCGCGCGTCGCCGTGAACCAGTGGTGGGGAGAGCTCTTCGGTCGCGGCCTCGTCGCGACCCCGGAGGACTTCGGGACGCGCGGCGAGCCGCCGACGCACCCGGGTCTCCTCGACTGGCTCGCGACGGAGCTCGCCGGGTCCGGCTGGAGCCGCAAGCACATGATTCGCGAGATCGTGCGCTCCGCGACGTATCGGCAGTCGGCTCTCCCGGCGGACCCGGGGACGCTCGAGAAGGACCCCGACAACCGCCTCCTCGCGCGGAGCCCGCGCCTTCGCCTTCCGGCGGAGACGATCCGCGACAACGCCCTGCAGATCGCGGGGCTGCTCTCGCCCAAGAGGCGCGGGCCACCCGCCCATCCGCCGCAGCCCCCGGGCGTGTGGCGCCCGAACGGGCTCTTCGCGGTCAAGTACGAGCCGGACCGGGGCGAGGGCCGCTACCGGCGCGGGGTGTACACGGTGTGGCGGCGGACCTCGCCCTATCCGAGCTTCGTCGCCTTCGACGCGGGAGACCGGACCTCGTGCGTGGCCTCTCGCTTCCGCTCGAACACGCCGCTGCAGGCCCTGACGCTCCTGAACGACGAGGTCTACGTCGAGGCAGCGCTTTCCCTCGCCGATCGCGTCCTGCGGAGCCGTCCTTCCGGCTCCACGGACGAGCGGATCGACTGGGCGTTCCGCCTCGCGCTCGCGCGCCCACCGACCTCCCTCGAGACCTCGGTCGTTCGCGAGCTCCTCGAGCGGCCAGGCGCGGACGCGCCTTCCGCGGAGCGCCCCTCTCCACTCGCCGCACTCGCCGCGAGCGCCGCGGGCTTCGCACCGAGCCCGGGCGTCGATCCGGACGAGCTCGCCCGCTGGTTCCATGCGACGCGAGTGATCCTGAACCTCGAAGAGACGATCACGCGAGGATAGGAGCAGCCGTGATCGAACGAGAACGAGAGCCGCGCGTGACGCGGCGACGCTTCCTCGGCCACCTCGGAACGAGCCTCGTGTCGGTCGCGGCCGGCGGATGGCTCGCACGCGAAGCGCGCGCCGCGCTCGCCGGCGGCTTCTCGGCTCCGCCGCACTTCGCACCGAAGGCGAAGCGCGTGATCTACTTGACGATGGTCGGCGGGACGTCGCAGCTCGACCTGCTCGATCCGAAGCCGACTCTCCTCCGGCACGACGGCGACGCCTGCCCGGACGAGCTCTTCGTCGGGAAGCGGTTCGCGTTCCTGCGCCAGAGCCCGGTGCTGTTCGGCTCTCCGTACCGGTTCGAGCGCGTCGGGCGCGCCGGCGTCGGCGTGTCCGAGCTCCTGCCGCACTTCCGCGACATCGTCGACGACGTCACCGTGATCCACTCGATGCAGACGGACGAGTTCAACCACACTCCGGCGGAGCTCGAGCTCCTCACGGGGATCGGCCGCTTCGGCCGGCCGAGCATCGGCTCCTGGGTCGCGTACGGCCTCGGCAGCGAGAACGAGGACCTGCCTGCGTTCGTCTCGCTCGTCTCGACGCCGACGCAGCCCGCGAGCGGCCGCGCGAGCTGGGGCAGCGGCTTCCTGCCGACCCGCTACCAGGGAGTGGAGCTCCGCGATCAGGGCTCCCCCGTCCACTTTCTCGCCGATCCGCCGGGCGTCACGCGCGAGGATCAACGCGAAGCGGTCGCCGCCCTGGCGAAGATCGACGGTGCGGCGGCCAAGCGGTGGCACTCGCCCGAGATCGAGGAGCGGATCGCGCAGTACGAGCTCGCCTTCCGGATGCAGATGTCCGTCCCGGAGGCGACCGACATCTCACGGGAGCCCGCGGCGATCCAGGAGATGTACGGCACGTCGCTCGGTCGGAATGCATTCGCGAATCAGTGCCTCCTCGCGCGGCGCCTGATCGAGCGCGGCGTCCGATTCGTCCAGATCTTCGACAACGGCTGGGATCACCACACGGCCCTGCGCGCGGTTCTCCCCGGGAAGTGCAATCGGATCGACCGGCCCGCCGCGGCGCTCGTGCGCGACCTCGCGCAGAGGGGGCTCCTCGAGGACACGCTCGTGATCTGGGCCTCCGAGTTCGGGCGCACGCCGATGGCGCAGTCGAAGGACCAGTCGGGCGCGGGCGCCGCCGCCGGGCGAGACCATCAGCGCGACGCCTTCACGATCTGGCTCGCCGGCGGAGGCGTCAAGGCGGGTCACGTCCACGGACGCACCGACGAGCTCGGTCACACCGCCGTCGAGAATCCCGTGCACGTGCACGACCTGAACGCGACGGTCCTGGCGCTCCTCGGCATCGACCACGAGAAGCTCGTCTATCGCCACCAGGGGCGTGACTTCCGCCTGACCGACGTACACGGCAAGGTCGTTCGAGACATCATGGCCTGAGCGCCGCCGCGTCGGGCTCCGCCGCGTCGGGCGGGACGATCAGGGCGACGAGCATGCATTCGCCGAGCCGCTGCTCCGCGTCGAACCAGCGATCGCCGCACGTTCCCGCGTCGATGGGGTCGATCGGTTCCGCAGCATCGATCGTCACCGCGTGCTCCGCCGAGACGCGCTCGACGAGCGCGATCCGCGCATCGATCGCCCGAAGGCGCGACGGCAGCTCCTCGCAGGCGGGCGCATGCGCGAGGCAACGAAGGCACGTGTCCGCCGCCGACTCCGAGGCCTCGGCGAGCGCGCAGAAGGCGTCGCGCATCGCGGCTTCGCTCCGGGCGGCGGCGCTTCCACCCTCCTCGGCACCGGCCCCGACCGCCCCTCCCCAGGCGATCCCGATCGACAGGCAGATGCCGAGGACGAGCCACGTCGGGCTCGTCGGGGAAAGCCGGCTCGGCCCCTGCCGGCGCCACGCCGGATCGAGGGATCTCGCCGGCCGGAACCGCCAACCCAGAATTCTTCTTCGCCGTCTGTTCGCGTTCTGCATGGAACGACGTATAGTCCCATGCCCCGACAACGGCTGTCGGGCGGAGGACCTCCCGATGGCCCGAGCGAAGAAGAAGCCGGTGGAAGCCCGCCGGCCGACCTATGGAGCGGCGACGCGGCTCGCGCGGCTCGTCCACGAGCTCCGCGACCGCCCGAACGGCTGGAGCCTCGAGGCGATCCGCGACGAGCTCCGCATCACCGAGCGCACGCTCGCGCGCTACCTCGAGGTCTGCCGCCGTGAGCTCGTCGACGCGCGCGGACGCCCGCTGCTCGAGGTCGTGCGTCAAGGCGATCGCCGCGTGCTGCGCTTCGCCGACCATCGCTCCGCTCCCGCGACGACGGAGTGGGAGGTGCTCTTCCTCTTCTTCGCGCTCCGCCTCGCGCGCGTCCTCTCGGGCACGATCCTCGACTCGTTCAACCAGGACGTGTGGGAGCGGCTCCGCGAGACGGTTCCGTCCGGCGCGCGACGGCGCCTCGAGAACGCGGACCGGAAGTTCTACGCCCTGCCCTACATGCCGAAGAGCTACGCCGGCATGGAGGACGAGATCGATCGCCTCTTGCGCGCGCTGATCGAGCAATATCGGCTCGTGATCCACTACGCGGGTCTCGTCGGCGAGGGCCGCGAGCACGAGTTCGACCCGCTGAGCCTCGTCGAGCACCGCGGCGGGCTCTACCTCCTCGGCCACAGCCACCTCTACCGGAAGGCCGTCTGGCTCGCGGTCGACCGCATCCGCTCCGTGTCCGTCAAGCTCGACGAGAGCGGCGAGAAGATCCACTTCCCGTATCCGAAAGGGTTCGATCCCGCGCGCTACACGAACGGGATGTTCGGCATCGTCGACGGCGAGACGACGCGCGTCGTGCTCGCGCTGCAGACGCGCGAGACGGAGGCGTACCTCCGCGCGCGGCAGATCCATCCGACGCAGTGTTTCTTCGCAGGACCGGACGGGCGGACGCACCTCGAGATGAAGGTGCGCGGCACGACCGAGCTCTCGAACTGGATCATGGCGACGAGCCCGTGGGTCGAGGTCCTCGAGCCGGCTTCGCTTCGCGAGGAGATCGCGACGAGGCTCGCGGAGGCGGCAGCGCTCCACGGCGCCCGTACGCCGGCGCGCGCGAGAGCGCAGGCCGCGAGCCGTCAGCTGTCGAAGTAGTAGGAGATCCCGAGGAGCGGCTGGTGCGTGTCGATGCCGTCGTTCGGCAGGGCCGTTCCGGCGTTCGAGAGGTGCTGCCAGCGATAGGCGAGCGACAGCACCGTGTTCGCGTCGATGAACCAGCGGATGCCGAGGCCGCCGTCGAGGCTGAAGTTGAAGCCGTCGCGCTGGTCGTTCAGGTCGAACTCGAGGTCGAGCATTCCGCCGCCGAGCTCGGCGTAGGGAACGACGTGCGGGACGGAGAGGAAGTCGTAGCGGAAGAGGACACCGCCGCCGCCCGCGAAGCCGCTGCGCGGGCTCGTGTTCACGAGGAAAGTCCCTTCGAGCATCATCTCGAAGGCGCCGGCGTACCAGGCCTCTCCGCCGAGCGGGCCGGAGATGCCGATCCCGAGCTGCGGGTAGAACGGCACGAGGAGCACCTCGTCCGTCTCGCCCCCGGCGTAGCCGGGCCGCGCGAAGCCGAAGCCCGCGCCCGAGAAGAAGCCGAGCGACATCCGTCCGAGGTCGAACACGGCCGGATTCGGGTCGACCGCGCGAGCCCGCTCGGGCGGTGCGACCAAGGCGGCAAGGACGACGCAGGCGAAGAGCGCGGCGCGGATGCGACGGTGGCGGGCCTGCATGGGGAAGTGGGCGTGTCGTGCTCGTCTTCGGCTAGACGGGTGCGTTCTTCCGACGGCCGATCTCGCGCGCCGGCACGCCGCCGACGATCGTATACGGCTCCGTGTCCTTGCCCACCACAGCGCCGGCCGCGACGACCGTTCCGGTCGCGATCTTGACGCCGGCGAGGATCACCGCGTTCGCGCCGATCCACACGTCGTCGCCGATCGTCGTCGGGCGCAGGAGCTGTCCCTGCTCCGCGATCGGGCGAGCGCCGTCGAAGACGTGGTCCGTCGACACGATCACCGCGTTCGGTCCGATCAGGACCCCGCTCCCGAGCGTCAAGCCGCCCCGGCCGCTGACGAACGCGCCCGCGTTGACCGAGCAGGAAGCACCCGCCTCGATGCCGCGGACGTGATCGAGGCGCGCTCCGGCGTAGATGAACGCGAAGCCGTCGAGCCGCTTGAAGAGCATCTTGTAGAGGAGCCAGCGGAGGCCGACCCCCGTCATCCCGGGGAAGCCGCGCACGAGCGCGCCGAGGTAGTGCTCGGTGACGAGCGAGGCGATCTCCCCGAAGGAGTGCTCCCTCAGGAAGTTGCGCAGGATCGCCGCCGGGTTGGCGCGCCTCTCGGCGGGCTCGATCTCGGCCGGCTTCGGTGCGGGATTCGAGGATGGATCCATTCGACGTTCAGAAGGTCTTCCCCGCGTCCGGGGGCACGCAGCCCTGGCCGCGGCGGTTCCGACAGAGCTCGTAGCGGAACATCTCGGCCCAGTAACGGAGCGACGCGTCGACGTCCGATTCCCCCCTCTTCCTCACGGCCCACTCCTCCTCCGCGCGAGCGGATCTCAGCGCCCGCGGAATCGCGGCGTCCGCCGCTCCGCCATCGCGGCGATGCCTTCGCGAAAGTCCTCGGTCTTCTCGAGCCGGTCCTGCTCGGCCTTCTCGCGGTCGGTCGCGATGCGGATCTGGTCCGCGAGCCCGGCGCGCATCGTCTCGCGGATCGAGGCGATCGCGAGCGGGCCCGAGACGGCGATCTCCGCCGCGAGCGCGTGCGCTTCCTCGCGTACGCGATCCGGTGCCGCGAGCCGGTCGCAGAGCCCGATCGCGAGCGCTTCCTCGCCGCTGAGGCGCGCGCCGAGGTAGAGCAGCTCGAGAGCCTTCTGCGGCCCGACGACGCGCGGCAGCGTCACCGTCAAGCCAAAGCCGTGATGAAAGCCGAGTCGCGCGAAGTTCGCGCTGAAGCGCGCCTCGGGCGAGGCGACGCGGAAGTCCGGCATCAGCGCCAACCCGAGACCGCCGCCGATCGCGGCGCCCTGCACCGCCGCGACGACGGGTGTCTTCGTCGAGAAGAGGCGCACGGCTTCGTCGTAGAGGTGGCGCCCCGGTCCGCCGATCCCCGGATCGCCGCCGCCGAAGTTCGCGCCGGCGCAGAAGTGCTTTCCCTCCGAGCAGAGGACGATCGCGCGGCAGTCCGGGTTCGCGTCGAGCGCCTCGAAGGCGTCCGCGAGCGAGGCGATCAGCGTCTTGTCGAAGAAGTTGTTCGGCGCGCGGCGGATCTCCGCGGTCGCGACGTGGTCGGCAGGGTCGAGATCGACCGCGACGTCGCCGAAGGTTCCGAGCTGCGCCATCATCCTTCTCCTTGCCGTGTCGGGGTCGCGGCGACCGCCGCCGCCGCGTCGAGGATGCCCGCGCCGCACGAGCGGGGTCCGTCCGAGACGCAGTCCGCGGCCGTCCCGACGGGGAACGGGCGCGCGGTGTCCGCTACGAGGTTGTGCACGGCGCCGGGATCGAGCGACGGATCGAGGGAGAGCACGAGCGCCGCGACGCCGGCGACGAGCGGAGCGGACATGCTCGTCCCTTCCTTGAAGCCAAAGGAGTGCGCGGCCGGCGCGCGCTTGCCCGTGTTCCAGGTCGAGAGCACGCCCTCCTCCGGCGAGGCGGCGAGCGAGCCGCCCGGCGCGGAGACGTGCACGCGACCGTAGTTCGAGTACGGCGTGCGCCCGCCGCTCCGATCGGTCGCGCCGACCGCGAGCACGCCCGCGCAGTTCGCCGGATAGTAGCGCTCGGCCGGGCTCGCGGCGTTTCCCGCCGCGGCGACGACGAGCGCACCGGCCTTCGTCGCGGCGGTGATCGCATCTTGCAGGAAGCGCGGACACGGACCGGGGAACTCCATGCTCAGGTTGAGGACGCGCGCCGGCTGCGGGTTCGCGACCGGCACGTCCGCGAGGTGTGCTCCGGGAACGACCGCGCCCGAGGCCCAGCGGACCGCGTCCGCGAGGTCGATCGGATCGATGCCGCACTTCGCGCCGACGCGCACGGGAAGAAGGCGCGCACCCGAAGCGACTCCCGCGATCCCGACGCCGTCGTTCGCGCGCGCGCCGATCATTCCCGCGACGTGCGTCCCGTGCCACGTCGACTCGGAGGAAGGGTCGCCGGCGGCGCACTCGGAGGCGGCGGTCGCGTCGCCCGGATCTCCGGGATCGGGATCGCGGCCATTCCAGTCGCTCGAGCGACGGACGTCGGAGACGAAGTCCCAGCCCTGGAGCGTGCGCCCGCGAAGATCGGGATGATCGCGAACGATCCCCGAGTCGAGCACCGCGACGACGACGTCGGGGTTGCCGGCGGTCCTCTCCCACGCCGCGGGCGCGTTGATTCCCGCCGGCGTCGCGAGGAGGTCCCATTGCTTCGCGAAGAGCGGGTCGTCGGGGATCGCCTGGAAGCGACCTCGCGCTGCCGGCTCCGCGTACGCGACGCGCGAGTCGGCGGCGAGACGCTTCGCGATGCGCGCGACCTCGGCTCCGGCGAGCCGCTGGAAGAGACGGAGCGCGTACGCGCCGCCCGAGACGGGCCGCTCGTAGAAGAGAGGCACGCCGGCGACGGCGGAGAGCGCGCGAACGGTCTCCTGCGGCATCGCGATCCCCGCATCGGAGGCATCACGCGAGCCCCGGTCGTCCAGCCGGATGACGATGCGATCGACCATTCCCGCGGGGATGTCGGAGGCGAGCGGCGTCACGAGATCGTCATCGGCGTAGACGACCTCGTGCAGCCCGCGGAGATCGGCGAGGATGTCGCGCGCGGCGCCTTGGTCGAGCGCGGCCGGAAGCGCCAGCACCTGCGCTCCGTCGTCGGCGAGCCGAACCGGGCGAAGGGTGACTCCCGCGGATTGCTGCAGCCGCGCGAGCTCTTCGGGCGTGAGCGGCTTCGCATCGAGGTCCGAGTCCCGCCCGACGCGATCCCGCATCATGACGACGATCTCGCTGGCGTCGGCGCGACGTACGCCACCCGTGATCACCGGGGCGAGCGCGAGCGTCACGAGGACGAGCGCGTGGGTCCGGCAAGACATCGGCGCCGATTGTGCCGGACGGGCGCTCCGGGTTCCAATCCTCGCGGGACGACGTTCGAAACCCGGGTACGCCAGCGGGATCGAGTGGTCCGTGACGTCGCCACGACGCGCGGCTCGTGAGCCGATCCGGTGCACGGCCAATAAGTAGGGTACGCCCCGATGCGCGGGGGGCGTCGATCCCGTCAGATGCGCGCATGATCCCAGGCCCGAGAAGCCCCGCCGGCGGCCGCGCGCAGAGCTTCTCCGCCGAGGAGGCGATGCGGTCGGTGATCGACGCGGCATCGGGCGAGCTCGTCGAGCCGCTCCTGCCCGACCTGGGATCGGTCCGGTCCGCGCTTGGCACGATGTGCCGGGTTCTCACCCCGTTTCGATCGAGAACGTCCATTGCGGGCGCCTCGCGGCGCGCATGCCACACCCGTGAAAGGAACGTGAGATGAAGACTTTCGGTTCGATCACGCAGCAATGTGGCACCAAGGGGATCAAGCTCATTCACCTCGGCCTCGGCTCGATCACCCTCAGCTAGCCAGGCGCCCAGACCTCGGATTCGGAAAAGGAGCTCTGCCGTGCTCGCCACTCCGCCGTTCCCCGTCTCCCTTCGGACCGCTTCCTCGGTCGATCGCCTCATCCGCCTCGCCGTGACGCTCACCGCCCTGTTGGCGGTAGCACTCCCGGCGAGCCCCACGGGTGCCGCGACGTTGAACGTCGACACGACGGTCGACGCCGTCGCCAAGTCGGCCTGCGACGACGCCGTAGCGGACGATTGCAGCTTGCGCGGCGCGGTCTCGAAGGCCAACGGCACTGCCGCGCACGACACCATCGTCGTTCCCGCCGGCACGTACACGCTGAGCGTCGCGAGCCCGTGCTTCTTCGCCGCGGCGGTCGGAGACAGCGTCGGCGGCCAGTCGGTCACCGCCATCTGCTTGAACAGCGACCTCGACATCGTCGGCGCCGGCCGGAACGCGACGTTCATCCAGAGCAACGGCACCGATCGCATCTTCGCGGTCAGCAAAGCGAAGACGGTGAACATCAGCGAAGTCACGTTGAGCGGCGGCCGCGGCGGCTTCGGGTTCCAGATCGGCGGCGGCGCGGGGATCAACAACCACGGCACGCTCACCCTCTCCGACAGCCTGGTGACGAACAACCAGCTGGTGCATGGCAGCGGCGGAGGCTTGCACAACATCGGTACGTTGACGGTGCTCCGCAGCACGATCACCGGGAACTCGACCAACACCGGCTCCGGCGGCGGCATCAGCAACACCTGTTGCCCGGGCGGCTTCACGGTGCCGTCCATCACGCTGACGGTGATCGACAGCACGATCAACACCAACGGCGCCCAGAACGGGGGTGGGATCGCCAACACCTGGGTCACCGCCGTGATCAACAGCACCATCGACGGCAACACCGCGAACCTCGGCGGCGGCATCTACCAGGATTTCGGCGGCGTCCTGACGGTGCGGAACTCCACCATCAGCGGGAATACCGGCTACGGCGGCGGCATCGGTCACGGCGGCGCCTCGACGCACCTGGAGAGCAGCACGATCACCAGGAACCACGGAAACAATGGGCCCGGCGGCTTCTATTTCAACGGCAACCATGGCGTGACCATGCGGAACACGATCGTCGCCGGAAACACGTCGACGAACGGGTCCATTCCGGACTGCGGCGGTCCGTTCACGTCGCAGGGCTACAACCTGATCGGCGTCTTCAACAGTTCCTGTCCGCTCAGCGGGGACACGACCGGCAATGTCCTCAACGTCTCGGCCCGCCTCGGCGAGCTCGCCGACAACGGCGGACCGACGCGGACGCACGCCCCGCTCGGCGCGAGCGGCGCCGCTCCCGCGAGCCCGGCCATCGACGCCGCCAACCCCGCGGATCCGGCGAGCGGCGGGCTCGCGTGCCCCGCGATCGATCAGCGCGCCGTCCTGCGGCCGATCGGAGCGCGGTGCGACATCGGCGCGTTCGAGCGCGGCGGGTCGCTCGCCGTGACGAAGATCGCGCCGGCGCGCGCCGGCAATGCCGGCCCTCTCGCCGTCATCCTCAGCGGTAGCGGCTTCGAGAAAGGGGCGACGGTGACGCTCAGCCGGAGCGGCGAGGCCGACGTCGCCGGCACGCCCGTGAACGTCGAGTCCGCCGGTGCGTCGCTCGCGACGAGCTTCGACCTCGCCGGCCGTGCGCTCGGCGCCTGGGACGTGACGGTCACGAACCCCGGCGGCGGTGCGCCCGTGACCCTGCCAGCGGCGTTCACGGTCGAGGCCACGCGCGAGCCGCAGCTCTGGTCTGACATCATCAGCCGGAGCGCGATTCGCGCCGGTCCGCCGGTGCGCTTCACGATCATCTATGGCAACCGCGGCAACGTCGATGCGGCCGACGTGCCGCTGACCCTCGTACTGCCGAAGGACTTTCTCTTCGACCCGCTCTTCGCGATTGCTGCACCGCCCGAGTCACCTTCTCAGTCGTTCAACGACTTCCGCACCGTGCCGATCGCCGCCGCCGTCGACACGGCGAGCGACCTCCTCAGCATCCCCCTGCTTCTGCCCGTCGTGCCCGCCGGGTTCACCGGCACCATCGACTATCTCCTCACGCTGCCCGTGGGCGTCCCGCACGGTGAGCAGTTCCTCGTGGCCGTGAAGATGGCGACCGAGCCGATGCTCGGTGACGAGGCGAGGCGCGATGCCACGGTCGCCGAGCTCGTGCGCGGCGCGCGCGCGTACGCCGAGCGCTCGTTCGGGACGCCGGTGCCGGGAAGCGTCGACGCGGCGGCGGTCACGTACGCGCGCATGCAGCTCGAAGCCATCGCTGCCGGCGGACGCGCCGAGCTGGTGGCGCTGCGGGGGGATGTCCGCTCGCTCTACAGCGTCGGGCACATCACCATCGATCTCGCGGCCTTCATGGCCGACCAGACGACGGCTCGCTCACGCTGGGGTGCGCCGCTCGACCGCTTCTTCGCCTTCCTCGCGCCCGTCGTCGACACGGCGCACGCCGCGGTGTGCGCTGCCTGCACGTGCGCCGACGGTCCCCTCCCCGAAGGCGGATGCAGGTGTGACAATTGCGAACCGAAACCGCCCCCGGGGCCGCCGAACCCGCCGAAACCCGGCATCACGCCCGCCGAGTGCCGCGAAATGGGCAGGCACCGTCTGTCCGACGACGGCACGCAATGCGTCCCGCACCCGAGCAACGGCTGCCCCATCATCCCGAATC
This sequence comes from Deltaproteobacteria bacterium, assembly GCA_016874795.1. Lineage (GTDB taxonomy): Bacteria > Desulfobacterota > Binatia > UBA12015 > UBA12015 > VGTG01. The sequence continues at coordinate 23,597 of VGTG01000017.1, read as the reverse complement.
CCTTCTACAGCGACCCCGACTGCCGTCCCATTCCGATCCTTAATTCGGTCGACCCGAACGACAAGACACCCTCGGCCGGCTCCGGTCCGGAGCACGTCGTCACCGGCGACGAGCCGTTGAAGTACGCCATCGCCTTCGAGAACAAGCCCGAGGCGACCGGCGCCGCGCAGGTCGTGCAGATCATCGATCAGCTCGACACCGCCTCGCTCGATCTCTCGACGTTCAGCTTCGGCCCGATCTCGGTCGGTGCAAACATCACGACCGTCCCGCCGCAGGGCCTGGCGGAGTTCCACGGTGGTGCCGACCTCCGTCCCGGGAACGACCTCATCGTGCTGGTCGACGCGCACCTCGATGCGCAGACCGGCGTGGTGACCTGAACGTTCACGTCCCTCGATCCCGAAACCATGCAGCTGACCGACGATGCCGCTGCCGGCTTCCTGCCGCCGAACACGAATCCGCCCGACGGCGAAGGCCGCGTGTTCTTCACGGTCGCGGCGAAGTCGACGGTCGCGACCGGCACGGTGATCAAGAACAAGGCGTCGATCGTGTTCGACGTGAACGCGCCGATCGAGACGCCGGAGGTGTCGAACACGATCGACAAAACCCCGCCGGTGAGCGCGGTCACGTCCGCCGACGTCGACGACGCCTGCGACACGAGCATCACCGTCAACTGGTCGGGCACCGACGAGGGGTCGATCATCACCGACTACTCCGTCTTCGTGTCGGTGAACGGCGGGTCCTTCACGCGCTGGCAGGAGAACACGACCGCGACCTCCGCCGTCTACGAGGGAACGAGCGGCAACGGCTACGCCTTCTACAGCGTCGCTCGCGACGTCGTGGACAACACCGAGGCGGTGCCCGTCACCGCCGACGTCGCGCGCGCGCTCACGGTCTGCGGCACCGAGAACGATCTCGCGATCACCAAGCTGAAGGCTCCGAAGACCGTCAAGCTGAAGGCTCCGAAGACCGTCAAGCTGACGACGACGCAGCCCGCCAAGACGGTCACCGTCGCGGTCGAGATCCAGAACCGCAGCCGCCTCGTCGAAACCATTCCCGACGTCGCGACGCTCGCCGCGCTGGTCGACGTCACCGTCGATTCCAGCGGCGCGTGCGCGGACGCGAGCGCGACCTTCCGGGTGCCGAAGAAGCCCAAGCCGATCACGTTGAAACCGGGCAAGAAGCGGAAGCTCCTGTTCGACGTGACCTTCGACTGCGCCAACGATCCGGCGAAGGGCACCGGGCACACGGACTTCTCGGTCTCGGCACGTGTCGACCACACTCCGCTCGGCGGGTCCGACGCCCACCCCGCGGACGACGTTTGCCCGCGGACGGTGACGCCGCCAGGCGAAGTCGATCCCTACCCGGCGAAGCCCCTGCTCGACAAGGGCTGCGGCGAGAAGAAGCCCGACAGGACCTTCGGCGCGCCCGTGCTGGTGGACGTCGTCGGGCCGTGACGGCCGCGTGTCGCGATGGAGAGAGGGGCGCGCTTCCTCACGTCGCCTCGAGCACCATCGCCATGCCCATGCCGCCGCCCGCGCACATCGAGACGCACCCGAGCCGCGCTCCGCGGCGCCGGAGCTCGTGGATCATCGTCACGACCATGCGGGCGCCCGTGGCGGCGATCGGGTGTCCCAGGCTGCAGCCGCTACCGTTGACGTTGCAGATCTCCTGGTCGATGCCAAGCGCGCGCGTCGCCGCGACGGGGACCGAGCAGAAGGCCTCGTTGATCTCGAAGAGATCGACGTCCTTCTTCTCGACCTTCGCACGCGAGAGAGCCTTCGGAATCGCGTCGATCGGCGCCATCCCGGTGCGCCCCGGCGCGACACCCACCGAAGCCCACGAGCGGATCGCCGCCAGCGGCTCGAAGCCGTTCGAGTTCGCATAGTCGGCGTCCATGAGCAGCACCGCGGCGGCCGCGTCGTTGAGCCCGGCGGCGTTGCCCGCGGTCACGGTGAAGCCCGGAATCTCGGGATGGAGCACCTTCAGCTCGGCCATGCCCTCGAGCGTCAAGCCACGCCGCGGATGCTCGTCGGTGTCGAACACGCGGACCTTGCCATCCGAGCCCTGCACCTCGACGGGCACGATCTGCCCCTTGAAGGCGCCCGAGTCGATGCTCTCGAGCGCGCGCCCGTGGCTGTAGACCGCCCACTGATCCACGTCCGCGCGCGACAGCCCCGCCTCGACGGCGGCGTTGTGGCCGACGGTGATCGACATGTCGAAGGCGGGAGCGTCCGGCGTCTCCGGATGCGAGGGCGACATCCACATCTGCGCTTCCGCGCCGGGGGCGAGCCGCTTCGTCGCCATCGGCATCGTGCTCATGCTCTCGGTCCCGCCCGCGAGGACGACGCGATCCATGCCGGCCGCGATCGATCCGGCGCCGATCGAGATCGCGCCGAGCCCGGCGGCGCAGTGCCGGTTCGTCGCGAGCCCCGGAACGCTCTGGAGACCGAGCACGACGGTCGTGTGGCGCGCGATCACCCCGCCGCCCTGCAGGCTCTCGGCGATGATCACGTCGTCGATCTCCTTCGGATCGATCTTCGAGCGCTCGAGGACGCCTCGCACCGCCGCCTCGGCGAGCTGAAACGCATCCTTGCCCACCAGCGAGCCCTTGCGCGCGCGGGCGATCGGCGTGCGGACGGCGGTGACGATCACGGGGTTCTTCATGGATGTCCTCCTCGTGGAATCCGGGATGCGAAAGGTAAGCACCCATCGATCCCCTCTGCTACCGACGAGAGACATGCTCTCGCTCCAGAACCTCGCCAAGCAGTACGGCGCGCGCACTCTCTTCCGCGACGTTTCGATCAACTTCCACGCGGGCCAGCGCGTCGGCATCGTCGGCGCGAACGGCTCCGGGAAGTCGACGCTCCTCCGCATCGTCGCGGGCGACGAGGAGCCGAGCGCGGGCTCCTGCACGCTCGTCCGGCGCGCGCGCCTCGGCGTGCTCGAGCAGGACCACTTCCAGTACGACGACGTGCCGATCCTCGACGTCGCCATGATGGGCCACGAGGAGCTCTGGGGCGCGATGGAGGAGAAGCGCCGCCTCCTCGAGCGCGGCGAAGCCGACTTCGACGTCGACCGCTTCGGCGAGCTCGAGTCCTTCATCCAGGAGAACGGCGGCTACGTGCTCGAGGCGCGCGCCGCGGAGATCCTCGCGGGACTCGGCATCGACACCGCACTCCACGCGCAGCCGCTCTCGGTCCTCTCGGGCGGCTACAAGCTCCGCGCGCTCCTCGGGAAGCTTCTCGCCGGCGAGCCCGATGTCCTTCTCCTCGACGAGCCCACGAACCACCTCGACATCCTGTCGATCCGCTGGCTCGAGCGCTTCCTGACGGACTTCAAGGGGCTCGTACTGATCGTCTCGCACGATCATCGCTTCCTGAACAACGTCTGCACGCACGTGGTCGACGTCGACTACGAGCTGGCGACCCTCTACCGCGGGAACTACGACGCCTTCTCCGTCGCGAAAGTCGAGGAGCGCGAGCGAAAGGAAGCCGAGATCGCGAAGCGCGAACGCGAGATCGAGGACCACAAGCGCTTCGTCGAGCGCTTCCGCGCGAAGCCGACGAAAGCCCGCCAGGCGAAGAGCCGCGCGAAGCAGATCGACAAGATCGAAATCGAGGAGCTACCCCAGTCGTCGCGCCGCTATCCTGCGTTCGAGTTCCCGTGCAAGCGGGCTTCGGGCCGGACCGTGCTCGAGATCGACGGCGTCTCGAAGGCCTTCGGCGAGAAGACGGTCCTCACGGACGTGACACTCCGTATCGCGCGCGGCGAGCGCGTCGCCGTGATCGGACCGAACGGCATCGGGAAGTCGACGCTCCTCAAGATCGTGATGGGACGTCTCGAGGCCGACGCGGGCGCCGTCGCGTGGGGCTACGAGACGCACCCCGGCTACTTCGCCCAGGATCACCGCGAGCTCCTCGAGCAGGAGCGCGAGACGATCCAGAGCTGGCTCTGGGATCGCTGCCCGACCGAGTCGATCGGCTATGTGCGCGCGCGGCTCGCGCGCGTCCTCTTCAAAAAAGAAGAAGCCGAGAAGCGCGTCGAGCACCTCTCCGGCGGCGAGGGCGCGCGCCTCGTGTTCGCACGGCTCGGCGTCGAGGAGCCGAACGTGCTCGTCCTCGACGAGCCGACGAACCACCTCGACCTCGAAGGCATCGAGGCGCTCGCCGCGTCGCTCCTCGCCTACGAGGGAACCCTCCTCTTCGTCTCGCACGACCGCTGGCTCGTGAACCGGCTCGCGACGCGGATCCTCGAGGTGCGCCGCGACGGCATCGTCGACTTCGCGGGCTCCTACGCGGAGTACCTCGCGCACTGCGGCGACGACCACCTCGACGTCGAGGCGATCGTCGCACGCGCGAAGGAGGGCCGCCGCGAGGCGAAACGCTCGCGCGGAGGCGACGGCCGCCGCAAGCCCGGTCAGGTCGCGCTCGGCAGCGGCTGAAGCCAGAAGACCGCCCCGAGCGCCACGGCGAGAGCCAGCGGTGCCATGACGAAGAGCCGGACGACGGGCGCGAGGTCGCTCCCGAGCGCGGACACCGCGACGATCGCCGTCAGGACGCCGTCCCTCCGGCGTCCTCATCGACCGCCTCCGCCGATTCGCATGCTCAGGTGGCGCGCAGCGAGACCGCCGGATCGATGCGCGCGGCGCGAATCGCCGGGAGGACGCCCGCCCCGACGCCGACGACCATCATCGTCGCGACGATCGTCGCGAACGAGCCGGGGTCGAGCTGCGGGGTCGAAGCGAGCTCCGTCCCCTGCCCCAGCGCCGCTTGCGCCGCGAGCACGGTCGCGACGCCGAGCAGCGCGCCGACGAGGCCCGACACGAACGTGATCGCGACCGACTCGGCGACGAACTGCGCGAAGATCGCACCGTTGGAAGCACCGATCGCCTTCCGCAGACCGATCTCGCGCGTGCGCTCCGTCACGATGACGAACATCACGTTCATCACGCCCGCCGCGCCGACGAGGAGCGTCACGAAGACCGCGAAGGTCAGGAAGATCCGCATCCCGAGGAGCAAGAGCTCGATGATCTGCACCGCCTCCATGATGTAGAACGATCCGAGCGCGCTGTCGTCACCCGAGCGGAAGTCGTGATGGACGCCGAGGAGACCGCGCACGGACGGGATCGCCTCCCAGCCGGCCTCGCGCGTCGTCGGCGCGAAGAGGATCTGCCCGACGTTGTCGTTCTTCGAGAACCAGCGCCGCGCGGTCGTGATCGGCACGAGCGCCGCCAGGTCGTCCGGCGGCCCGCTGAAGATGAGCTGCTTCCCCTTCTCCGCGGAGACGCCGATCACGCGAAACGGGATCGACTCGATGAGGACCCGCTCGCCCACCGCCGGGCGGTTCCCGAAGAGCCGCTTCGCGATGCCGGCGCCGAGGAAGACGACGCGCGCCGCCTCGTCGACGTCCCGCCGCGACGGGAAGCGTCCCGCGCCGAGGTCGAAGTTCCGGATCGAAGCGGTGTGCTCCGTCGCGCCGTACGCCCAGACGAGGCGCGTGCGTCCGTTCGCCCGCACGACGAGGTTCTGGAGGAAGAGGTTCGTCCCAGCCGCGTCGACGGACTCGAGCGCCTGGATCCGTGCGACGTCGTCGAGCTCGAGCTCGACCGGACGCGAAGCGCGCTCGCCGACGCCCGGCCGCCGCACCGAGCCGGGGAACAGGAAAACGACCTTCTGCCCGATCTTCGTCATCTGCTTCGCGAAGTGGACGTCGCTCCCGTGCATGTACGCGGAGAGGAACGTCAGCATCCAGATGCCCCAGACGATTCCGCTCGCGGTGAGAGCGAAGCGGAGCTTGTGCGCCGCCAGGCTCCGCAGGGTTTCGCGCCAGAGATCGCCCACGGCTCACTCCGCGCGCAGCGTGACGGACGGATCGACGCCCGCAGCGCGCCACGCCGGGATCAGGCCCGAGAGCACGCCGACGAGCGTCATCACACCGAGCGCCGTCCATACGATCCAGGCGCGCAGGATCGGGAGCGGAATCACGTCGGGGGCGTGCAAGCTGCCGAGCAACGCGCACAGCCCGACGCCGAGCCCGAGGCCGACGAGCCCGCCGACCCCCGTCACGACGAGCGTCTCGAGGAAGAACTGTCCGACGACGTCGCGGCGGCGTGCACCGACCGCGAGGCGGACGCCGATCTCCTGGCGGCGCTCCTGCACGGAGTCGAGCATCATGTTGAGGATGCCGATCCCGCCGATGCCGAGCGTCGTCACCGCGAGCACGAAGAGCATGCCGCGCATCTGGTCGATCGGCATCGCCTTCAGATTCTCGATCGGGCTCATGACGATGACGGCTTCCTCGTCGTCCGGGGAGACGCCGAGCTGGCGCGCGAGAATGGAGCGCACCTCGGTCTTCAGGTCGTCGTAGGTCTCGCGGCTCCGGGCCCGGAGCACGACGATGTCGATCACCTCGCGATCGGCGCCGCGTCCCGGGCGGATTCCGTGCAGCGCGGTGATCGGGATCCAGACCTGCTCGTCGATCTCGTCCGCGTCTCGCGTGAGCTGCGTCCCGACGCGCTCGAAGAAGCCGATCACCTCGAACGGCGTGCCAAGGATGCGGATCGTCGCGCCGAGGCGGCCCTCCGGGCCGAGGATCTTCTGCCGCGCGGTGTCGCCGAGAACCGCGACGCGGTGACGGCTCCCGACGTCCGCGCGCGTGATCGCACGTCCCGCCGCGATCCTCGTCCCGCGCACGTGCATGTGGCGCGGCTCGACGCCGCGCACGTCGCGCGTCAGAAGCGTGCTTCCGTACGTGACCGGGTACCAGCCGCGCGACTCGCCGAGGACGAGATCGGCGTTCCGCACGCCCTTCTCGACGGCCTCGACCTCCGCGGGCGTGAACCAGAGCTCGCGCCGGTCCGCGGCGGGCGTGAAGTCCTCGCCGATCTTGCCCGGCCAGGCGTGCACGACGTTCTTCCCGAGCCTCGTGAAGCCGCTCTCGAGCATCCGCTCGAGCCCGAGGCCCCAGGCGAGGAGGAACACGACGGAAGCCGTGCCCCAGATCATCCCGAAGAGCGTCAGCGCCGTGCGGAGCTTCTGCGTCTGGAGCGTCAGGAGCGCGCTTCGCACGATCTGCGCAAAGTTCACCGCGGCCCCCACTCCTCGGGAGCGTGCTCCTGCACGCGGCCGTCGCGGATGTAGAGGCGGCGCTTCGCCGAGTCGCCGACCGCGAGATCGTGCGTGACGAGGACGACCGTCGTGCCGTCGTCGTTCAAGCGGTGCAGGAGAGCCATGATGTCGGCGCCCGTCCTCGTGTCGAGGTTTCCCGTCGGCTCGTCCGCGAGGATGAAGCTCGGTGCATTCACGAGAGCACGCGCGATCGCGACGCGCTGGCGCTCGCCGCCGGACATCTCCGACGGGAGGTGACGCGTCCGCTCCGCGAGCCCGACGCGCTCGAGGCTCGCGAGAGCCCGGCTGCGCCGCTCCTTCCGTCCGATCCGGCGGTACGAGAGCGGCAGCTCGACGTTCTCGACCGCGGTCAGGCGCGGCAAGAGGTTGAAGCTCTGGAACACGAAGCCGATCTCCTCGCCGCGGAGCCTCGCGAGCCCGTCGGGCTTGATCGACTGGATCGGCGTTCCGCGGAAGCGGTATTCGCCGGAGGTCGGCTGCAGCAGGCAGCCGAGGATCTCCATCAAGGTCGTCTTCCCGGAGCCCGAGGGGCCCATGATCGCGAGAAGCTCCGCACGGTCGATCCGGAGGTCGACGCCGGACAGCGCCTCCACGTGCACGCGCCCGCTCGCGTAGGTCTTCGAGATCCCTCGCAACGAGACGACGGGCGTCGACGCTTCCGCCCGCGTCGCCTCGTCCCTCATCGAAGCTCGACCTCCCAGCCCTCCTCGAGGCCCTTCTTCACCTCGACGCGATCGTCGTCGACGATACCGATCTCGATCGGGACGCGCTCGGTCTCGGGCGGATCGCGCGACACCACGTGCTCGACGAACACGTCCTCGCCGTCGTAGACGAGCGCAGTCTCGGGGATGACGAGAGCGTCCTCGACCACCTCGGCAATGATGTCCGCGTCTCCCGACATCCGCGGCCGGAGGAGCTTCGCGTCCTCGTCCTCGATCGCGACCTCGACCTCGAAGTAGGTGACGCTCTGTTGGCGCTCACCGATCGGCGCGACGTCACGGACGCGCCCGCGGAACACGCGATCGCCGAACGCCTCCGTGCGGAGACGCGCTTCCTGCCCGATCGCGACGCGGGCGATCTCGTTCTCGTCGACCAGGCCCTCGAGGTGGAGGACCTCGTCCGCGGCGATCGAGAGAAGCGGCGTCCCGCCCGTCACCGAAGCCACCGAGGCGACCGCCGAACCCTCCTCGACGTCGACGTCGAGGATCTTCCCGTCGATCGGCGCCTCGACGGTCGCGTACCGCAGCTCGACCTGGAGAAGACGCTCGCTCGCCTCGGCTCGCGCCGCAGCGGCCTGAGCGCGCTCGAATCGCGCCGCGACCTCGTCGTACGCCTGCTCGTCCATCGTCCCGCCGCGATGGAGCTTGTCCGCACGCTGCCGCGCCGCCCCGGCGAAGCGGAGCTCGGCACGCGCTTCGTCGAGCTGCGCCTGAGCCTCGCGCAGACGGTACTGCGTCAGCTCGCGCTCGACCTCGATCAGAGGCTCGCCCGCGGCGACGCGGTCGCCCGCTTCGACGTGCACGGCCTCGACGATGCCGGAGATCCGCGGCCGGACCTCGACTTCCTTTTCCGGCTCGATCGTGCCGGTCGCGACGATCCGGCGCTCGATGCGGGAACGCTCGACCTTGGCCGTGGCCCCGATCTCCTCCGGAGCCTCGGAGGAGCAGGCGACGAAGCCCACTGCGACGGCCGCGAGGAGCGCGGCGGTGCCGGAGGGGGGGCGCATCTCCCGCCCTTATTTCGCTCGACCGATCGAGATCAAGCGCTTCGATTGCGCGCTCGTGGAGAGGACTCGGTCCAGGCGTCGATCTCGAAAGGCGAGGACGGCGCGATGGATCCATCCGACCGATCCAGTCGCTCAGGCGAGCGAGGGAGCGCCCTCGGAACGGATCTCCTGGTAGACCGGCAGCGCCTCGACGCCGAGATCGCGGCGCACCTCGGCGAGCGGGCGCTCGAGGAGCGCTTCCCAGTCCTGTCCGGCGAACCACGCGGCGCGATTTCCACGGCGGTACGCGTCGCGCATCACCTTCCGCGCCCAGCGGATCTCGCCGTTCGCCTGCAGGTACGCCGCGAGGACGATCAGCCCGACGCCGCGGTTTCGCACCTGCGCATAGGTGAACGAGAGGAGCGCCGCTTCGCCGATCAGGTCGCGGTTGTAGCCGGTGACGACGTGCCAGAGATCGTGCATGTCGCGCAGGCGCTCGCCGAACCAGAAGCGCTCCTCCGGGATCGTCGGATCGAGCTCCTCGGCGGTCATGCTCGCCTCGACGAGCCCGTCGGCGGAGAGCTGCTCGCGGTGGACGAACTCACCGTACGCGCGGCCGAGCGTACCGACCCGCATCGCGAGAAGACGCTCGCGGTCGCTCAGGACGGCGAGCAGATCGGGACGCTCTTCGAGGAGGCGACGTCCCGTCTCGGTGCCGCGAAAGCGCCGGAACGCCCGCTCGAGTGCGCTCCCCGAGAGCGCGTCGATCACCTCGAAGACCTTGCGGGTGTCGTCGGGATCCTGGATGAGTGCGCGAATGGCGCGCAGCGCAACGAGAGGACGGATCTTCTTTCGAGCGGTCGAGCTCGCCATGGTTCCACCTCCTACCGACAATACTGTAAATGGACCACATCGACAGGATTGTCAATAGTGCCCGGAAAGCGCTCCTCGGCTTCGAAGAAGCCTGCCAAACCCCATCCCCTCCGCATGCGCGTCCGCCGCACCGCCGAGGAAGCACGCGAGCGCATCCTCGACGCCGCCGAGGCGCGCCTCCGACGCGGCGGTCCGGAGGCGATCCGTCTGCAGGAGATCGCAGCCGACGCGGGCATCTCGCACCCGACGATCCTGCACCACTTCGAGAGCCGCGACGGGCTGACGCGCGAGCTCGCGAAGCGGATCGGGCGCAAGCTCGGCGAGGAAATCCTCGAGGCGATCGCGCGCAGCCCGGCGACCGAGGCGAGCGCCGTCGAGATGATCGAGCACGTCTTCTCGACGCTGCGCGACACGGGGACGGCGCGCCTTCTCGCCTGGCGCGAGCTCTCCTTCGAATCCGCCGACGGCGGAGCCGAGACGCGCGAGATCCTCGACGGGATCGCAGGAATCCTGCACGAGCGCCGCGTCGCGCACGCGAAAGAGCAAAGGCTTCGTCCGCCGCCGCGCGAAGATTCGTGGTTCATCGTCCGGCTCGCGACCGCGGCGACGCTCGGCGACGCGCTCTCGACGGAGGCCTTCGGCGCGACCGGAGCGGAGCGCCGCTCCGCCGATCTCCGCTTCCGGCGCTGGTTCGGCCGTCTCCTGCACGAGCACATCGAGCGCTCGTAACGCCGCCTTTCTCCGCGTCGCGGCGGGTGGTAGGCCGGAGGCGGTCAGACGAGGACGGAGGGAAGACGTGCGAAGGACGACGAATTGGGCCTGCAAGCGCGCGCGCCGGGCGCGACTCGTGCTCGCTTCTGCTCTCCTCCTCGGGGCGGGCCTCGGTGCGCCCGAGGCGGCGCACGCGACCGACGAGGTGCAGGAGCTCCGCGACGAGAACGCGCGGCTCCGTGAGGAGGTCGAGCGCCTCCGCCAGCAGCAGGGAAATCCGCAGGCGGCGCCCGCCGGCGTGACGCCCGCCGCGCCGGCGACGGGCCGCGTGATCGCGCACCCACCCGGTCCGGACGGAACCGCGCAGGAGGAAGTCGAGATCCAGGCGGAGCACGTCCCGATGCGGCGTGTCTCGCTGCAGGTGAATCGCGACCCGAGCTCGGGAGCGACGAGCTACTCGACGCCGAGCTACCGCACGATCGACGAGGGTCCTCTCCCGATGCGCGAGTGGATCCACTTCCGCGCGATCCGGCCGCCGGAGCCGGGCACCGCGATCGTGTGGATGACCCTCGATCGCCGGAGCGCGCGCGGCAGCCTCGCCGGGACGAAGACGGGACAGCTCCGGATCGACGGCACGATCGTCGAGCTCCCCGTGGTGCAGTACGACGCGAAGAAGCCGCGCCGCCAGGGCCGCGGCCCGCGCTCCGAGCTGCGCGACGAGCAGGTGACGTTCGTCGTGCCGCGCGACGCCGTGCTCCGCCTGATGCGCGCGAACGCCGCGCACTTCGAGGCCGGTACGACGTCGTTCGAGCTGACGGACGATCACATGGCGGCCTTCTCGGCCCTCTCCTCGCGCCTCCGCCGCGGGGCGTCGGACGGCGCGACCGCCGGCTGAGCGACGAAAAGTGCCTCGCGCCGCATGAGGGAGCGCGGCCGACCTGCTAGCCTGCATTTCTCACCAGATCCCTACTGCGGCGGCCGATAGCACCGAATCTTCGCGAGCTTCTCCCTCCGGGCTCCTCGACGTACTGTTCAAGTACGCCTGCGTCGCCCTCCGGTCCGAGGCTCGCGAATCTTCGGCACTCTCGACCGCCTCGCGACGTGATCTGGTGAGAAATGCAGGCTAGCCTCGGCCGCATGAAGCCAACGCTCGCACGCGGCACGTTCGCACTCGCCTTCTCGCTCACCCTCTCGCTCGCTCTCGCGCCGGCGGCTCTCGCCGCGCCGGATCCCTCGCCGACTCCCGCCTTCCAGAAGGCGTTCCAGAAGGCGGATGAGAACGGCGACGGGAAGCTCAGCCCGGACGAAGCGAAGAAAGCCGGCTTCTTCTCCTCCTCCGCCGCGGACTTCAAGTCCGCCGACGGCGACGCCGACGGTCAGGTGACCCTCTTCGAGCTCGGGAAGGCGGTCGCGCAGAGCGCCTCCGACTCGATGTCCACGCACGAGAAGGCCGACAAGAACAAAGACGGCGTCGTCGACAAGGACGAGGCGGCGACGCTCGGCGAGAAGCTCGAGGGAGTCTTCACGAACGCGGACGAGAACAAGGACGGGATGGTCGACCGCGGCGAGATGATGAACCAGGTGACGAACAGCTACTACAGCGAGGACGCGACCGAGCCGGTCGTCCCGAACATCATCAACGAGAAGTTCTAGTCGCGTGCCTCCGCGCGCATGGCGCGCGGCCGAGCGAAGCGAGCGCGGGAGTGGGGCCCCAGGCGGCTCTGCCGCATGGGGTGAGGGGCGCGTGCCCCTCGTTCGACTACGTCGCCGCCCCCTCCTCCCGCGCTCGGCGCGCCCGGCCGTGGCGCGCGAGAGCTCACGGTCTCGGCTCAAACGCTGGATCGTGATCGAGGCGGAGTCTCCGGGGACGAGTGTCAGCGCGAGCCCGTCGACGAAGAGCTCGAGCGAGTCGCCCGCCGAAGCCTGCACGATGACGTCGCCGACGATGTAGGTGCCCGCGGTCACGAGCTTGAACGTCGGGCCGACGAGGCTCAGCTCGTCTCCCGCGATCAGATCGACGAACACCGTCTCAGGTCGGCGGGGGTCACCCTCAGGTCGGCTTCAGCTCGTTCTCGGCACCTCCGCGCACGGCCCCTCGGCCCCTTTGCGGCCGTGCCGCGTGCTCTGCGCGACGAGATCGCGGTAGGCGGCGCAGCGCTCCTCGTCGTTCCCGAGGCGCGCGTCGTCGTACGCGTCGGCGAGCGCTTCCTCTTCGCCGATCGTGTCCTGCGACATGCGAACCCCGCCGCCGGCAGCCGTGTCGAACACGAGAAACGACGGCGCGTGCTTCCACTCCGGCAGGTCTCCCTTCCGGCCGCGCCCGGGTGAGCCCGTCGCCGCGAAGTTCGCCCAGTAGGACATCATCTGCTCGGAGAGGAGCTTCCGCCCCGGCTCGTTCTCCTCCGTCCAGACGACGTTCGCCTCCTCGCCGAGATCGAAGTTTCCGAGGACGAAGGGGATCTCGAAGCCGTGCGCCGCGCCGATCATCTGGCCGAGGTCGGCGCCGAAGATGGTCGGCTCCTCGTCCCAGTCGAAGCGATACACGAACACGCCGGGTGCACCGCCGCGGATGAGCGCCGCCGCCGGCTCGTCGGCGCCGGTCGCCTTCCACAGGGCGCTCGAGTGCTCGGAGAGCGCCTCGTAGCGATCGGGATCGCGCAAGCGCGGCAGGATCCAGAGGACCTGTCGCACGTGCTCCGGGTTCGGATACAGGAAGAGCTTCTGCTCGTCGCGGTTCGTGCCGAGCATCACCGGCACCTTCGCGTGTCCGTCCGCGCTCGCGAAGCTCGCGAGGCCGTCGCCGATCGGAAGGACCGTCCCCTCCGCGAAGACCTGCGGCACGTCGATCAGACCCTCGGTCGCCTCGTGCGGATACGTCTCGAGGAACTCCTCGGCGCTCTTCCCGCGGAGGTACTTCGCGATCTCGTCGGGGCTCATCGAGGCGAGCGCGGTCTTCGCGGACTCGCGGTCCGCGGCTCGTCCGTCGGCGATCAGCCAGCGCAGCAGGATCTCGCTCGAGCTCGCCTTGTGTCCGGGCTCGGGATCGTCGACGAAGTTCTCGGCGTCCTCGGCCGTGCTGCGCCGCATGCCGCCGCTCTGGCTGATCGCGCGATGGAAGCGCCCGCGCGCCGGCGGCGACTGCACGAGGCTCAGCACGTCGCGGCCGCCGGCGGACTCGCCGAAGATCGTGACGTTGCCGGGATCGCCGCCGAACGCCGCGATGTTGTCGCGCACCCAGTCGAGCGCGAGGATCATGTCGAGCGTGCCGAAGTTTCCGGAGGCGTCCTCGGGAGTCGTTCCCTCGCCGCGCAGCGAAGCGTGGCGGAACCAGCCGAGAGGACCGAGGCGGTAGTTGATCGTCACGACCACGAGGTCCTGCGCGACCGCGAGGTAGCCGCCGTCGTAGTTGCCGCCCTGCCCGATCACGTTGCCGCCGCCGTGGATCCACACCATCACCGGCAGCGCCTGGTCCCCGCTCGGGACCGGCCCCGCGTAGCGCGGCGTGTAGACGTTCAGGAAGAGACAGTCCTCGTCGCCCTGCGCCTCGCCGGGATCGCCAGGAAGGCCGCCGAAGCGGCTCGGGAACTGGACGCACGCGGCGCCGAGCGCCGTCGCCTCGCGTGCGTCCGACCAGCGCTTCGTGCGCTTCGGCGCGCGCCAGCGGCCCTCTCCGACGGGCGGCTCTGCGTACGGTAGGCCGAGGTACTCGTACGCTCCGCTCGCGCCGACCGAGCCGACGACGTCGCCGGCCGGGGGCGAGCGGCGGGAGCCGACGTCGACCTCTTTCTTCGGAGCGGGAGCCGGAGTGCTGCAGCCGGCGATCGCGAGGAGCACCATGCACAGGGCGGCGAGCATGGCGCGCAAGCTAGCCCCACGAGGCGGCGTGCGCCAAGCGCCCCGATTCGCCGTCCGTGGACCCGGTCCGCTTCTTCAGGATTGCGCGAGACGGTCCGCGAGCGTTCGCAGGTCCGTCGGCTGCAGCGCGTTCTCGCCGACGAACGGGCGACCGTGCGCGAAGAGGATGATGAAGCAGACGCCGATCGCGATTGCGACGAAGGTGAGCGCCACGGCCCGTCCGCGCGGATGCTCCGCGTGCAGGAGACCCATCGAGATCGTCAGCAGCGCAGCGAGCCAGATGACGACCGACCAGCGAGCGCGGCTCATCCGATAGAGGCTGAGACGGATGCGCTCCATCCGCGCGTCGACCGCGGTGTCGAGCGCGTCGTAGAGGTGATCGTGGCCGACCTCCCGCCCGATCGCGATCAGATCGAGGAGCGGCTGCGGACGCTCGGTCTGCGCCTCGCCGTAGGCGAGGAGCGGCCACTCGGTATCGAGGACGTAGTCGACGTACTTCCGCAGCGTCTCCTTCGCGCGCTCCCGGTCGGCGTCCGCGAGCGCGTCGATCTCGTAGCCGGCTTCCTCGAGTGCGGCGACCTCGCGGATCACCGCGTCGCGCGCCATGTCGACCGTCTGCCAGACCGTGACGGCATTGAACGAGATCAGGAGACCGAACGTCAGCCCCATCAACGCGACGACCTCGGCCTCGAAGCCGCCGAGCTTCGAGCCTTCCCGTCCCGCGATCCAGGGGACCAGCACGCGATGGGTCACGACCGCGACCGCGCCCCAGCCGAGGAACACGACGATCGTGATCACCCACAGCGGCAGCGAAAGGAACGCGTCGATGTTCGTCATGGCCCCGGCCTCCCCATATCCGCCCCCCTGCCCGACGAGCCCGCGGCGGCGAGCCTCCCATTGAAGCGAGGCCACCGCCCTGACGGAAGCGAAATGCCCGCCGTACGCCGGGGCGAGATCCCGGTCGGATCCCGTAACGCCGGCCGGGTCCCGGACGTTGGAAGGAAGATGGGAGGCCGGACGAAGCCTCGATCGGAGACGGAACCCGCGCCCGCGGCTCTCGCTGCGCTCTTCGAGCGGGAGCAGCGGGGACTCTGGGGCCTCGCCTACCGCCTGACGGGGAGCGCCGCCGACGCGGAGGACATCGTACAGGAAGCGTTCGTCCGGGCCCTCGAGCGGGGACCCGCGCCCGAGGACGAGGGCCTTCGCCCGTGGCTCGTGCGCGTGGCGACGAACCTCGCCCTCGACGCTCTCCGCCGGCGAAAGCGGCGCGGTTACGACGGCCCGTGGCTGCCGTCGCCGATCGAAGGCGATCCGTCCGAAAGCGAGCTCGCCTCCGCCGCTTCGAGCTCGCCCGAGGCGCGGTACGGCGTCCTCGAGAGCGCCTCGTTCGCGTTCCTGCTGGCGCTCGAGGCGCTCGGGCCGCGGCAGCGCGCGGTTCTCGTGCTGCGCGACGTCCTCGACTACTCGGCGCGCGAGACCGCGGACGTGGTCGGAACGACCGAGGCGAACGTGCGGATCCTGCATCATCGCGCGCGCCTCGCTCTCGCGAGCTACGACGCCGAGCGCACGATCCCGACCGAAGCGCACCGCGAGCGGACGCGGATCGCACTCGAGGAGTTCCTGCGGTGTCTCGCGCAGCAGGATGCGCGCGGCCTGGAAGCTCTCCTCGCCGATTCGGTGCGGACGGTGACCGACGCCGGAGGCGCGTACACGGCGCTCCGTGAGCCGCTCGCGGGTCGCGATCGCGTGTCGGTCTTCTACCTCCGAGCCGCGCTCCTGCGGCAGGTCGCCGAGCCGCGCATCGAGGTGCGCGTGGTGAACGGGCTGCCCGCGGCGGTGATCGAGCTCGCTCGTCCGCAGCGACG
This sequence comes from Deltaproteobacteria bacterium, assembly GCA_016874795.1. Classification (GTDB taxonomy): domain Bacteria; phylum Desulfobacterota; class Binatia; order UBA12015; family UBA12015; genus VGTG01. The sequence goes on along the minus strand of VGTG01000017.1, from coordinate 7,461 downwards.
GCAGGCGCCACGCACGGTGCTCCGCTGTGAGATCGACCCAAACGGGAGGATCCGCGAGCTCCACTCGGTCCTCGCCCCGGAGAAGCTCGGCGCCGTGCGGTTCGCGGGCTCTTCTTCCGACGCGTAACGAATCGCCCGGCCACGGCGTTCGCCCTTGCAAGGAGGACGAACCCGTGACCCAGAGAGAATTCTTCACGAGCGCCCTGGCGCTCGTCTTCGCGATGGGCGTGCTCGCGCTCGTCGAGCTCGCCGTGCCGCTCTTGGGACGCGATCGGACGGAGCCGAGGCGTCTCCGCGCCAATCTCGGCTTGACGGCGATCACGCTCCTCTCCAATTGGGGGCTCGCGAGCTTCGCGGCCGTCCTCGCGCTCTCGCTCTCGATCGAGGGGGGCGGGCTCCTCGGCTCCCTGAAGCTGCCGCTGGCCCTCCTCGTCGCGATCACGATTCCGACGCTCGACCTCGCGACGTATCTCGCGCACCGCTCGATGCACGCGCTGCCGTCGCTCTGGCGCGTCCATCGCGTGCATCATGCGGACGCGTTCCTCGACGTGACGACGACCTTCCGTCAGCATCCGCTGGAGACGCTCTGGCGCTTCGTCTGGGTCGTCGTGCCCGTGTGGGCGCTCGGCCTGCCCGCGCTGGGCGTCCTCGCGTACCGGCTCGCCTCGGCCCTCCAGGCGATCCTCGAGCACGCGAACGTCCGCCTGTGGCGCCCCCTCGAGCCGATCTCGCTCCTCTGGGTGACGCCGAACATGCACAAGGTCCACCACTCGCGAGCGCTCCCGCAGACCGACTCGAACTACGGGAACCTCTTCTCCGTGTTCGATCGTGCGTTCGGCACGTTCCGGCGGACCGACGAGGCGTACGGCGTCGTCTACGGTCTCGACGACGTCGATCCGGCGCGCAGCGCCTCGCTCCTCGATCTCCTGCGGCTCCGCTTCGACCGAACGCCTGCGCGCGAAGCGCTCACGCCGGATCCGTCGCGGGCGGTGGCGTCTGCAAGCGCAGGATGAGACGGACACGCGTGCCGCCCTTCTCACGGCGGCCAAGGTCGAGCTCCGCGCCGAGGATCGCGGCGCGCTCGCGCATCCCCTGGACACCGCTTCCGAGCGAGCTCGTCTCGACGTCGAAGCCGACGCCGTCGTCCTCGACCTCGAGGATCGTGTCCCCTCCCTCGCGGACGAGGCGGATCCAGATCCGTTTCGCGCTCGCGTGGCGGAGCGCGTTCGCCGTCGCTTCCTGCGCGATCCGGTAGAGGTCGCGCGCCGCCCACTCCGGCACGGTCTCCGCTCCAGGGAGGTCGAGCGACAGCTCGATCCCCTGTGCCCAGGCGAGGACGCGTGCGTGTCCTGCGATCGCTTCCTCGAGCGAGCCCCCGCGGAGCGCCGGTGGGCGAAGGTCGTCGACGACGGCGCGGATCGCCGCGATCACGCCGGAGATTGCGCCAACCACGCCGGCCGCGCTGCTTTCGCCCGCGATGGGCTCGCGGCTCTCGAGACCGAGCCGCACGGCGCTCAGGTCCTGCAGAATCCCGTCGTGCAGCTCGCGCGCGAGGCGACGTCGCTCGGCGTCGCGCGCCGCGCCGGCGGCACGCTGGCGCGCGGCTCGTGCGAGCTCGACGCGACGCTGGATCGCCTGCAGCGAAGCGGCCATCGCGTTCACCGCACCGCCGAGCCGCGAGAACTCCTCGCTGCGCTCCGGCTCGAGGCGGTGTGCGAGGTCGCCCGTCGCGATCACGCTCGTCGCAGCAGCGACGCGGTCGAGCGGGCCGATCAGCCAGCGTCGAATCGCGAGCATGAACGCGACGGCTTGCAGCACCGCGATGAGCAGAAGTCCGGCGAGGACCGGAACGCCGAGCCCGCCGATCCAGCGCCTGCGCGCTTCGAGCCGGAGCGCGTGCTCGTCGTAGATCCGGCCCAGGGCCGCGAGCTCCCGCTGCGCCGCGTCCCTGTCGCCGCTGCGGAGCGCCTCGCCCGCCGCGGACGCGAGGCGGCTCTCGGGCTCGGTCTGGACGAGCCCCGCGAGACGCGCGAGTCCCGCGCCGTTCGCGGCCGAGGCCCCCTCCGCGAGCACCTGCTCCACGGTCGCCTGCTGACGCTGGTTCAGCGTCAAGTCGTCGAGGAGCTGCGCCCAGCTGTTGTTCTGCCAGAACACCGCGACCGCGATCAGGAACGAAGTCTCCACCGCTCCGAGGAAGAGGATCGCCAGGCGAAGACGAACCGAGGTCCGCGGCTGCGGCTTCTCCGGAGCGTCTCGCGCGAGCGCCGAAGCCGTCAGCAGCGGAAAGAGGGCCAGCGGGCCGACGAGCACGGTGGGCGAGATGCTCTGCCGCAGGATCGGATAGACGAGGAAGATCATCGCCGGGAGGACGACGACCGCGAGCGCTCCGGCGAGCGCCCAGCGCAGGCCCCCACGTGCCTCGCTCTCGGCCGCCGGGAACCCCATCGCGAGCGCGCCGAGGTAGAGGAAGATCGCGTTGGCAAGCAAAAGATACATGACGTAGAGCAGCGGCACGTAGAGGAAGACGTCCTCGCCCGTCGCCACGAGTCCCACGGCGAGCGCGAGCGCCGCAGCGTACAGGAGCCCGAGGCCGACGGGACGCCAGCGCGAGCCGACGCCGAGCGGCTGCGGGTAGCTCACCGCCAGGTGCACGAGGCTCGCGAACGTCACGCATTGCGCCGCGAAGTAGAGCGGCACGAGCCAGTACGGCCCGTAGACGTCGCCCGCCGTGCCGAGAGCGAACCCGACCGCCTGGCAGAGGACGAAGAAGGGAAGGATCGAAGCGCGCGCCGCTCCGGCCAGGCGCAGCCAGGCCCACAGGCCGGCCAGCGCGAAGACGAGACCGACGGCGGCGTAGGTGCCGTAGACCGCGAAGAAGTCGCCGACGCCGAAGCGTTGCACGGTGACCGGAGCGGCGAAGATGTCAGGCCCCATGCGGAAGCGGTAATTCACCTCGGCTCCCTCGGGCAGGTCGGCGATCGCCGCTTGGATTTCCTCCGCACGCGTGATTGGACGCCGCTCGACGGCGATGACCTGCGAGAAGAACGCGCGCGGGACGCGCTCGATGGACCAGCCCGCTCGTCCGATCGAGAAGACGGTCCGGTTCTCCGCGACGAGGAACCCCGGGAACGGCTCGCCGATGCGTCGCGCTCCGTTGACGAGGCAGACCGCGGTCGCGAGAACCACCGCCGCCGTGACGAGCAGCGCCGGCGTCGAGGAGCGACGCGTGCTCACCGGGGCTCGGGCGAGGCGTTGAAGCGAGCGCTCGCGGCCGCGGCCGCTTCCGCACTGCTGCTTCTCGCGGCGCACCGCCTCGAAGCGCCGCTCGCGTGGCTCGTCTGCGCACCGCTCGTTGCCACCGCGAGTCGGACACGCTCGTGGACAGAGGCCGCCGTGCTCGGTGCGGCGTTCGCGCTCGAGCTCGCGCTGCTCGTGCACGCCGCCTGGCTCGCAGAGGTCGCGGCAGGATACTTTTCGCTTTCGCCGGCCGCCGCGTGGCCGGCCGCGCTGGTCCTCTGCGGCGCGACCGCTCTGCCCATGGGAGCGCTCCTCGGGCTCGCGCTGCGCGCCGCGACGCGACCTCCGGGCGCAGGGTCGATTGCGGCGAGCGCGGCCGCCTGGGTGGCCTGGGAGAGTCTCACGCGCATCTCGTTTCCCTTCTATCCCTGGATCGGACTCGCGGCCACGCAGGCGGACGTCCCGATCGTCCTGCAGGCGGCGAGCCTCGGCGGAGCGCCGGGCGTCTCGCTCGTGCTCGCTCTCTTCGGGAGCGCGCTCGGACACGCTTGGGTTCACCGCCTCCGATCGGAGAGCGGGGAAAGAACGCCGCGCTCGGCGCTCGCGCTCCCCCTCGCCTCCGCCTTCGCTCTCGTCGTCGCGCTCGCGACGCTGCTCTACGGTGCGATCCGACTCCGCTCGAGCGAGCCCGCCCACGATCCATCGTGCTCGATCGCCGCCGTCGACGCGTCGATCCCGAGCCCCGAGGTTCCAGAGGGCGAGGTGCTCGCGCGCTACGTCGAGGCGAGCCGGCGAGCGGCTTCTTCGAGCCCCGACGCGATCGTCTAGCCGGAGTCGGCGTTGCCGCGCGATCCGCTGCAGGATCCGGAGCTCCTGCGTGCTCTGCGAGCGCTCTCGAACGAGTCCGGCGCGGTCCTCCTCGCGGGAGGCCCGCGCTTCGAGTTCGATGCGGACTGGGAGCCGCGCGAGCGGAACTCGGTCTTTCGCATCGCCGGCGACGAAGCGGAAGCCGTCGTCGCGTACGACAAGCGGGCCCTCGTACCGTTCGCGGAGTCGTGGCCGACGTCGCTCGTCTCGCGCCCGGGTTGGCTCGCGGCCGAGGACGTCGTCGCGGGGAGCGAGCCCGCGTGGATGCGCGCCGGCGGATGTCGGATCGGGATCCTGATCTGCTTCGAGGCCGACCGCCCCGAGCTCGCACGCGAGCTCGCCGCCGGCGGCGCGGATGCGATCCTGATCCAGACGAACGACGCGGAGCTTCCTTCGAGCGCCATCGACATCGAAGTCGCCGAGGCGCGACTTCGCGCGGTCGAGACCGGGCTGCCGGTGCTCCGCGCGGCGAACCGCGGCGAGAGCCTCGCGATCGATCGCTACGGACGCGACGTCGCGCGCCCGAAGGACGGCGTCACCCAGCTCGAGGTCGGACCGCCCGAGCCGGCTCCCGCCGTACGCTGGGCTTCGCCGCTTCTCGCGCTGTGCTGGGTCGTCGCGGTCCTGGCGACGGCGCGCGGCGTGCTTGCCTGGAGGCAAGAAGCTCCGGTCAGGGCTTCCCGGGAGTGACGTCGAGGGTCGGCGGCGTCGGCTCGCAGCTATTGCCGAAGCTGTCCTCGCCGATCCAGAGGGCCTTCGCCGTTTCTGGCATCGACTTCGCGCCCTTCAAGAGGAGCGGGATCGGGGCCGCATCGAGGACGACCTCGCGCATCGGCGACCGCTTGGAGCGCGACCACGCGCGACTGCCCTTCACGCGCAGCACCAGATCGATCGAATCGTTCATCTGGCAGAGCGTGACGCCGCGCGTCCCGCCCGCGTGCACGAGCGAGATGCGGTTCGAGAAGAGCATCCCGTAGAAGCTCGTCCCGCCGATGTCCATGTCGCCGAGATAGAGGCTCATGCGCCGGATCCGCGCGAGAGGCTCCGCGCCCTGGACCACGAGGCCGGGAATCGTCGCCGCACCGATTTCGATCGGCATCGGCATCATGAAGTCGCCGGGACAGCCGGGCATCGGCATCGGGTCACCGTTGAAGAGCGCGGGCACCCAGAGATCGCCGTCGGCGGACAATGCGCCGTAGACGACTTGACGCGGCGTCTCCCCGAGCAGCATCGAGGTCACGTCGATCGCCGGCGGCAGCGCCACGAGATCCTGCGGATCGATCCGGGCGACGACCTTCTCTCCCTTCGTGACACGGATCTCGACGGGACCGGCGAGCGGGCGGCCGACCTCCGCCGTCGTGTCGGGGAAGGGAAACGTCAACGTCCCCGGGCTCGCCGCGGCGACGCGACGCGACGCGAGCGAGATCGGCTCGCCGAAGAGCGACGCAAACGTGATCTCGACGAGGTTGCCCTTCGGCTCGACGCTGAAGCCGCCACCCGAAGCGACCTGCGCGGAGTTCAGGAGGATCCGGAGCTCGTGCGACGGATGGATGAACGGCGCCGCGGTCGCGCCCAGGGCCGATCGGTACACGGGGAGCGGCCCCGAGGGGCACGCTTTCCACTTCGCCGCGTGCGCGGCGCCCGCGATCGGCAGGACCATCGAGGTGACGAGGAACGAGGTGCGGAGGAGTCGGAGGAGCACGCCCCGAGCGCACCCCTCCGGAGCCCTCCAGGCGAGTACCGATTCGGCCGTCCTCATGCGTCGTCCGAGCGCACGACGCCCGCCCGGATCGCGAACCGGACGAGCCCCGCGACGTCGTGGATGTCGAGACGCTCCATCAGCAGTGCGCGGTGGGTCTCGATCGTCTTGACGCTGAGCTTCAGCACCCGCGCCATCTTTCGAGACGAGGCGCCCTCCGCCAGGAGCTGGAGGACCTCCCGCTGGCGTGGCGTCAAGCGCGCAAGCCGCGCGCGATCGGCCGAGCCGAACGAGGGCGTTCCCGGAGCGGTGACGCCGTCGACGGTGCGACGCCGGTAGTCGTCGACGACGTGCTGCGAGATGCTCGGAGAGAGGTACGTCCCGCCGCGCATCACCGCCTTCACCGCGAGGTCGAGCTCGGCGACGCTCGCGTCCTTCGACATGTAGCCCTTCGCACCCGCGTCGATCGCGGCGAGAACGGACTGAGGATCGCCGTGCACGGAGACGATGATCACGCGCGTTCCCGGTGAAGCCTTGCCGATCCTTGCGGTCGCCTCGACTCCATTGAACCCCGGCATCGAGAGATCCATCAGCACGAGATCGGGTTTGCTCGTCTCGACGATCGCCAGCGCTTCGCGCCCGTCACCCGCTTCGCCCACGACCTCGATGCCGGACAGCTTCTCGACGAGCGCGCGCATTCCCGCGCGCACCAGATTGTGATCGTCGATGAGGACGACTCGAAAGGAGGCCATTGCGGTGAAGACACTACTACGCCGCACGGCCAGCGCGGGCGTCCTCCGTAAGTACCCGCGCAAGGAGGATCAGACCTCAGGGACAGGCGCGGCTCTTCTCGGGGTTCCCCCCAGGTCAGGGGAGGCGCGGCGGCGGGCGCAGCGTGCACAAGATCCGCCTGCCGGGGCGCGACCTCGAGCAGCGCCGATTCCCAAGGAGAAAGGAAACGAACCATGCAGTTCTCGCGTATCGGTCTCGCCACGGCGGGCCTCGTGCTCGCTCTCGCGGTGCCAGCCTTTGCCGCGCCCGCGTGCGATCCCGCCGACATCGAAGCCGCGGCGGCGGCGATCGCGGAAGCCTGCCCGTGCGACGGTCGGGTCTCTCCGAGCGGTGCAGTGACGCCCTGGAATAACCACGGTCAGTACGTCTCGTGCGTCGTCCGCGAGAGGAACCAGGTCGCGAAGGATCTCGAGCTTCCGAAGCCGTGTCTCCGTCGCGTCGCGAGCTGCGGCGCCCGCTCGAGCTGCGGCAAGCCGGGCTTCGTGACGTGCCGCATCCCGGACGAGTGCTCCGATCTCGTCGCGGACGGGGTCGCCGAGGGCACATGCGCGGACGATCCGGAAGTCGCGTGCGATACCGCCGCCGACTGCCCGGTCCTTCGTTGCTCGACCAAGGCCTCCGTCGAGAAGTGCGAGGAGCGCGGCGGCATCGCCGGCACCGGAAGCTGCTGCGACTAGAACACCCGCGCCACGCAGCCGTGGCGCAAAGGCGAGGGCCGGTCACCCGAGCGCGGCGGCCCTCGCCTCGATCCTGCACTCGGGAGGGAGTGGGTGATGGGAATCCGATCACGCCGCATCCTCGTCCCTTCCGCCGTCTTGGCCGTCGCTGCCCTCGGACTCGCTGCGTCCGTCGCCGACGCGGACCCG
>VGTG01000016.1 GCA_016874795.1 Deltaproteobacteria bacterium | reverse complement strand
CATCGGCGTCCCTCGCAAGGAACGCCGACGAAGGAATATCTGGCATATTTCGAGGAGGTGTGACGCCGCGAGGGGCGTCGAGGGGCGGTAAGATGTTGACGCTATCTCGACGGCGGTGCACTAGCGAATGAAGCGGATGACGGATGGCAAGAAGGCGCTTCTCCGTCGCGAGGAGCTCGACACGCCGATCGGGAAGATCGTCCTCGTCACGCGTGGCGAGCGGCTCTGCTCCCTCGTGTTCGCCGACGGACGCGCAAGGACGAAAGCGGCTCTCGCGCGACGGTTCCAAGGCGCCCGGATCGAGCCCGCGAGCGGCCTGCGCGCGACGACGGCGCTGAAGGAGTACTTCGCGGGACGCTTCGCGGCGCTGTCACGCATCGCCGTCGATCCCGGCGGGACGGAGTTCCAGAACCGCGTCTGGTCGGCGCTTCGCGAGGTCAGGGCCGGGACGACGGCGAGCTACGGCACGGTCGCGCGTGCGATCGGCGCTCCGGGCGCCGGCCGCGCCGTCGGTGCGGCGAACGGCGCCAACCCGATCGCGATCGTGATCCCGTGTCACCGCCTGGTCGGCGCGAACGGATCACTCACGGGCTACGGCTTCGGGCTCGAGAGGAAGCGCTGGCTCCTCGACCACGAGCAGGCTCACGCGCCTTCGCGCGTGCGTGCGATCGCGAGGTCCGGCGACGGCGGCAAGTTGAGGATGCTGCGCGGGAAGAGGTCGACCAGGTACTCGACGATGTGACGCATCGCGACGACGCCCGTCGGTCGTCCGAGGGCGTCGACGAGCGGCACGTGCCGGAACCCGCCGATCGTCATCTTGTTGAGCGCGTAGGCGATGCCGTCGTCGAGCGTCAAGCACTCGGGGTCTCGTGTCATCAGGTCCTCGACGGCCGTGCGGTGGAGGTCGATCGCCGTGCCGACGACCTTCGTCAGGACGTCGCGCTCGGTGAAGACTCCGACGAGTCGCCCCTGCTCGACGACGAGGACGCAGCCGATCCGCTCCTCGTTCATGCGGTCGATCACGGAGCGGAGGCTCGCGCGGCGATCGACCTGGATCGGCGCGCGGAGATCGGGAAGCACGCCGATCGGTCGCCCGAGGATTCGCGACTCGATCCCCTGATGCTCTTCGGCCTGCTCGGCCGCGATGGCAGCCTCTTCCTCGATGATGCTGTCGGTCATCATCGTGCACCTCCCGATCGTTCGATGCGTTTGCGAAAGAGTCGAGGAGGATGCAGCCGCAGACGCGGCGTCCCTCCCGGGGGCGAGTATCCGCCCCGAAGTGCCGATAGGCAAGAGGTGCCGCGGCTTTCTCCAGACAGTCCGCTGTGTCAAAACGAAACCGCCGATGACCACCGGACGCGGTGAGCCCCGAGGTCTGCTGCGGCGGGCCTGGGAATTCCTCCGTGTGCTCGCTCTGCGGTACTACGCGGACGGCTGTCTCCTTCACGCCTCGGCGCTGACGTACACGACGCTGCTGTCGATCGTCCCGCTGATGGCGCTGATGTTCGCGGTCCTGAAGGGGCTCGGCGCGCAGGGGCGGCTCGAGCACTGGCTCCTGACGCGCCTCGGGCTCAGTCCGGAGGTGACGGAGCAGATCGTCGCGTTCGTCGAGGGGACGAACCTCGGGACGCTCACGACGCTCGGCGTCGTCGCGCTCCTGTTCACCGCGATCTCGGTCCTGGGGAACGTCGAATCGAGCCTCAATCACATCTGGCGCGTGCGCTCGGGGCGCGTCTGGTGGCGGAAGCTCAGCGACTACCTGAGCGTCGTTCTCCTGACGCCGTTCCTGCTCCTCGCGGCGGTCGGCGTGACCTCGTTCCTCGCGGAGCAGCAGACTCTCCGCTGGCTCCTCGCGAACCGCGTAATCGGTGAAGCCGCGGCGCAGGTGCTGCGGCTCGTCCCGTACGGCTTCAACGTGCTCGCCCTCGGCATCGTCTACATCGTGATGCCGAACCGACGTCCGGACTTCCGCGCGATCGCGATCGCCGCTCTCGCCGCGGGGATCTCGTGGCAGCTCGTACAGGTCGGTTACGTGCAGCTCCAGATCGGCGTGGTGCGTGCGAACCTGATCTACGGGGCGCTCGCGCAGCTTCCGGTCACTCTCGTGTGGATCTACGTGAGCTGGACGATCGTCCTCGCCGGCGCGGAGATCGCGGCGGTGCTCGAGTTCGGCGTCGACGGCGCGCGCGGCGAAGCGGCCGCGCCGCCGCGGTGGACCGTCGGTCTGCAGCTCGTGCTGCGCGCCGCGGAGCGTTTCCAGGGGGAGGGCGGGGGCGTCGCAGTGCGCGACATCGCGCGCGAGCTTCGCTTCGAGCCGAGCGTGATCGAGGATGCGGCGGAGCGACTTCGCGCCGGCGGCGTCCTGATCGAGATCGCGGGAGCCCCGGCGACGTATGCGCTCGCACGCGATCCCGCGTCGATCACCCTCGGCGCGGTCACCGCGCTGATCGAGTCGGATGCCGGCGCGCTTTCGCTCGACCCTCGCGTCGCAGCGGTGCTCCAGCGTGCGCGTCACGGGCGCCAGGCGGAGCTCGCGGGTGTGACGCTCGCGGATCTCCTCGCCGGACCGCCGGAGGAGTCGGCTCGCGCGACCCCCGCGCGCAGCGTCGGCGTGGTGCGCGCCTCCGGCGAGCGGTCCTGAGCGGCGAGCGGGTCGTTTCCGTGCGCGAGCCGCCCTGGAAGTCGCTGGTGCGGGAGCTGGGAGACTCCGGCTTCTCGAGCCCGTACCTCGATCGCCTCCGGCGCCGCGTCGATCCCGCACAGGCGCAGCAGCAGCTCGAGACGGAGATCGTCGGCGAGATTGCTGCGGCGCTCGGCCGCGCGGGAGAGAAGGTCGACTACGCGCTCCTGCGCCTCGAGGTCGCTTCCCGCGAGATCGAGGAAGCATCCACACCGCGTGATCGTCGCAAGCAGATCGCCGACTTCAATCGTCTGCGCGACGAGGCGCTCGCCGCTCGGCTCGAGCTCCGCATTCACCGCGAGGCGATCGGCATCCGCCGCAATCATCTGCTCGACGCGACCTACCCGATCCCGCCGCGCCGGCGAGCTTGATCCTTGACGCGTCGTCGCGCGCGGCCGAAGCTCGGGCGGTGAGCGGATTCGATCCGAGCGCTCCGTTCCCCGGCGAGGCTGCGGACCACGGGATCGAGCGCATGCGCGCCTACCTCGCGCGACGCTTCGGCGGCGCGTGACGGCTCGACGCTTCCGGGGCCTTCAGGGCTCGCGCCGCGTCCGGCCGCGCCGCACGAAGAAGATTCCGGCGACGATCACGACCAGAGCGGCGTAGCCGAACCACGTCACGATCCCCCACGGCGGAGCGCCGAGGCGTGCGTAGTCGTAGATCCAGTAGCCCGTGAAGAACAGGGTGAGGATCAGGAGCGACGCGATGATCATGCTCCCGCCTTCGGGAGTCCGGCCGCTCGCCATGGCGGTGACTAGCCTGCATTTCTCACCAGATCCCTACTGCGGCGGCCGATAGCACCGAATCTTCGCGAGCTTCTCCCTCCGGGCTCCTCGACGTACTGTTCAAGTACGCCTGCGTCGCCCTCCGGTCCGAGGCTCGCGAATCTTCCGCACTCTCGACCGCCTCGCGACGTGATCTGGTGAGAAATGCAGGCTAGACGTTCTCTGCCGGAGGTGGCCGGAGCAGGGGGATCAGCAGCAGGCTCGTCGCGGTCAAGAGTGACAGCACGCGCAGCACGTCCTCGAGTGCGAACGCGCGCGCGTTCCGGTGCACCCATCCCGTGAGCACGGCGTGGGCGCGCTTCGCGTCGACACCAATGGGACTCCCGCGCTCGGTCGCGTGCCGCGCGGTCCGTTGCAGCGTCTCCTCGACGAGCGGCCGGTTGTAGGTGATTCGCAGCCGTAGTCGGTCGAAGTGTCCGTCCGTCTGCCACGTGAAGAAGACGAGCAGCATCGAGCCGACGGCGAAGACCGGCAGGCTCCGGAAGATGTTGAAGACGCCCGCGGCACGGAGCAGCGTCGACGGCGGAACGCCCGCAAACGTCGTCAGCATGATCGGCCCGATCGCGGCCCCGGCGCCGACTCCCCAGATCGCGAGCGCGCCCGCGAGCCAGAGCTTGCTCGTGTAGAGATCGACGGCGGAGATCCGCCACGTCATCGCCGCCATCAACGCCATGCCGAGGAACATCCGGAGCTTCCGCGTTTCGTCGCGTCCGAATCGCGCGCTCGCGAGCATCGCCGCGAGCATCGTCGCCGCCCCGCAGAGCAGGACGGCGCCGCCTTGCCACCACTGATAGCCGCGCAGGTCGATCATGTAGCCGGACAGGAGCGAGAGCACGACGAAGAAGTCGATGCTGAAGAGCGCCTTCAGCGTGAGTCCGAGCCCGAAATTCCGCTCGCCGAGCGGCCGCAGGTCGATCAGCGGCGCCGGGCTCGCGAGTCCCCAGGCGACGAACGAGAGGAACGAGACCGCGCAGATGACGAACCACGGCACGAAGGAAGGCGAGTCGAACCACCCCCACCACTGGCCGAAGGCGAGGACGACGACCATCGACACGACCCAGATCGCGAAGACGGCGAAGCCGAAGAGGTCGAAGCGAGCGTGCTCCGCCAAGCGGGCTCCGGAGCCGTCGGGTACGGTGTGGCCCGCGTGCGCGTCCTCGGGCAGGAGCCTCCGGCTCGCGAGCCATGCGGCGAGCCCGAGCGGCAGGTCGAGCGCAAAGATCGTCCGCCAGGGGAACTCGAAGAGGAGTAGGCCGCCGATCACCGCTCCGACGAGGCTCGAGAGGTACACGCCCATTCCGTAGAGCGTCATCGCGAGCTCGCGGTCGTCTGCGAACTCCCGCCAGAGGAGCAGCATCGCGCTCGAAATCATGAGCCCCATCGCGTAGCCGGAGACGAGCCGCGGCAGCACCATGCCCTCGACGGTCGAGGCGAAGACGCAGGACGTGCTCGCCACGGTGAAGACGGCGAGCGCACCGAGGTACGCGCGGCGCAGGCCGTGCCGCGAGGCGAAGAGCGACGTCGACGCCATCCCCGTGGCGGCGCCGACCAGGTAGCTCCCGATGATCCAGTAGATCCGGTAGCGGTCGGCGTGGAGGGCATCGATGAAGTCCGTGCGCGGCAGGTCGAGGACGCTCGAATGCAGCATCGCGAGAGCGACTCCAGGGAGCGTTCCCCAGATCGTGCTCCAGCGGCGCGGCCCGAGACGCAGAGGATGCCCGGCGAGCCGGGCTTCGCTCACGGCAGAACCTCCGCGATCGGCTTCGCGAGCCCTTCGAGCCGCGCTTCCTCGCGGAGCGCCTCCGCGGCCCACTCGGGATCGCCGTCTCCGTGCGCGATCACGGCGCGGACGGAGAGCCCCGGCTTCAGAAGCGCGAAGCGGTCGTCGCGCTCGATCCAGATGCGGACCGGCACGCGCTGCACGATGTAGGTGAACTCGCCCGCGGAGACGTCGCGCGGGATCAGCGAGAACTTCGCGTCCGTCGCGGAGCCGACCCAGAGAACGCGACCGCGAAAGGAGCCGTCGTACGCCGCGACGTCGAGCCGCGCTTCGTTTCCCGGGGCGACGCCGTCGAGCTCGTCCTCGGGCAGGTTCGCCGTCACGTAGAGGAACGACGGATCGTACACGCTGAAGATCGGCTCCCCCGCGCCGGCGTAGTCGCCGACGTGCCGCCACTTCTTCGCGATCACCGCGTCGTACGGCGCCGTGATCTCCGTGTACGCGAGGCGGACGCGGGCGAGCTCGAGCGCACGCCCGGCCTCGTCCCGCTTTCGCGCGGTCTCCGAGACCGCGCGGCGTCCCGCCTCGATCTCGAGGTCGCCGAGGTTCGCGAGCTCGAGGCGCGCTTCCGCTTCACGTCCCGCGTGGCGCGCGCTCGCGAGCTTCTGCTCCGCGATGCCGAGCTCCGCTTCCGCGGTGTGGAGCTCGCGCGTCGCTTCCTGGCGGCGCCGCGTCGTCGAAGAGCCGTCGCGCGCGAGGGCGACGTATCGCTTCTCGTCCTCGCGAGCCATCGTCGCGTTCGCTCCGGCCGCTTCGACGGCGTGCCCGGCCTCGACCTCGCTCTCGAGAGCACGTGCGAGCGCGAGGCGCGCGATCACGATCCGACGCGGGACCGCGCCGGTGAGAACGGCGAGATCCGACTCGGCCTTGCGATGCGCCTCCTCGGCGGCCGCGAGCGCCGCCTCCCGGAGCTCGACCTCGCTCGCGTAGGTCGCGGGATCGACGCGCGCGAGCACCTGGCCGGCGCGGACGCGCTCCTGCTCCTGCGCGTAGACCTCGACGATCGTCCCCGGCACCTGCGGGGCGACGTTCACGAGATGCGATTCGACGAACGCGTCGCGCGTGATCGAGTGCGTGAACGGCTCGAGGAGGAAGCTTCCCACCCAGAGCACCGCGAGCGCGAGGAGTCCCCACGCGAGCCAGCGAAGGCCGCCACTCCTCACGGGGTGCCTCCGATCGCGAGGGACGTCCCGGTCGCGTACTCGAGGCGCGCGAGCGCGAGCTGGTAGTCGTAGAGGGCGTCGTAGTAGTCCTGCTGCGAGCGGACGAGCGCAAGCTCCGCGTCGACCATGTCCGTCGGCGTCGCATCGCCGCTCTTGAAGCGGTTCGTCTCGACGCGGAGCGTTTCGCGCGCGTGCGAGACCGCCGTCCGACCCAGGCGGATCCGCTCTCTGCACTCCTCGATGCGCACGTGCGCCGCCACGACCTCGTAGGCGACGGCATCGCAGATCTGCTCGGCGCGCGCGATCGCTTCCTGTGCGTCCGCCGTCGCCCCCTGCAGCTCGCCGACGCGCCGCCCGCCGTCGAAGAGCGCGAGCTCGAGGCGCACGCCGCCGGTGAAGACGTTCTCCTCGATCGGCGGCCCGTCCCGGTCCACGTGGATTCCCGTGCCACCAACGACGACGCGAGGGAAGAAGGCGGCCTGTGCCGCTCCGACGCCGAGCTGCGACGAATCGATCGCGCGCAGTGCGACGCGGAGCTCGTCCCGGTGGTCGACGGCGAGGTCCATGCATTCCTCGAGAGGGCGGTCGAACGACGGCTCGCTCTGCGCGTCGACGATCTCGATCGGCGCTCCGATCTGGAACCCGATCGAGCGGTTGAGCGCAGCGCGGGCGATCGCCTCGTCGGCCCGGGCGCGCACGAGCGCGAGCTGCATGCGCGCGAGCTGCACGTCGGCCCGGAGGACGCCTTCTTCGAGCGCGTCGCCGTACTCGAGGAAATTCCGCGAGTCGCGCAGGATGGACTCCGCGTCGCGCACCGCCTCCGCCGCGATCGCGCGCTCGGCGCGGGCGCGGAGAAGCGCGTAGTAGGCGTCGGCGACCTCGAACGCGACCGTCTGCTTCGCGCGGTCGAACTGCAGCGCTGCGATGTCGGCTGCGGCTTCCGCCTGCCCGTAGCGGCCGGGCGTACGGCCGAAGTCCCAGACGAGCCACTGGATGCCGAGCTCGGCTTGACGGAAGCGATCGGCTTCGCCGCCGTAGGCGACGTTTCCGACCTCCGTCGGGATCGTCGGCAAGCTGAACTCCTCCGTGCCCTCGATGTGCCGGTACACTGCCCAGACTTCGGGCAGGAATCCGGCGAAGGCGACCGTGCGATCGCCGCGCGCTCGAGCGACCCGCTGCTCGACCGCGCGCAGTCGCGGGCTCAGCTGGTGCGCGAACTCTACCGCTTCGGACAGCGAGATCGCTCGCGCCGGCGGAGGCACCGCGCGCAGCTCGCCTACGGTCCTGGGCGGAGCGCTCGGCTTCTCGGTCGCACTTCCGCTCGCGGCACGCGGTGCGGGCGCGACGACCATGCGCTCCCGGAAGCTCTCCTCCGTCGGCCGCGGAGCGAAGAAAGCGCAGCCCGCCAGCGCGGACGCGAGGCCCGCGGCCAGCGAGCACGCAGCGCCGCGCGTGCGAAGGCCACTCCACTCCGCGACCGTCTTCCCCTCCTTCCGCACCACCTCGCAGGCGTCCCTGCCGTTCCGCCGGAGCGCTTGTTGTAGCAGAATCGATCCGGGAGGCGGACCGCAACGACGTGGAGAAACGGCCTTGTCGCGCGATCCGGACGGGTTGTAAAATCGGCGCATGTTTCGCGAGAGCCCCGCGGTAAGGAGGATCCGATGCGGGAGCCGTATGCTCTGCGCCGGTTCCTGACCAACAAGCTCGACTTCAACGAGGACGTGCTCGCCTGGGGGCGGGGCACGCTCGAACGCGAGTCGGAGCGGTTGAAGGGAGTGCTGGTCGCCACCGACCGTCGTGTCGCGTTCTACGGCGAGGGGCGCTTCCGCGGCGGCGTCGCGTTCCACGAGATTCCGATCCGCACGATGACGCGCGTCGCGGTCGGCGACGCGGATTCGTCCGTCGAGGTCGAGTGTCCGCAGCGCGTGATTCGCTTCGTCATGCAGCGGCGGGACGAGTTCGAGTACGTTCGCACCGCGCTCGAGGAGCTCCGCTCCGGGGCGGGGCGAAACGGTGCGATGGCGAACGGCGCCGCGGCTCCCGAGGCCGCGAGCCGGGGGAGCGCGGCGAGCGACGGGGCCGAGTCGAGCGACGCTTCGAGCGTGTCGCGCGAAGATGCGCCCGGAGCGCGGGGCGAGCGCGAGGAAGAAGCTCTGGCGGAGTTTGCTCCCGTCGACTTCCAGGGGATCATGTACATCCGCGGTCTCCGCGGCCTCGTGCAACCGACCGAAGGGCGTTTCGTCGTGACGAGGGATCACGTCGAGTTCCACGTCGGCTCGCTTCCTCCTGAGCGTATCTCGCTCGCGGACATCACGGCGATCGAGGTGACGACGGACACGCGTCTCATCCCGCCCGGGGAGAAGAATCGTTCCGCGGTGCTGAAGCTCGCCGCGAGCCAACCGCCGGGTGTCGGCGGACCCCTCCCGCTCGGGGCGCGCTCGCGGGTCGACACGGTCACGATCTGGTACCTGTCGATCAGCTTCCGCTCCGGCGCGGAGAGCGGTGTCGCGCTCTTCTCTGTCTCCTCGTGGGGATCGGCGGAGAAGAAGGCCGCCGAGGTCGTCGAGGTGATCAAGCGGTATCGGAGCCTCGCCCACGAGACGGGTGGAGCGGGCGCCGAGGGCGACGTCGCGAGCGCCCCGGCCGGAGAAGCTGCCGGCGACGGCGCCGACCGCCGCGCGGGCGGCCGGATCCGGGAACGCCTCGTCGAGCTGAAGGAGCTGTTCGAGTCCGAGCTGATCTCGGAGTCCGAGTACGCCGAGAAGCGAAAGGAGCTCCTCGCGAAGCTGTAGGGGGTCCGGTTCGTTACGGCGTATCTGCACCCAGGCTGACTTCGGAGCCTGGGTCCGATTGCGGCGTAACGAACCGGACCCCATCTGCATCGACGCGGACACGCGCGCGAAGCGGGGCGTTGCCGGGCGCGGCGAAGCGGGCGCCGTCGATCTGCACGACGTGCACCTCGAGGTCGTAGACGCCCTCCTCCTTCGGCACGGTCGCCCCGAAGAGCTGGCGGATCTCCTCGCCCGGGTCGACGTCGCGGCGAAGCGTCTGGCTCGACTCGGAGAGAAGCTTCGGCTCCGCCGCCGGATCGGAGGGAACGCTCCACCACCGCGCGACGAGCGCGACCGTGTGCTTCAGCGAGCGCGGCACGCCGAGCCGCCCGTCGAGCGTGAGGGCCCCGGTCGGAAGCGGTGTCGCCGGCCAGGTGCGATCGCCCTCGTTCTCGACGAGGAGGCGCAGCACGACCTTGCCGCCCTGGATCTCCGGCGGCTTCGCGGGATCGGCGCGGACGATGCCGATCGCGGACGCTTCCGGGAGCGGCTCGAGCGGCGTCCCGAGGAGCGTCCGTTCCCCCTCTCCGCCTTCTTCGCCGCCTCGAACCACGCGCGATGGCGCGGCATCCGGTCGAGCCGGAAGAGGAGCCACCCGTCGTCGTTCTTCCACATCACCTCGACGTCGGGTGCCTTGCGGAGGAACTTCTCCGTCGTCTCTCTCGCTTCCGCCGGCCGCCAGTACTCGGCAGGCCGCAGCAGGAGCCAGCGGACGTGCGTCAAGTCGATCAGGTCTTCGAGCGCCCACCACGCCGGCAGGGCGGCGACCGTGTTCATGAAGAACCAGCGCTGCGGCGCGTGATCGCTCGTGTGCGCGGCCGGCGTCTGCCACCAGTGCCGCGTGCTCGCCAGCATCGCGTCCGGCTCGAGCGTCGTCGCGCGATCGGTCTGCCCGGGTAGCATGCCGAAGATCGGAAGCTCGAGGAGCGGTCCGCCGCCCTCGTCCTTCAGGACCTCGGCGACGGCATCGTAGACGGCGGCGTTCTTCGCGAGCCCGACGACGTGCATCGGCGAGCTCGCGAAGGGGACGCCGCGCCCGACGAGAACGATCGCGACCAGCGCCACCGAAGCGACCGCGGCCGCGCGCGTCCCGAGCCAGTCGCGGAGCGCCGTGAGCCCGACCGCGAGGAGGAGCAGAAGTCCGAACTCCCCGATCACCGCGTAGCGGTGCAGGTAGCGGATCATGCGGAGCGGCGAAGCCTGGATCAGCGGCGCCAGGCCGCCGGGATAGCCGTACGAGAGGATCGCGCCGAGGAGCCAGAGCGTCAGAGCGACCGGCACGATGCGGCGCGCGGTGCGCGAGCCCGTCGCCCAAGCGACGAGCGCGAGCAGCGCCGCCACGAGAAGAGTCGCGACCTCGATCGGCAGACGCGGCGTCTTCCCGACGGACGGCGCGCCGAGGCCGAGAACGAGCCAGGCGTTCATCGCCCAGCCGCCGGTCGGCATCGGCAGCTGGAAGTCGGCGAGGGCACTCGCCGAGCCGCCCACGTGCGTGAAGTAGGGCGTGATCGCGAGCAGCAGGAGCACTCCCGCGACTCCCGCCGAGCCGAGCGCCAGCCCGACGAAGCGGCCGCGCCTTTCGCCGCCGCGCGCGAGCTCGAAGGCGCCCCAGACCGCGCACGTCAGACCGACGAGCACCGCCTCGTAGAACGACGCGAAGATCGCGAGCCCGAAGGCGAGCAGCAGGACGACCGCGCGCGGCACGGTCGGGCGCGAGCGGAGGCGCGTCAAGGCGAGCGCGGTCCAAGGAAGGTAGAGATTCGAGAACGGGATCAGGTTCAGGTTGAACGGCACGCGCGAGAGGCCGAGGGCGAAGGCGAAGCCCGTCACCCAGCGGACCACCGGCGGCACGCGAAGCTCCCGCAGGAGCCGCTCCATCCCGAGCGCCGCGAGCGGATAGCTGAGGAACGCGACGAGGTTCGCGGAGAGGACCGGGTTCCCCGTCAAGGCGTAGATCGGCGCGTAGAGGACCTGCGCGCCGAAGAGATGGTCCATCCCGACGAGCTGCCCCTGCGCGGGAAACGAGATGTTCGCGTCGAACACCCGGCCTGGATCGACGGCGAGGCTGTGCGCGACCCAGGCGAGGACCCAGGTGATGACGTGCGCGTCGCTCAGGTCCAGCCGGACCGGGATCGCTTCCGGGAACACGAGCACGAGCCGGATCGCGAGCAGCAGGAACACCGCAACGTAGCTCGCGAGCACCCACGGCCAGCTCGGCCCTTCGCCGTCTCGATCTCCATCCATCGCACGAAGCGCTTAGTACGATCGCGCTTCGGACTCCATCGACCGCCTACTGGAATCTGCACGAGCGGCCGCTCCGCCGGAGCGCGCTCGACGGCGGACCCGAGAACGCGTGGACCGTAGACGGCGAACCGCTCGCCTGCTTCCACTACAGCGGCTTCGCTTGGGACACGTGGCGACTCTCGAAGCACGACCAGCGGCACCCGCCGTCGCTCGACGTGAACGTCCACGCCCTGTGCCGCTTCTACTCCGATCGCCTCGAAGAAGCCGAGCGCGAGCACTACGCCCTCGAGCCGTGTCCCGAACGCGGGATCGAGACGCCGAGGAGATGAGCGGCGGACACCGTCGCCCAAAGTAGCGCAGCCGCTTCGCGGAGTCAGGCGGAAGCACCGGCGCATCCCCGCCGGCGCACGAGGTTCACTCGAGCCGGTCGCCCTCGTCGACGGCGTAGCCGAGCGCTTGGAGCTGGCGGCGGGTTTCCTCGTCGATCTCGACGGTGGGTCGAGCGATGGCCTCCGACGGCGTGTGCTGGGTCCACGTCGCGAGCCGCTTCCGCAGGACGTCGGCGTGCTCCGCCTCGGCGTCGCTCCGGTTGCTCTTCTCGTCCGGGTCCGCGGTGAGATCGAAGAGCTCGTACTTCGTCGTCGCGTCGTCGAGCGGCCCTTCGGACCGCCGGATCAGCTTCCAGCGTCCCGAGAGGAGCGTCCGCAGATCGCCCGCGGGCGGACCCTGCTTCTCCTCCGCGTAGATCGGTCGCGGAGCCGGCGACTCCGAAGCTGCGGGGCGCTCGTCGAGGAGCGCGCTCACGTCGTGCCCCTGGCTCTCGGCGACGGGCGGGAGGCCGTACCACGCAAGCAGGGTCGGCATCACGTCGACGATCGAGATCGGCGCCGCGATCCGGCGTCCAGCGAGGTCCGGCGCGTGCGGGATCCGCACGACGAGCGGCACGTGGATCTGCTCTTCGTACAGGCGGTTGCCGTGCTCCCAGGCCCCGTGGTCGTGGAACTCCTCTCCGTGATCGGCGACGACGATCACCAGCGTGTCGTCGAGCTCGCCGAGCCGGTCGAGCTCGTCGAGGAGCGCGCCGAGCATCGCGTCCTGGTAGTGGACGTCCTCGTCGTAGAGGTCTCGGACGTGCTGGACGTCGCGCTCGTCGAGACCGGCCTTCCCGAGGATGCGTGACTTCGTCTCCGCCGGGACGACCTTCCCCGTGTACGCGGGATCGCGGAAGACCTGCCACTCGGGCGGCGCGTCGTAGGGTGAGTGCGGGTCGATCGCGTGCACGTAGAGGAAGAAGGGCTCGTCCCGGTGCTCGCGAAGATGCGGGAAGAGAACCTCGTTGATGTCCTCGCTCCGGGCGTGGTTGTCGAGACGCCCGCCGCGTACCGCGTAAAAGCGATCGAAGCCCTGCTCGAACTCGAGCCCGTGCGCGAACACGTTGCCGTTCGCGATGAATGCCCACGTCGACCAGCCGCCGTCGCGCAGGCGCTCCGCGAGGGTCTCGACGTCGGCCGAGAGGCCGCGCCCCAGACGGGCGTTGTGGCGGCTCGGAAAGAGTCCCGTCAAGAGGCTCGCGGTCGCGGGACGCGTGCGCGCGGCGGTGCTGTAGGCGCGCTCGAAGACGACGCCGTCCCGCGCGAGCGCTGCGAGACGCGGCGTGGTGTCGCGCCCGTATCCGTAGACGCTCGTGTGATCCGCGCGAAGAGTGTCGATCAGGTAGACGAGGACGTTGCGCGCACCACCCGGACGATCCGCGGGCGGCTCGACGAGGCGCGGCGTTGCGAGGACGAGGCGCGCGTTCCGCGCGCGACGACGCGGTGCGGACACGTCGATCGAGACGCGCATCGGATTCGTCGCACCCGCGGGCACGGCGATCTCGCCCGAGATCCAGCCCTTCGCCTTCTCGACGCGCTCGGTCCGCACGGCTGCATCCTCGCCCTCGCCGAGCGCGATGCGGAGATCCATCTGGTCGCTCTTTCCGAGCGCGGCGGCGGCGAAGCGAAGCTGCTCCGCTTCGCCCGGATCGACGAGCAGCTCGAGGTGGTCTCCGGCGCGCAGGACGAGACCGCGCCGCCGGTCGTCTCCGACCGAGAACACGCGCGCGCTCGACGTCGGTGCGTCTCCGCAGGCGCGCGTGAGGTCGCGCTCGTGACGCATCGGCGCTCTCGCGAGCTTGCGATCGAGGTCGCAGAGGAGATCGCGCGAGCGGCCGTCTCGCGCGAGCGGAAACGAAGCGCGCGGCGGCGGGCTCGCGTGCAGGAGGGCCGTGCCGAGCGCGAAGGCGACGACGATCCATGCGGCGACGCGGGCGCAGACGGCCGCTGGGTGAGACGGATCCGAAAGAGGCGTCATGGGCGAAAAGCGCGGCCGGCGTCGAGCTTAGCCGTCCGACCCGCATGGGGCGAGGCGGTTTCGCCGGTAGCGGCGGAACGTCCAGAGGCCGCTCTCCTCGACCCGCGACTGCGAAGCGCGCGGCCGTCCGAGCGCGGCTTCGAGCCGTGCCTCCGTCGAGAAGGCGCCCGCGCGAGGAACGTCCTCGTGCTCCTCGAAGATCGACAGGAGGAGCTCGTCCACGCGAGTTGGCGAGCCCCACAGACTTCGACTCGTGCTCGGACCGGCCTCGACGGTGATCGTCTCGCAGCCGAAATCCGCGGCCAGGACGGCGAGAGAATCCTCGAGGGAAGGCTCGGGCCGTCCGAGGACGCGAATCCCCGCGGCTCGCGCGGCGGGCTCGATCCTTCGCGCCGTCTCCTCGGGCACGAGGAGGAGCGGCCGCGCCGGCGGCCGGAAGAGCGGATGGTCGAGATCGAGGGACGTGCCGCGCGACAGGACGACGCTCCACGGCTCGTCTCGTTTCGCGAGGTGGTCGTGCCGCCATCGTCGCAGCGCTTCGATCTCTTCGGTCGAGCCGAGGGGCGAGTGTCGCACGTCGGGCTCGGCGCGCAGGATCTTGCCCGTCGTCACGATCGCGTCGGCGCGCGCTCGCGCGAGACTCAGGAGGAAGCGGTCGGTCGCGCTGCGCGGAGCGTCCGGTCCGACGGCGATCGTCTCGAGCGGCGCGGCCGCGTCGCGAGGCCGGGTGACGGAGGTCACCTGGATCACGCCGTGATCGGCCGCTGGATCTCCGCCGAGGAGCGCTTCGATCTCCGCCTCCGCCGAGAGAGTCACGAGCGCAAGCGGCCCGCGAGCGCGCCCGCGAGCACCTCGCGCATCTCCGCGAGGAATCGGTCGCGCGCGAAGCGCTGCGCCGATCGATGCATCGCCTCGGGATCGAACTCGGTCGCTTCGAGACGGCGCATCGCCGCGACGAGGTCGTCCGCGCTCTGGCGCTCGAACCACACGCCGGTGACGCCCGGCTCGACTGTTTCGGTCGCTCCGCCGATCGCGTATGCGGCCACCGGACAGCCCCGCGAGAACGCCTCGACGGGGACGATCCCGAAGTCCTCCTCGCCGGGGAAGAGGAGCCCGCGGGCGCGCGCGAGGTGCTCGTGCACGACCGCGTCGGGCTGCCAGTCGAGGACCTCGACGTTCGGCGCGCGTCGCAAGCGAAGCCGATCGACCTCGGGTCCCGTTCCGATCGCGACGAGACGTCGTCCGAGGCGGCGACAGGCCTCGACCGCGAGGTCGAGGCGCTTGTAGCGCGTGTGATAGCCGATGCAGAGATAGAAGTCGTCGCGCGTGCCGATCACCGGAGCCGCCGGTACGTCGACGGGCGGGAACACGACGACGGCGCGGCGGCCGTATACGCGCTCGATCCGGCGCGCGACGTGTGCGGAGTTCGCGACGAAGAGATCGACGCGGCGGGCCGCGCGACGGTCGATGCTCCGCGCGGCCGCGGTGACGAGACCCCAGAAGGGACGCACCGGAAGAGGCAGCGTGTCGCGGTACTCGCGGTGCAGCGCCGCCTCGTACGCGTACCGCATCGGAGAGTGGCAGTAGCAGACGACGGTGCTGCGCTCGGACGCCTGCATCGCCTTCGCGACGGAGGCGTCGGAGCACACGACGAGGTCGACGTCGGGGAGACGCATCCGGCGGGCGGCCCAGGGCAGGACCGGAAGCAGGCGAGGGTAGTGGCGTGTCCCTCCGGGAAGCCGCTGCAGGACCGAGGTGTGCACGCGACGCCGCGTGAGCGGCGAATCGCCCATCCCGGCCGCGTCGTAGACGAGCGTGTAGATCTCGGCATCCGGCACGAGCTCGCTGAGGGCCTCGAGCACCTTCTCGCCGCCGCGCGGGCGCACGAGCCAGTGATGCGTCAAGACCGCCGAGGGCAGCGGAGCGGGTGAAGTCGCTCGCTCGAGCGCTTCGCCCGTCCTGGCGATCGAGGCCGTCATTCATCCCCTTTACGACGGCCAAGCCGCCGACCCAAGGCTCGGCAGAATGCATGCGGAGCGCGAGAGGCGTCGCGGAATACCTGGTAACCTCCGGCATGCCCGTTCCGGCGTCCAACCCCCGCGTGACGTTCGACACGGTGCACGTCGACGGAGAGGTGCTGGTCGTCGCGAAGCCGCGCGGACGGGTGACGCTGCCGGGCCGCGGCCACGACCGCGATACCCTGCTGAACGGCGTCTTCGCCGAGTACGGCGCGGCGCTCGCGCGGCTCGGAGCCCGGCGTGACTATGGGCTCCTGCACCGGCTCGACCGCGCCACGAGCGGCCTCGTCGCCTTCGCTCTGACGGCCCCGGCCTACGACTCGCTGCGTGACGCCTTCTCGAACCGACGGGTCGAGAAGAGCTACTTGACGATCGTCGAGGGCGCGCCGCGCGGCGAAGGCACCTGTCGCCTTCGTCTCCGGCAGATGCGCCGTGGCGATCTCCTCGTGAGCGTTCCCGATCCGGCCGGCGTCGACGCCGTGACGCACTGGCGGGTCCTCGGGCGCGCGCGGGGGCGGAGCCTGGTCGTCTGCCGCATCGAGACCGGCCGCCTCCACCAGATCCGCGTCCACCTCGCCGCCCTCGGCCATCCGATCGTGGGCGACACGGTGTACCGTCAAGCGAACGATCCGGACACACGCGCATCCGTCGCGCGCTCCGCAGACCGGTCCCTTCTCTTGCACGCCTGGCGGCTTCGGCTGCCGCACCCTTCGGGCGGATTCCTCGACGTGGAGGCGCCTCCTCCGACCGCCCTGGCGGACGCCGTGCGGGAGCTCGGCCTCGATCCGGCGAAGGCGCTTCGCGCCTGATCTCACAGGACCGGGCATGGCGATCAGCACGGCTTCTTCGAGAAATCAGAAGATTTGCTCTATCGCGCCACGGTGCGCTCCAGTAACTTGATGCAGCGCGTCGGCTCGCCCGACGTGCCCATCAACCCACGAAGCTGTGTTGATCTCGAGCGGCAACGCTCGGCCCGGCTCGCCGGAGCTCGAGCGCGCTGCAGACGTCGTGCTGCAGCCCATTTCTACTTCCGTCCCGGAGTCGGCGACGGGGAGCCGTCGCCGGAGTGCGCGCTTTCTGCGGGGCACCATGGCCTTCGCGGTCGCGGGTCTGCTGGTGGCGCTGCCACGGCACCTGGGAGCGGCCGGGGCGATCCCGGCGGATCTTCGCACGAAGCCGGTGCACGCGATTGCGTCAATTTACGACGCCGTCGGCGAATGCCGCTCGACGCTGTCGGACGAGAAGCGCTGGCAGATCGCCGACGCGGTCGAGAGCAACGCACGACGCTACGGCTTCGATCCGCTCTTCGTGCAAGCGATGGTCGAGGTGGAGAGCACGTGCTCGCCGACGGCGAAGAGTCCACGAGGCGCGCTCGGTCTCATCCAGGTGCGACCGTCGACCGCGCGCGCCGTCGCGCTCGAAGCAGGTCTCGAGTGGTCGGGCTCGCAGAAGCTTCTCGAGCCGGACTTCAACGTCAACGTCGGGCTCGCGTACCTGAATCAGCTCGGCGAGCACTTCGACGATCCGCACGTGGCGATAGCGGCGTACAACCTCGGACCGACGCGCGTTGCGAACATGCCGGAATCGCGCGTCAGGAAGAGCCGCTACGTCCGCAACGTCCTCGCGCGCTACCAGCACCTGCTCGACCAGCGCGCGACGTAGTTCGTCTTCGCAGGGACGGCGACGCCGTCTCTCTCACGCGGTCGGATGCGCGAAGGCGGCGGCCGCGGCGGCGGTGCGCGTCTGCACGCCGAGCGCCCCGAAGATCGCCTCGACGTGGCGCGCGACGGTGTTGGGACTGATGCCGAGAAGGCTCGCGATCTCGCCGTTGGCCTTGCCCTGCGCGACGAAGGCGAGCACCTCGGCTTGACGCCGTGTGAGGCGGAGGCTCTCGAGACGTCGCGGCTCGATGCGCGTCGCGCGCTCGCGCAGGACGAGGAGCCGTCGATCTCGTCCGCGGAGAAAGCGGACCTCGAGCCGTCCCGCCTCGCTCTCGACGACGAGCGGCCGCTGCGGCATCGGGATCCCGCCCCGCGGGGTCGGGGGCGTCGCTTCCGGCAAAGCCACTCCACGAGAGCGTCCCGGTTCAGCGTGATGCGGATCAACCGGCCTCGTAGGTGTCGCCGACGAAGCGCAGGATCGCGCGAGCGTCGCTCGCGGGAAGGGTCTCCACCGGTCGGAGCCACACGAGGCCGCTCGAGCGCGGCCGTTCGAGCGCGTCGCGCGGCTTGGGGTGAATCCCCTATGGACAAGTTCCCTCGATCGCTGTTCTGTGGAGCGTTCCGGAACCGCCGTCCGCGACCGCTTGGCAAGGAGCACAGCATGATCCACGAACGCCCCCGTACCCCTCTCGGCTCGTCGAAGAGCGAGCGAGCCCTTCGTGCAACGACGTTCGCCGCACTCCTCGTGGCGCTCGGAGCCGGCGGCTGCAGCAGCTCTTCCGACGATGGTTCGATCGACCAGGAGACCTTCGACATCCCGAGCCGGGCCGCGCCCGCCGACACGCCGGGATCGCCTGGCGTGGCGGTGACGAGCCCGAAGCTCCTCGCGCAGTTCGGCGGCTCGGACTTCACGTTGAACCGCGCGCGCTACACGCGCTGGCGCATGGCAGGACGCGAGCTCCAGCCGGACGCGATCCTCATCCTCGTGCCCGGCTTCGAAGGCGGCGCAGGCAACTTCGCGATCCTCGCGGAGAACCTGATCCGGCGCTCGCACGACGAAGGGCAGAGCGTGGAGGTGTGGGGCATCGATCGGCGATCGAATCAGCTCGAGGACCTCGCCGGCGCGGACATCGCCGAGGAGGAGCTCGACGGGCAGATCGCGCTCGACTGGTTCTTCGGCGGCGAGCTCGGCCTTCCGCTGCATCCGAAGCTCGCGGCCGGACCGAACCGTCGCGCGCAGTTCCACGACACGCAGGGCGACGTGCCCTTCATCGCGAATTGGACGCCGCAGGTCTTCTCGCAGGACATCGACGCCGTCGTCGAAGAGGCGCGCCGCGCGGCGCGGAATCAGAACGTGTTCCTCGGCGGACACTCCGCGGGCGGGGGCTTCGCCGCGCGCTATGCCGCGACCGACTTCAACCTCTCGGGAGCGGGCGCGCCCGATCCGGGCTACGCGAAGGTGCGCGGTCTCGTCCTTCTCGAGGGTGGCGGCGGCTCGACCACGAACGCCGACCTGAGCGAGGACACGCTCGATCGGATCGAGGCGAAGTTCGACGGCGGACTCTTCGGCGCCGTGCGCGACAACGCGCCCCGCTGCGTGGACGGCTTGACGGCGTGCACGATCGCGACCGAGGCGGACGACTGCGCGGGGCAGAGGCCTCCCAAGTGCACTCTTCCGACGACCGCGTACGCCGTCGTCGCGGGCATCCTGAACGCGCGCATCCTCGCGACGTCGGAGATCGTCGCGATCCAGGCCGCGACCGATCCCGACGGCGGGCGATTGCTGCCGAACGTGCCGCAGGGCGCGCCCGACAATACCGCGGTCGAGAAGGTCCCGGACCTCGCGACGCTGCGGATCCTCCCGCCGTCGACCGCGCTCGGCGGTCTCGGCGGCTTCATCGACGACGACGGCTCGCTCGCGGCGCTCGCTTCGTTCCTCGCGACCTCGGTCGGCGCGCCGGGTCCGGTCGTCGACGGCCTCGTCACCTGGCAGGACGTCACCGAGGGCCCGCTTCCCGCGAGCGTCCTGCCGAACAACGGGCCGCAGCCGACGACGCTTCCGGCCGGCGTGTGGGGCCAAGAGAGGGAGGCGACCCGCTTCGATCGCCTCACGCGTGCGTTCTACCAGGGGCAGACGAACTTCATCGACCTCTACTACCCGAGCTCCGGCCTCGGCGTCACGTCCGTCGGGGGCGATTGCGACGGCGGGACGTGCGTCGTCGGCGACGTGGGAGCGAGCTGCGACCAGGACTCCGATTGCTCGCAGGGCGTGAACCTCGACTCCACCGCGCTCTCGGTCGGGCGCGGCCGGCGCGACATCGCGAACTTGACGCAGGCGCCGGCGATCGACGTGCCCGTGTTCGCGGTCGGCGGGACGAACGGCCTCACGACCGTGCCGGCCGCGTGGATCCCGTTCGCGAGCAGCATCGCTCCGTGCACGGCGCTGAGCTGCGACGGCACGCCGCGCATCGTCGACGCGGACTCTCCGAACCCGGCGTTCCCGACGTACGGGAACGCCGCGGGCGGCTTCGAGGTCGTCCTCGCCGAGGGCTTCACGCACGTCGACGTGCTGACGGCCGAGGACGACGCCGACAACCCGATCATCGCGGCTCTCGCGGCGTTCCTCGCCCGGAACGCGACGTAGCGCGAAGGAACGCGACGTAGCGCGAAGGTGCGCGAGGGTGCGCGAAGGAGCGCGAAGGAGCGCGATGTAGAACCACGCGAAGCATCGAGCTAGGCTCGGGAGCGATGCAGGACTCCGTCTCCGTCGTTCCGCCCGGAAAGCTCGTCTTCGGAATCCATCTCCCGATCGCCGCGCAGAGCAAGGCGTTCGCGCAGGGCTGGGAGAGCGGCGCCGGCACCGCGGAGATCCGGCGCATCGCGGAGGTCTGCGATCGCGCGGGCTACTTCTATCTCGCGGTCTCCGATCACGTCGCGGTGCCGCGCGATCTGGCCCCCGCGATGTCGACCGTCTGGTACGACACCGTCGCGACGCTCGGCTTCGTCGCGGCGGCGACGGCGCGGATCCGTCTCCTCTCGTACGTCGCGGTGCTGCCGTACCGGCACCCGCTCGTCACGGCGAAGTCGTACGCGACGGTCGACGCGCTGTCGGACGGGCGGCTGATCCTCGGCGTCGGAGC
Organism: Deltaproteobacteria bacterium; assembly: GCA_016874795.1. Lineage (GTDB taxonomy): Bacteria > Desulfobacterota > Binatia > UBA12015 > UBA12015 > VGTG01. The sequence continues at coordinate 32,278 of VGTG01000016.1, read as the reverse complement.
GGGCCACGTCGAGAAGGAGTTCGAAGCGCTCGGCATCGATTTCCGCCGTCGCGGGAAGCTCCTCGACGAGGCGATCGACGCCGTCGCCGACGCCTTCCGGAGCGAGTACCCCTCGTTCGAGGGACCGACCTGGTCGTACCGCGACCTCGGACAGCAGCCGCGTCCGGTGCAGAAGCCGCGTCCGCCGATCTGGGTCGGCGGCTCGACGGAGGCCGCTCTGCGCCGCGCCGCGGAGCGCGGCGACGGCTGGCTTCCGCAGGGCCCACCGGCGATGGGCATGGCCGCCGCGATCGATCTCGTCCGCTCGCACCGCGAGAAGAAGCGCGGCGGCGCGCCGATCGACATCGGGATGAACGCGCCCTGGATGTACGTCGGCGAGCCGTCGTGGACGGTGCCGGAAGGAACGCTGACCGGCTCCGCCGAGCGTCTGCTCGAGCCGATCTGGAGCGCGCGCAAGCTCGGCGTCTCGCACGTCGGCGTGCGCTTCCGCGCGCGCTCGTGCGACGAGCTCTGCGAGCAGCTCGAAGCGTTCGCGACCGAAGTCGCCCCGCACGCGGAGTCGTGAAGCGGGAGCCGTGAAGCCGAGACCGTGAAACGTGCCGTGATCGTGGGAGGCGGCTTCGGCGGCCTCCGGGCGGCACGCGCGCTCCGACGCGCACCGGTCGAGGTCGTGCTCCTCGACCGGCGCAATCATCATCTGTTCCAGCCACTGCTCTATCAGGTCGCGACCGCGGCGCTGAATCCGAGCGACATCGCCTATCCGATCCGGCGCATCTTCCGCTCGCAGAAGAACCTGAAGGTGTTCCTCGCCGAGGTGAAAGGCTTCGACCTCGAGCGAAAGCGTGTCCTCCTCGAGGACGGCGAGCAGCCGTACGACTTCCTGATCGTCGCCTCGGGCGCGCGAGAGTCGTACTTCGGCAACGACGCGTGGGCGAAGGACGCGCCCGGCTTGAAGACGATCGAGGACGCGCTCGAGATTCGCCGGCGGGTGCTCCTCGCGTATGAGGCGGCCGAGCGCTTCGAGGATCCGGCGCGGCACGCGGCCTGGCTCACGTTCGTCGTCGTCGGCGCGGGACCGACGGGCGCGGAGCTGGCGGGCGCTCTCGCGGAGATCTCGCGTCACACGCTCGCGCGCGACTTCCGACGGATCGATCCGGCCGAGGCGCGCGTCATCCTCGTCGAGGGCGTCGATCGCGTCCTGCCGACCTTTCCGCCGGAGCTCTCGGCGAAGGCGCGCTGCCATCTCGAGAAGCTCGGCGTCGAGGTCCGGACGGGTGCGCGCGTCACGGCCGTCGACGAGCACGGCGTCGAGGTGGACGGCGAGCGAATCGAGGCGCGGACGGTGCTCTGGGCCGCAGGCGTCTCCGCTTCGCCGCTCGGGCGGGCTCTCGGCGCCCCGCTCGACCGCGCGGGCCGCGTGCGCGTGCGACCCGACTTGACGATCCCGGGTCACGACGACGTCTTCGTGATCGGCGATCTCGCCATCCTCGAGCAGGACGGGAGGATCGTGCCCGGCGTCGCGCCGGCCGCGATGCAGGAGGGGCACCACGCGGCGCGGAACGTCGAGAACGCGCTCGCGGGCCGGCCGCTCGAGCCGTTCCACTACGTCGACAAGGGGCTGCTCGCGACGATCGGCCGCGGGGCTGCGGTCGCGGACCTCGGCCGGTTGCAGCTCTCCGGGCTGATCGCCTGGCTCGCCTGGCTCCTGATCCACATCTTCTACTTGATCGGGTTCCGGAACCGGCTCCTCGTGCTCGTCGAGTGGGCCTGGGCGTACGTCTCGTGGGACCGGGGTGCGCGATTGATCACGGGGCCGCCCGAGGAGCCGTCCTCGTCGGCACCGCCCGAGTGACCGGGGCCATGCGGCGTCGCGTGCTCTTGCCGTGCGTGCTCCCCGCGATCGCGCTCGTCCTCTTCGCGGCGGGCTGCCCCACCGCAGGACGAGACACCGCGCCTCCTTCGCGGACGCCAGCCGCGGAAGCGACCTCCGCGTCATCCGGCTCTGTACCCCCACCGTCGGCCGACGACGCCGTCGCTCTCGAGCGCGATCGCATGGTCCGCGAGCAGATCGAGTCGCGCGGCGTCGACGATCCGGCCGTCCTCGCGGCGATGCGCCGCGTGCCACGCGATCGGTTCCTGCCGGAGGATCGCCTCGCCGAAGCCCACGGCGACTACCCGGTGCAGATCGGCCACGGCCAGACGATCAGCCAGCCGTACATCGTCGCCATCATGAGCGAGCTCGCGCGTGTGGAGCCGGGCGATCGCGTGCTCGAGGTTGGCACCGGCTCCGGCTACCAGGCGGCGATCCTCGCGGAGATGGGCGCGCGCGTGTGGACGATCGAGATCGTAGAGCCGCTCGCGAAGAGCGCGGCGCAGCTCCTGCGCGATCTCGGCTACGACGACGTGACCGTGCGCCACGGCGACGGCTACGCCGGCTGGCCCGAGGAAGCGCCGTTCGATGCGATCGTCCTCACCGCGGCTCCGCTGAAGATTCCGCAGCCGCTCCTCGATCAGCTCGCACCCCGCGGCCGGCTCGTCGCGCCGGTCGGCCGCTTCGCGCAGGAGCTCGTCGTCGTGACGCGAGGCGAGAACGGCCTCGAGTACGAGTCCGTCCTCGGCGTTCGCTTCGTGCCGATGACGGGCGCGGCCCAGCAAGTCCGCTAGGCTATAGGCTAGGCCATCGGCTGCTGGTCGGCGCCGGCAGCGTCTTGCCGGTCGTCCGGATAGCCGAGCTCGCGCAGCAACGGACCCGCCGCGCGCATCACGATCTCGAGGTCGTCCGACGAGAGGTCGCGCTGCCAGCGGCCGATCGACGAGCTCTGCAGCGGCTTCGTCGCCTCGGGGTTCTGCGCGAACTTGAGCGGATCGCGCGAGGCCGACTGCACCTCGTGGAAGCTCATGACCGCAGGCTCCCAGGGCAGCTCGAGGAACGTGAGGAGCTTTCGCAGCGTCGGCTCCGTCGCGAGGATCACGTCCTCGTAGCGAAGCTCGTGGTAGCGGGGATCGCCGCGGAGCCGGAGGCCGTCCTGGACGTCGTTCACCCAGCGGGCGATGCAGTCCTCGATCGGGTTCCACGTGTCGAGCTTGACGAGCTTCCCGTCGACCACGCGGTGGCGGGGATGCGTGCGGAGCGAGCACGCGACGTCGCGGCCGTCGCGGATCACGTGCACGATCCGTGCGCGCGGGAAGTGCTCCAGGATGAAGGGCAGGACCTGGATGTTGCGCGGTGTCTTGTCGGCCCAGATCTGCTTTCCGCTCTGCGCGCGGTAGACGCCGAAGAAGCGGTCGATCAGCTCTGCCCGGCTCGATGACTCGCGTATCAGCGCGTCGAGGCGCTCCTCGGGGATGTCGAACTTCCGGGAGAGCCGCTGCGCCCCGGCGCTGCCTGGATTGAGCCGCGTCGTCGCGGCGAAGAGCTCCGACTCCGGCCCGCAGCAGACTTGGGAGTGGGAGTCGAGGATGACGCGAAGGAGCGTCGTTCCGCTCCGGCCGCATCCGCCGAGGAGGATCGGCGCCTCCGTCGAGACGTAGGCTCCACTGTTCCAGCGATAGCTGCGCAGCTCGGCGACGAGCTGACGTGCGTTGGACCAGAGACCGCTCTCGGAGGCTTTCATCGTACGGGACCGCCGAAGCCCGACACGCTACCGGACCCGCGGAGCCGAGACGAGGAGCAGAAGCTCCTCCGCCCGAATGGGGCGGGCGGGGGCCTCTCGAGGAGGCCCCCGCCGCCGCTTCCGTCACTCGCAGCTGATCTTGAGGACGTCCGAGTCCTTCTTCGCCGCGTCGGCCTTCATGCCGATCTTCAGCGTCTCGCCGGACGGGATGTCCACGCGATAGCCGCTGGTGCAGACTTCGCCCGGTCCCGCCGGGAAGGTGACGCCCGCGAGCGCCGCCTGCGCGGACTGCCGCGCCGCGAGCTCCCAGGCCGTCTTCGCGTTGGTCTTCGGACGCGACACCTCGGCGAAGTTCACCGCCGTCGCCGAGCAGGCGATCGCCGGATTGTCCGCTCCGAAGCAGGTCCAGAAGTCCATCTGGCAGCCCGCCGCCGGATCGAGGTCGCAGCTCGGGTCGCCCGGCGTGCAGGACTGGAGGCTCCGCGGCAGGCCGTCCTTGTCGTTCTGGACGCTCGCGGGCGACATCTCGATGGACCACTGCATGGCGCAGTCGCCCTTCTTCGAGCCGCTGCCACGGATCCGGAACGCCGGAGGCTCGCGCGTGCACTCGTTGCTGCAACGGCTCCCGGAGGTGCCGTTCAGATCGCCGTCGTCGCACTGCTCGGCACACTCGATCGTGCCGTTGCCGCACTCCTCGAGGCGGCAGGCCGACGAGCAGCCGTCACAGCTGTTCGTGTTGCCGTCGTCGCAGATCTCGCCCGGCTCGGTCTCGTCGTTGCCGCAGATGGCGTCGTTGCGGAGGCACTTCAGCTGCACCGTGCCGTTGCTGCCCGTCTTGCCGCCGACGCTGTCCGTGCGGACCTTGAACTTCCGCTTGCCGGACTTCCCGTCGAAGGGAATGACCGCCTCGAACGACGGACCACAGACGCTGACCCCGGCGACCGGACCTCCGGACTGCAGGGTGTCGCCGTCCGCGACGATCGTCGTGTTGAAGGTCTCGAGGCTGTCGAGCATGTTCTGCGCGTTCGCCAGATTCGCCGGATCGTTGCCTGCTCCAGGAAGCGGTTTCTTGATCGTGATCTTGTTGATCGAATCGGCCGGGTTGCACTCGGCGAGGTCTTCGTCGTCGACGTTGGCGCACGGGGCGAGGACGAACGTGCAGCTGTTGTCGATCGCGCCGTCGGCGTCACACTCGAAGTCGCCGTCGATGCACTCCTGCTTCGAGCTCGGCTCACCCTTCTTGTCGATCGCGGGATCGCCGATCTGGAGGAGCCACTCGAATTGGCAGCCGAACTTTCCGCTGCCCTGGATCAGGACGCCTTCGTTGTTCTGGCCGGTCGGGGTGCAGTCGGGCTCGCAGCCGTCGCCCGGGATGTCGTTTCCGTCGTCGCACTGCTCGCCGCACTCCTGCGTGCCGTCGCCGCAGATCATGTCGAGCTGGCAGCTCGAGGAGCAGCCGTCACAGCTCACGATGTTGTCGTCGTCGCACTCCTCGGGCTCGGTCACGGTGCCGTCGCCGCAGGAGTTCGCGCAGTCGAGGAGGGTGTTGTCCTGCACGATCGTCGCTGCCGGGGACACCGGCCCGGTCACGGTGGGGAGGACCGTCTTGTAGCGGAGCAGGTTCACGCCGTCGGTGAACGCGGTGTCGGTCGCCTGCAGCTTGCCCGAGATGATCATCGGGCCGCTCGCGCGGATGAAGTTCGAGCCGAACTGCGAGAAGCCGAACGCTCCGCGCGTGTCGAGCTCGCCGTCCGGAGCGAGGACGCTCACGGAGCACGAGGTGAGGTCGATGCGTCCACCGACGCCTTCCGAACCGGTCGACCGCGCCGTGACGCGGTCCCGTACCTCGATCGAGGACACGGTGGTGACCTGGATGTCGGCGCCGAAGCCCGCCGAGGACCCGTCGATCGAGCGCAGCAGCGCGTTGCGGCCGGCCGTGATGAAGACGCCGCCCGCGGAGCCGAAGGCGCCGGCCGTCTCGGTGGAAACGACGCCGGTCGCGTCCTGCGTGAAGTCGAGACCCGCCTGGACGTCGAAGTCGCCGCCGAAGCACTGGAACCCGCCGTTCAGGTTGACCGGGCCACGCACGATCATGCTGCCGCCGGCGATGACGAGCACCGCGCCGCCGTCGCCGCAGTCCTCGTCGGGACCGGCGCCGCCCTTGCTGCGAATCTCCGCCGCCGCGAGGATCTCGACGTCGGTTCCGGCCTCGATGTCGAGCTCGCCGGCCTCGCCGTCGGGGTTGCCGCCGCTCAGAAGCATCAGGCCGCCGATCGTCACCTTGCCGGTCGTCGACGTGATCGCCATGTCGCCGCCGCCGAAGTCCGAGCCCTCGGTCGAGACCTTGGCCGAGAGGGTCACGTTGCCGTTGGCCACGAAAGTCACCTCGCCGCCGCCGGCGAAGACGCCGCCCGCGGCGGCGCTGACTTCCTGAGTCGTCGTGACCGTTCCGCCCGCGATCACCTCGATCGAGCCGCCGCTCGCGTCTTCCGCCTGCGCGGTCGCGAACAGGTTGCCGCCGATGATCGCGTTCGTCGCAGCCTCGATCGTGATGTTGCCGGCGTCGATCGCGTCGGCGCGGACGTCGATCGCGGAGCGCGTCGAGCCGACGGACTGCATCTCGAAGCTTCCCACCGTGGTGATGAGAGTCACGTCGGCACGGTCGCCGTTGTTCGACGCTCCGCTCGGATCACCGAGGATCCGGGCGCCAGCCTGGAAGAGGATGTTGTCGGCCGTGATGATCACGGTGCGAGGCGCGACTCCCTCGCCCACGCGAACCGTGACGCCCCCGGCGAAGTGCAGGCTTCGGCCGCCGAAGTTCAGATCCGATCCGGGATCGATCGTGACGTTGGTATTGACGACGCAGGGGTTCCCGAGGCAGAGGTCGCTCGGCACCGTCGCCAGGGCGGGAGCCGCGACCAGGAGCGTCGCGACCAGGAGGCCGAATCCGATCCGAAGGTTGTTCAACCGAAACACGTGATCCCTCCCAAAGACGAGCCGAGGTCGGTATTCGGTTTTGACAGGCAGGAGCCGTGTCCGCTCGTCAGCGTATGGCGGTAAGGGGCCGGAGAATCCGGCCCGAATCGTGACAGACCGGTCCGGCGTAACACGGCCGCAACGGACTCAACAAGACAGATTCTTCGTTGCAGACCTGCACGAAAGCAGGTGCTGAAGCGTGCGCTTTGCCGGGGAGCCTCAGGCGAGCGGATCCGGTCGGCATGGCTGACCGCGCAGCGAGGGACAAGCGGGAAGAGGCGTCGGAATCTCGACCGACGGGACGAGAGGGAGGACGACGCGGGACGGGTGCGCGGCCGAGCGCTCGATCGTGTTCGTGACCTCGCCGTCGAATTCGAGGGTCTCCCATCGCCATTCGGGACGGGTCCCGCCGGGCGTCTCGACGTAGAGGCGGATCCGCGAGCCCGCGCGGAACGGGTGCGCGAACGGGAAGATCTCCACCCGCAGGAGCGCGGGCTCGCCGGCCGGCAGCTCTGCCGCGTCGGCTTCCCGGTGCGTCGAGACGGGCCGAAGCTCCGTCGAGACGGCTTCGTCCAAGACCCGCCGGCTCGCGCGGAGCCAGCCATTCTGCACGAGGACCTCGTTCCCGTCCGGTCGGACTTCCGCGAGCGTGACCTGGACGTCCGTGTCGGTCGCCGTCGACTCGAACCAGAGATCGACGCTGCCGGAGCCGACGAACACCATGTCCTCTTCGAGCTCGTCGGTCGTGTAGGCGAGGAACGTCCCCGGCGCGCGCGCGGTCCAGTCCCAGCCCGGGAGGGCTTCCCAAGGGCTTCCGGACGCGAGCGTCGTCTTCTGCGAAAGCGAGGTGTCGTGAAGGAAGCCGTCCGCGCCGTCGCTCGTCGGCTCTTCGGGAGAAAGCCGGCCGTCCTCCGTCAAGTACCAAGTCGTCGCCTGCACCTCGGGGATCGGCCAGGCGTCGAAGCTCATCTCGAAGCTCGGGTAGGGTGCGCCCGGATCCGCGCCGGCGCCGTTCTCGAAGAGCACGCGAACCGGCTTCTCCGCCTCGAAGCGAGCGAGGGCTTCCTCGAGGGACGAGACGTCGTCGTAGCGCTCGGGCTCGAGCGGCAGGTCCTCGACGCGGAAGATGTCGCCGGCGAGGACGTCGGTGATCAGGGGAACCGTCGCGGGACGCTTCGGAATGCGCTTGCCGACGTAGAGATCGATGAACTCCATCCAGCGCGTGAAAACGACGGGACCGAGCGAGTCCGTATGCCCGCCGTTCGTCATCGTGAAGTGCACGCGATCGGTGCCGGTGAAGCGGTCGAGCATCGTCGGGAAGTAGCCGCCCGTCTGCTCGTCCTGCCACGCGCCCGCGAGATAGACGGGCACGTCGATGTTCTGCACGAACGTGTAGGGCGAGACGGGATCGGCGACCTCGGGGACGTAGAACCGGTTGTCGTCGATCATCTCGAGGATGTCGGGCGTCTGGCCGCGGAGGATCTGGTTGTCGATGCAGACCTCGTCGCCCTCGTCCATGCGCTTCTGCGACCACGGCTGTCCGCCCGGCATCGCGTCGTTCCTCCGACCTTCGGCCCACGCGACCGCGAAGCCGTTGTTCAGGATGCCGCCGGGGAACAGGGTGCCGCGGCCCGTGTCGGAGACGACGGAGAGGGGAGCGATCGCGATCAGGCTCGGCGGACGGCGCCATGCCGTGAAGAGCTGGCTGATGCCGGGATACGAGATGCCGATCATGCCGACGTCGTGATCTTTCACCCACGGCTGCGCGGCGATCGCCTCGACCGCGTCGTAGCCGTCGGTCGTCTGCAGCGTCTCGAAGAACTGGAACGCGCCGCCGGAGCAGCCGGTGCCGCGCATGTTGACGCCGACGACCGCGTAGCCGAGGGCGACGCCGATCAACGTGCTCGGCTGCGGCGTGTCGGCGTTCGCGGGGTCGTAGCCCGAGTACTCGATCAGCGTCGGGTACGGCGCGCCCTCGGGCGGTCCGGGGAGGATCACGTTGATCGCGAGGAGCGTTCCGTCGCGCGTCTCGAGGTAGCCGTAGCCCGGGCCGATGTCCTGCTCGTCGTAGAGGGACTGGGGTGGCGCTTCGTCCGCGGTCGTAACGCGAATCTCGTCGGACGAGCGGGCCTCGCCGCCGGAGCCGGCGGCGACCCGATACGTGCCCGCCGCGACGTTCCGGAAGATCAGCGTGCCCTGCGCGTCGGCCGTGCCGGTCTGCGCGACGGCGCCGCTCGCGTCGACGAGACGGAGCTCGGTTCCGGGCGTGGCGTCGCGCAGCCAGACCTGCTCGACGCTGCCGTGCGCCTCGTACTCCGCGACGGGTGCCGGCGAGGACGTCGGCCCGGGGCTCGGGGTCGGCCCCGTCGGGGGCGTGCTCTTGCGGTCGTTGCCGCACGCGGCGAGCGCCAGAAGGGAGGCGAGAACGAGGGTCCTCGAGAGGGCTCGGGTTGCTGCGCGGGCAGGGGTTCTCATCAGAGCTGGCTCCTTGGTTCGGTCGAGTCTCGAGGGCGATCTCGCGGCCAGACGGCCCTTCCGCGAGCTGCCGAACCTAGAGATGCGCCGACGAGCCTGTCAACGCGCCTTACGACCCGAGTGCCCGTTTCTCGGGCTGAACGGCCCGGGTTCCCCGTCCAGGCCTCCTTCGACCCGACCGTTCAGCGGGCGCGCTCGACCGCTCGCCGGCCCGGCCGGCTCGCGCGTCTGGCGGCCGTTGCTTGATCACGCCCTCCTGTGCGAATTTCAGCCTAGAAGCGATGTATCGACTGGCTGGGGCCCGGCATTTCGCGAAGCCGCCGGGGCCCGGGTGGAGTGTGCGCATGTCGTCTCGGAGCTCGGCGCAGAACGGTTTCCTTCGCTGGCTGGTGGTCCTACCGGTCCTGACGCTGCTCGTCGCCTGTGGCGGCGGTGGCGGCTCGGGCGGCGGTGCCCCGGTCGAGCCTCCTCCGCCTCCCGGACCCACACCGAGCCCCGGTCCGGTCGATCCGACGTGCGAGGACGGCGGCAAGTCGTACGACAGCACGTTCGAAGCGATCCAGGACGTCATCTTCGAGCGCCACGGCTGCACGCAGGACATCTGCCACGGCAGCGCCGCTTCGGGCGGCCTCGACCTCCGTCCGGACGTCGCCTACGACAACGTCTACGAGCGGCCCTCGACCGGCTCGTCGATTCCGCTCGTCACGCCGGGCGACCGTGAGCGCAGCTACCTCTGGCTCAAGGTCGCGGCGAAGACCCAGCCGGGGCAGTGGACGATCGCAGGGTCGCCGATGCCGAACAATCTGCCGGCGATCAGCGACGACGATCTCGAGCTCCTGCGCCTCTGGATCTACGCCGGAGCGCCGGAGAGCGAGACGGTCCTCGGCTCCGAGGATCTGATCGACGGCTGCCTGCCCGATCCGGGACCGATCACGATCGAGCCGCTCGACCCGCCCGAGCCCGGCACCGGCGTGCAGTTCGTGATGCCGCCGTGGGACCTCGCGAAAGGCAGCGAGTTCGAGGGCTGCCTCGCGACGTACTACGACTTCACCGATCAGACGCCCGAGGAGTTCAAGGACCCGACCGGCGCGCTCTTCCGCTTCCGCTCGATCGAGGTCCGGCAGGACCCGCAGAGCCACCACCTGCTGCTCTACTACTCGCCTCTCAACCTCCAGCCCGGCGGCATCGACGTGAACGACGAGTCGTTCGGGACGTGGACCTGCTACGGCGGCGTGAAGGACGGCGAGGTCTGCGATCCGAAGGACATCCCGTTCTGCGGTGAGAACAGTGTCTGCGGAAGCGAGCTCGTCGCCTCGTTCGCCTGCAACGGCTACGGCCCGCCGACGGGCGGCGAGCCGGCGCAGATCGTCGGCGGCGCACCTTCTGCGCAGAGCTTCTTCGATTTCCCGAGCGGCGTCTTCCAGCAGCTCTCGATGAAGGGCGTGCTCTACTGGAACGCGCATGCGTTCAACCTGACCACGGCCGATCACCAGATGAACGGCCGCGTCAACTACTACTTCGCGACGGAGCAGGTGCATCAGACGCTCCGGATCAGCAACTTCTCCGCGATCGCGAGGCCGAACAACCCGCCGTTCACGCGAGAGACGTTCTGCCAGAACCACGTCTTCCCGATCGGCTCGCGCGTCTTCCACCTGTTCGGCCACAACCACCAGCGCGGCGAGCGCTTCTGGGTGACGGCGCCGGACGGCACCATGATCTACGAGAACTTCGACTACAGCGATCCGGTGCAGGGCCGCTACGATCCGCCTCTCGCCTTCGATTCGCCGAACCCGGCGGACCGCACGGCGGTGTACTGCGGCACGTACAACAACGGCCTCCGCGAGGACGGGTCGTTCGACCCGGTCGCGGTCACGCGTTCTTCGCGCGTGCCGCCGGTCGCGCAGGAGTTCGTCGGCGCGTGCAAGCCGGTCGCGTGCGTGAACGAGGGCATGATCGGCGAGCCGTGCAACGGCGAGGACGACGACGCCGCGTGCGACACGTCGCCGGGCGCCGGTGACGGCTTCTGCGACGCCTGCAACATCACCTTCGGCGAGAGCACCGAGAACGAGATGTTCGTCCTCTTCGGTGCGCAGTTCATCGATCCGACGGTGCCGGGCGCCGAGGTCGATCTCCTCCCGTACCCGATCGACGAGCAGTAGAAGCGAGGCGGGGCGCGCGGCGGAAACCGCGCGTCCCGTCCTTTCAAAGGAGCGGCGCGCCGAGGCGGACGACCGACTCGAGGACGCGCATCGCGAACGGGCGTGCGAGGTACTCGTCGAGCGTGACCTCGCGCGCGTCCGCGAGCTCGCCGTCGAAGTGCGCGGCGATCACGGCGACCGTCTCCGGGTCCTCGATCAGCCCCTGGATCTCGAAGTTCAGATCGAGGCTCCGGTTGTCGAGGTTCGCCGAGCCGATCGTCGCCCAGCGCGAGTCCGCGACCATCGCCTTCGCGTGCAGGATGCCGCGCTGGTACTCGAAGATGCGCACGCCCGCGCGGAGCCAGTCCTCCCAGTAGAAGCGCGAGCACAGGTAGGTGAGCCAGTTCTCCGGCGGACGTCCCTGGGTGAGAAGCGCGACGTCGACGCCGCGCAGGGCGGCGTTCCGGATCGCGTCGCGGAGCGCCATGTCCGGGACGAGGTAGGGACTCGAGACGACCAGCCGTCGCTCGGCGCCGTTGATCGCCGTGAAGAGGACCTGCCGCGTCGAGTTGACGAGCTCGTCCGGTCCGCTCGCGACGACCTGCACGTGTGCCGTCCCACGCGGCTCCGCGATCGGGAAGTAGGCTTCACCCGCGATTTCCTCGCCGGCGGCGAAGTCCCAGTCGCGCACGAACACGCGCTGCAGGTCGTGCACGCTCGGTCCTTCGAGCTGCAGGTGCGCGTCCGACCAGTGGCGCGCGCCGAGCCCGAGGCCGAAGTACTCGTCGCCGACGTTCATGCCGCCGAGAAAGCCGACGCGGCCGTCGCAGACGATGATCTTCCGATGATTGCGATGGTTCGGCGCGAAGACGCGCCGGAAGGGATTGAGCGGCAGGAAGATCGCGCCGGTTCCGCCCGCGCGCCGGAGCTCGCGGAAGAGACCTCGCTCGCCGGTCGTCCCGATCGCGTCGACGAGGAGCCGCACCTCGACGCCCGCCTTCGCCTTCTCGATGAGAAGCGCGAGCAGCTCGCCGCCGAGCTTGTCGTTGCGGAAGATGTACTCCTCGACGTGCACGTGATGGCGGGCTTCGGCGATCGCGCTTCGCACGGCGCGGAAGGCGGCTTCTCCGGTCGCGAGGAACGTCACGAGGTTCCCGGCGCGCATCGGGGAGGCGCCGCAGGCGCGCGCGACCTGGCTCACGCCGCCCCAGCCCTCGTAGACGTCCTCCGCGGCGTCGGCGGCGCTCTCGTCGGGAAGCCGCAGCCGAAACGCCTCGGTGTGATCCGCCTTGCCGGCGAGCCGCCGCGGCAATCGATCTCGTCCGAACAGGACGAGGAGGATCAGCCCGAGCGCCGGCAGGAGGAGGATCGCGAACGACCACGCGAGAGCGGAGGTCGAGTGCTCCTTGTAGGCGACGACGTACGCGATCGCGACGAGCTCTGCGATCAGGAGCACGGCGCCCGCGATCGTCGGCACGAGCGGCTGGTCGAGGAGATCCGGCACCGCGCCCTGTGATGCGAGAGTTCCACCGGCGGGGCAAGGGGTTGGGTCGTCAGAACGACGGCCGCGCTTCGCGCGGAGGGTTTGGTGTCTCGGGTTGCGGCCTACTTCTGGAGACCGTCGGAGAGCGAGCGGACCGTCGGGTGCTTCATCAGCGCTTCGATGCGGCCGTCGCGGAGAAGCGCGCCCAGATCGCCGCTCTCGATCGCGCGCATCGCTTCGGGATCGGCGAGGAGGCTCTTCACGTTCGGGTCGTCCTGGAGCGAGAGGACCTGCTCCGTGCCGCCGGGTCGAGCGAGGATCGCTCGACCGAGCGCCTGCGCCGCGCCGGAACCGTTCGCCGCGCCGGAACCGTTCGCCGCACCGGAACCGTTCGCCGCGCCGGAACCGTTCGCCGCGCCGGAACCGTTCGCCGCACCGGAACCGTTCGCCGCACCGGAACCGTTCGCCGCACCGGCTCCGTTCGCCGCACCGGCTCCGCTCGCCGCACCGGCTCCGCTCCCGGCTCCGCTCGGGGCGGTCGCGGCATCGTCGGCTCGAGCGTTCGCTGCGCCGCCGAGGGCAACGAGAGCGCCGAGTGCCGCCGTGAAGCAGAGTGCCGGGAGCTTCGAACGTCGCATGCGCGCCTCCGGGCGAGCTCCGGCTCGCCGCCGATCCCTGGACGGGGCATCGGAAAGTCCGAGCAGACGCTTGAGCGCGAGAGCGACCTTCCGGTCCGAAGGGCCCGGTCCGATCACCGGACCCGCTGCGCGCGGTTGGCGGCCGCCAACCCGCGTGTGCGCCTCTCTCTTCGCGCCGCCTCGAGGCCGCCGGCAAAAATCCGCGGATTTCCTGCGTCGCAGCCGGCGATCCCGCCCCCTTCGCATGGCACCGCGGCTGCAAGGACCGCGCGCGATGCCTCGCCTCGGCCGCAACGGAGCGGCGAGCGCGAGCGCCCGGAGGAAGGACCGATGGCTCGAAGCTGGCACAAGTCCCTCGTCGCTCTCGCCTCGCTGATCGCGCAGCTCGCGTCCGCACGCGCGGGCTTCGCTCGCGAAGCCCCGAAGATTCCGGACTCGTTCCTGCCGTTCGTCGGGCACGCGACGGTGCTCGAGGTCGGAAAGAAGATCTACACGCTCGCGAAGCTCGACTACGGCGACGGCACCTTCGAGGAGCTCGCCTTCGACGCGGCCGGCCGGAGCCAGCCGGCGGCGAAGGTCCGAGCCGCGTACGTGGCGACGTTCAAGAAGCTCGGGAAGATCCACCCGGCGCTGCGCTCGCAGATCGACGCGAAGCCGAGCGGCATCCATCCGACGATGATCTGGCTCGCGGTGAAGCCGATCGAGACCCTCGACCGCCCGACCGACCTGCCGGAGAAGCCCGACTCCGTCGTCGCCGACCTCGAGTCGAAGTACGCGAAGAGCCTCGAGGTGTTCCTCCGCGCGAAGGCGGAGGTGCTCGCCAAGCTCGCCCTCGTCGAAAAGGAGCTGCGCGAGGATCGCGCCGGATCGCCGTTCGTCGTCGCCGACCTGAGCGGCGCTCGCGTGAAGGAGCTCGCGGGGAACGGCGTCGTGCGCATGCTCCTCGCCCACGACGAAAAGGGCCGCGAGGACCTGGCGACCGCGATGAGCGTCGCGCACGCCGACGACGTGATCGCGACGGGGATCGACGGCGACGGCATCGAGGTCGCGGTCTGGGAGAACTGCCCGGATGACACGTCCGACCTCGTGATCGAGGACAGCTTCTCCGATTCGGAAGGGATCGCCTGCAACGCGCGGCAGCACTCGCGTCACGTGACCGGCATCATCCGGAACACGACCGCCGTGTCCGGCTTCGCGCCGGCAGCTTCGATGTTCTCCGCCGACACGACGAGCCTCGATGCGCTCGACTGGGCGATCGACGACGAGCGCGTCTCGGTGATCAATCAGAGCTTCCATCGCGCGGCCGAGATCGGCGACGGCATCCAGGCCGACGACCTCTACAAGGACTACAAGGTGATGCACTACCCGTGGCCGACGATCGTTCAGGCCGCCGGCAACTGGTGCGGGAGCGGAACGAGCTGCTTCGAAGGCGGCAACGACGTGCTCGACGAGTTCGTCAACCACAAGGGGTTCAACTCCATCTCGATCGGCAACCACGACGACGACGCGAGCGAGATGAGCGCTTCGAGCTGCTTCGTGAATCCGACGAGCCCGCACGGCGACCGCGAGCTGCCCGAGCTCTCCGCGAACGGCACGAACGTCGACGCCGTCGGCCTCGTGATGGGCGGGACGAGCATGGCCTCGCCTGCGGTCGCGGGCTCGGTCGCTCTCCTGCAGGACGCGCGCTCGGTGCTGCGCTTCTGGCCGGAGGCGAATCGCGCTCTCCTCTTCGCGGGCGCGAACGTGAACGTCCCCGAGCATGCGGGCCAGGCTTCCGGCGGCGGCGACGCCGCGGATGCGCCGAATGGCTGGTGGGAGGACGTTCGTAGTGGCAACGACGCGTTCGACGGCGCCGGGGCGCTGAACGTGGAGCGCGCGCGTGAGATCGCCGGCCATCGCTACGCGGGGAAGGCGCTGGAGCAGGGCTTCGACATCGGAACCTTCTTCGCCTCGACGAGCTTCGCGCGGACCGGCTTTGCGAAGAAGACGTGGAAGGTCGAGGTCCCGGCGTTCGGCCCCTCGCACGTCAAGGTCGCGCTCGCCTGGGACAGCACGGTCACGGTCGACGGCAGCGGCGCGGAGGAGGTCTTCGCTTCGGTCCTCGGCTTGGACCTCGACGTGCACGTCGTCGACTCGAGCGGCCAGCGGGTCGCCGTCGCCCAGTCCTGGGACAACACGTACGAGATCGCCGAGTTCGCCGCCGAGCCGGGCGAGACCTACACGATCAAGGTCCGGAAGTTCTCCGCGAAGAAAGGTGCCTGGAGCTGGTTCGGGATCGCCTGGGACGTGCAGTGAGCGGCGGGCGGGCGCGGCGCCGGAGGACGGCGTCGCGCCCGCCTCCGCTCTCGCCTCACGCAATGTCTTCGAGCTTGATCTTTCGGTCGGCGATGCCACGGAAGCCGTCGGTCGCGGTGTAGCTGTCCTCGCCGACCACGAGGCCGTCGCGGTCGAACGGCCAGATCACGGCCATGCGCGACTCGTAGAGGTAGAACGCTTCGGGGTCGTCGACCTCGTGCCCCATCGCGCGGAGCGTCGCGCCGGGATACGCGATCCGCATCGTCCCCTCGGTGAGGATGCAGTCCTCGTCGACGACGAGCCGGTCGAGGTCGAACTCGAGGCGGAACGCGCCCGAGCCGACGAACGCCTCGTAGAACGCGCGGACGGCGTCCTTCCCCTTCGGGCTGAGGAACGGCTCCTCCGTCCCGTACGCGTGATAGTGCGCTCCGGGAGAGACCGTGCGCATCAGCGCCTCGAGATCGCCGGAGGCTTCCGCCTTCATGTGCGCGAGGACGAGCTCGAGGTTTCGCCGCAGGCGCGGGTTCGTCTCGCGTCCGAGGCGCTCCTCGACCTTCCGCCACGTCTTGCTGGGATCGAGCTTCACGATCGCTGCGCCGGGCCGTACGTCCAGCGGTCCCGCGGCTCGGCCCCCGGCCGCCACTCCATGCACTGCACGTCGAACCAGATCGGCAGGAGGTGCTTGACGTAGAACGCGTGTACCGTCAGCGGACCCTGCAGCAGGTCCTCGTACTCCTTGATCTGCACGCGGTCGTCTTTCTGCTGGAACGCGCGGCAGCGCTCGAGCAGGCCGTCGACCTCCGAGCGCGTCTCCAGGAGGAGGCCGAGGTGATCGTAGCCCGGCGACTGCATCGGCTTCGGGCTCTCGGCGACGAGGAGGAACTGGCTCGTCGTCGGGTCGACGCTCAGAAGGAATGCGTCCTGACCGACGACGCGCACGTTCATCGAGGACCAGCCGAAGATGTCGCCGTAGAACGAGCCGATCCGGCGGCGCATCTCGTCGTCGAGCGTCCCCGGCGCCAGCGTCAACTCCATGTGGTTGAACCGCATCATTCGAATCGAGAGGGGCGCCGCCCCTCTCCCCCATCGGGCGAAGCCCGACGGGACCCCCACTCTCCGCTCGCTTCGCTCGTCCGCGCGCTTCGCGTCCGGAGGGTCTCAGGGATCATCGTTGCCTCCTCAGCTCGCGCGCTGCGAGATCGTCAGCCAGGGCATCTGCTTCCGGTTCTCGATCTCCTCGTACGTCCGCGAGTAGCCGGTATGCTTGATCTTCCACGCGCCGCCGACCTTGACGTACTGGTCCTCGTAGAAGGCCGCGCCGCGTACGGTCACGCCGGCGTCCTCGTCGATGAAGACGTCCTCGAGTGCCCACGTACCCTTCGCCGTCGTCTCGCTCGTGAGATCGATCTCGGGGTGGTGGACGCGGTGGCTCGAAAGAACGGTCGGGCGCCCCATCGCCTTCGAGAAGAAGTCGAGGATCGAAGCGCGTCCCTCGAACGTGTACTTGCCGCCGCTGTACGCGGCGGTCGCGCCCTCGACGAAGCACTCCGCCATCTCTTCCCAACGCTTCTGGTCGAGACAGCGCATGTACTTGTACTTGAGCCGCTTGATCTCCTCGATCGCCAGCAGGTCGTACACCATTTCCTCCTTGCTCAGCTCGGTGGGGAAGGCACGTCGGCGCCTTCCCGTACGTACACCGGAATGCGGTCGAGCGGCACCTGCACGGTGACGCGCGCCGGTCCTGTGAAGGTCTCCGACGGATCCCACCAGCTCCGCCACGAGCCGCGCGGGAAGTACACCTCGCGGGAGCGCGCACCGCTCCGCCAGACCGGAGCGACGAGGAAGTCCGGGCCGAGCATCCACTCGTCCCAGAGATCGCGCAGCTCGGGATCGCTCCGGTCGAGGAAGACGAGAGGCCGCGCGAGTGGCATCCCGGTGGCGCCCGCTTCGCGCGCCGCTTCCGCGAGATAGCCCGCGAGCGCGACGCGGACCCGCGAGTAGCGGCGGTAGATCTCGATCATCTCCTCGTCGTACCGGGGCTCCGTCGGCATGTCCCAGGGCGCGTGCGCGCCGACGCCGCCGACTTCCATGATCCCGGAGAACGCGCTGAACTCGAGCCAGCGCGCGAAGACCTCGCGGTCCTTGAACTCGTAGTAGCCGCCCGTGTCCGAGCCCCAGATCGGGAAGCCGAGGAACGCGGCGCGGAGCTGTCCGAGGATCGCCGCGCGAAGGCCGAGGTCGGTTCCCTTGCCCGCACCGAAGTCCTCGCTCGCCGGGATGTCGCCGCCCCAGACGATCGAGTGCCGCTGCGTGCCCGTGTAGCCGGAGCGCGTGAAGAGCACGAAATCGCCGTCGGGCCGCGCCTCCGCGAGCGCTTCGTAGTGGAGTGCCGTCTGCAGCACGACGTAGTCGTTGTGCACTTCGCGGCCGTTTCGTCCGTCCGCCCAGACGTCGGTCGTCGCGGACGGGATGTGCTCTTCGCCGCGGTCGAGCTTGAAGCCGTCGAGACCCTCGCCGACGGCGAAGTCGCGAAGCCGCTCCTTCCACCAGCGGCGCGCCTCGGCGCTCGTGACGTCGAGAAGGAAGCTCGTGCCGCCGACGTCCGCGCAATGCGGCGTCTGGACGGGACCCGGCGCGACGAACCCGAGCTCCTGCGCGGCGGCGCCGTTGTCGTCGGGACCGGCGCCGCAGGTCCACGTCGAGCTCCACGTGACCAGGCGGTAGCCGCGGCGGCGGAGCGCTTCGAGCATCGCGCGCGCGTTCGGAAGCCGCTCCTCGTCCCACGCGAAGCGCGCGAAGCCGAATTCGCCCTCGAGGACGGGACGGTCGAGCATGTAGACGCCTGCGGGGATGCCGAGCCGCTCGAACATGGTCACGTCTTCCACGAGCTGAGCGTTCATCGCGACGCCGTCGAGCATCGCCGGCGGTCCGACCTCGAGCTCGCCGCGCCAGCGCCACGGCAGGAAGGCCCAGTCCGGCGGCACGAGCGGCCGGCCGGTGAGACGCGTGTACTCGTCGAGGATCGTCGCGTGCTCCGGGCCGACGAAGAGATGGAAGCGGAGCCGCCGGCTCTCCGGGGTCGTTCCCGCCTCGAATCGGAAGCGGACGACGTCCGGCTCGCTCGCGGCGACGTCGTACGAGCCCGGCGTCGTGCCGCTCACCGCGAGGCCGTAGCCGCGCGACGAGTGATGGAACGGCGCGTAGAGCGAGAAGGTCGGGCGGATGAACATCTCGACCGTCTCGCCGCGCCGATCCAGCGTCCCGGCGTCGACGGGACGCGTGTCCTCGACGGGCACGTCGATCACGCCGGGGGCGAGCAGCGGCGAGTCGCGCGGACGCTCCGTCAAGCCATAGATCGCTTCGTCCGTGGGAGACTCCCACGCGGCGCCGAACGCGGTCGCCGTTTCCGGCGCGGCCGGGTCGAGCACGACCTCGAGCGTCCGCGGTGTGACGAAGCGGAGCATGACGGTCGCGGGATCGTCCGCGCCGGCGGCGACGCGCAGAACGACGCCGTCCGGAGTCGCCTCCGCGCCGACGACGTCGCCGAGCGGGACGCGCTCGCCGGCGCGCTCGTACCACAGCGACTCCTCGGCCCGCCCGCGCGTCAGGCGTTCGCCGCTCACGCGGTCGTGCAGGTCGATCCGGAATGGGGTGCGCTCGATCGCGACCGTCGCCGCCGACGATTCGAGAGCGATCGGCTCGCTCGACCCGCCGTCGTCGTCGCCGCATGCCCCGAGCGAAGCCGCGACGATCGCGCCGAGGGCGACGATCTCGACGATCGAGACGATCGAGGGGGGACGGCTCACGCGCTGGTCTCGACGTCGCCGCGTCCGACGAGCCGCTCTCCTTCGATTCCTTCGATCCGGACGCGCACGAACGAGCCTGCCGGCGCGCCGTCCGTGACGCGGACGAGCGCGAAGTCCTCGGTCCGCCCGAGGTCGCCGGACTCCATCAGGAGATCGGCGCTCGCGCCGATCTTCGCCGTGAGGAAGCGCCCGAGCGCCGCTTCGCCGGCGGCGCGAAGCCGCGCTGCACGCTCCTTCCGCACGGGCCCGGAAATCTGCGGCATCCGCGCGGCCGGTGTCCCGGGGCGTGGTGAGTAGGGGAAGACGTGCAGGTAGACGAGGCCGAGATCCTCGACGAGCGCCAGCGTGCGATCGAACATCGTGTCGCTTTCCGTCGGGAAGCCGGCGATCAGATCCGCGCCGAGCGCGACGTCGGGCCGAGCGCGTCGCGCGCGCTCGGCGGCGGCGAGCGCGTCCGCGCGCACGTGTCGCCGCTTCATCCGCTTCAGCACGACGTCGTCGCCGGCCTGCAGGCTCAGGTGCAGATGCGGCATCAGCCGCGGCTCGTCGGCGAGGACGTCCCAGAGCTCCTCGTCGATCTCGACGGGGTCGAGAGACGAGAGCCGCAGCCGGCGAAGGGCCGGAACCTCGCGCAGGATCCGCCGCACGAGCGTCCCGAGCCGTGCACGGACCGGGAGGTCCTCGCCGTACGCCGTCAGATCGACGCCCGAGAGCACGACCTCGCCGACGCCCGCTTCGGCGAGCTGCCGCACCTGCGCCACGACCTGATCTCCCGGAACGGAGCGCGAAGGGCCGCGGCCGAACGGGATGATGCAGAAGGTGCAGCGGTGATCGCAGCCGTTCTGCACCTGCACGAACGCCCGTGTGTGCTCGGCGAAGCCCGTGACGAGGTGCGAAGCGGTCTCGCGCACCGCCGCGATGTCGCCGACCCGGACGCGGGCGCCCGTACCCTCCGGAGAAGGCAAGTCCGTGAAAGCGTCGCTCCAGGTCTCGCGCTCGAGCTTCTCCCCGTTTCCCAGGACGAGGTCGACCTCGGGCATCTCGGCGAAGCGCCTCGGGTGGATCTGTGCGGCGCAGCCCGTGACGACGACGCGTGCCTCGGGCCGCCGGCGGCGGACGCTCCGGATCGCCTGGCGCGCCTGCCGCTCCGCCTCCGCCGTGACCGCGCACGTGTTCACCACGACGAGCGGACCGACGCCGGCGGTGCGCGCCAGCTCGCGGATCACCTCGCTCTCGTAGGCGTTCAGCCGGCAGCCGAAGGTGACGATCTCGGGCTCTTCGGCCATCGCGTTCGGACTATCGGGGATGGGCCTCCATCTGTCACGCGGCTTTCCGCGACCTGTCACGCGGCTTTCCGCGACGCCGGACGGGCGGTGCGATCGCCCGCTCGGCGGACTTCCCCGCCGCAGCCTCTGGCAGTCCGGGTCTGGTCGCAGTAAAGAGGCCAAGCTTCATCTCGGCTCCCATCCTACGGAGGATTTTCAATGGCGAAGCACGCCTTCCTTTCGAATGAGTGGCTCGACGCGGTCACGGCCCTGCAGGGCGAGTACGCCGACAAGGTTCCGGCACCGCTCGTCAAGATGCGCCTGAACCAGGTGGTGAACGGCGCCCCGTTCGGCGACGGCACCGTGAAGACCCACCTCGACACGACGTCGGGCAAGGCGGTCATCGGCAAGGGCCACCTCGACAATCCCGAGGTGACCGTCACGACCGACTACCAGACGGCGAAGACCCTGGTCGTCCAGCAGGACCAGGCTGCGGCGATGCAGGCCTTCATGTCCGGAAAGATCAAGGTCGACGGCGACATGACGAAGATCATGATGCCGCCTCCGCCGAAGAACGACGCCCAGAAAGAGCTCGATCAGAAGATCAAGGACCTGACGGAGTAGCCCGGATCGAATAGAACCTTTTCGTCTCGCGTCTGTTTCTCTCCTGAAGTGGAGGGACGCCCGAGGGCGGGCGTCCTCGGGAGACTCGGATGCGGATACGGGAAGGGTTGGCCCTCCTCGCGCCGGTGGTGATCGGGTCGCTCCTCGGAGCAGCCATCGGCGCGGGAGCGACCGCCGTGCTTCATCGCGGCAGGTCCGGCGCGACGGCGCCGGTTGCCGTCGGCTCGGACCTCGACGCGGAGGAGCAGGCGACCGTCGGCCTCTTCGAGAGGGCCTCGCCCTCGGTCGTCTTCATCACCTCGCTGAGCGCCCGGCGCGGAGCGCTCCGGCTCGACGACCGCGCGGTCCCGCAAGGTGCTGGCTCCGGCCTCGTCTGGGATCGCGAGGGCCACATCGTCACGAACTTCCACGTCATCCGCGGCGCCGACCGCGCGCGGGTGACGCTCTCGGACCAGTCGACGTTCGAGGCGCGGCTCGTCGGCGTGGCGCCGGAGAAGGACATCGCGGTGCTCGACATCGAAGCGCCGCCCGAGTCGCTCCACCCCGTGCCGCTCGGACGCTCCGAGAGCCTGCTCGTCGGCCAGCGCGTCCACGCGATCGGCAATCCCTTCGGGCTCGACCACACGCTCACGACCGGCGTGATCAGCGCGCTCGGGCGCGAGATCCGCTCGCCCTCGGCGATGCCGATCCGCGACGTGATCCAGACCGACGCGGCGATCAACCCGGGCAACTCCGGCGGCCCGCTCCTCGACAGCCGCGGGCGATTGATCGGCGTGAACACGGCGATCTACAGCCCCTCCGGCGCGGACTCCGGGATCGGCTTCGCGATTCCCGTCGACACGGTGACGTGGGTCGTCGACGAGCTGATCCAGCACGGCTCGCTCCGTCGCGCGCAGCTCGGCGTGCACGTCGCGGCGCCGCAGGTGTCGCGCCGGCTCGGCGTCGGCGGCGTCCTCGTCCTCGAGGTCACGCCAGGAAGTGGCGCCGCGCGCGCCGGGCTTCGACCGACGCGTCGCGATTCGCGTGGACGCCTGGAGCTCGGCGATCGCATCCTCGCCGTCGAGGGCGCGCGGATCGCGAGCTCGCACGACCTGGTGCTGGCGCTCGAGCGGCGCGAGGAGGGCGACACGGTACGCGTGACCATCGCCCGCGGCCGTGAGCAGATGGACGTCGACGTGACTCTTTGAGGAGCCAGCTACGAGGACGAGCGCGATGTCGTGGCGCGCTTGCTCGCTTTCGCGGGCGCCTCGCTCTCCGCGCGCGGCTCCTCCGCCGGTGCGCGCTTCGCCGAAGCTCCCGTGAGGGCGAGGAGCTCTCCCGCCATGCGCGGTCCCGCGCCCGCGTCCTCGTGCTTGAAGTAGACGAACGCTTCGTCCCACGGCTGCGCCTGGATGCGCTCCGACCAGCCGCGAAGCGCCTCTGCGTCGTAGCCCGGGCGACGAAGGCGGAGGTAGCCCCAGCGCGCGGTCGGCTCGATCTCGGGCGTCGGCGCGTCCTCGTCGTCGACGACGACGAGCGCGAAGTTCCGCGCGCGCAAGCGGTCGTGCACCGCGGCGTCGCGCCACGAGTCGTGACGGAACTCGAACGCGGCGCGCGTCCCCTCGGGCAGCACGGCGAGGAACGCGTCGAGCTTCTCGAGATCGCAGCGGAGATTCGGCGGGAGCTGGAAGAGGAGGGCGCCGAGCTTCGCGCCGAGCGAATCGACCGTCCGCAAGGGGTACGCCGTCTCGTCCGCGACCTCCTTCAGGCGCTTGATGTGCGTGATGCGGCGCGAAGCCTTGATCGCGAAGCGGAAGCCGTCGGGGACCTGGCCGGCCCAGGCCTCGAGCACGCTCGCCTTGGGCAGCCGGTAGAACGTATTGTTGATCTCGACGCTCGGAAGGCGCTCGCCGTAGAAGGCGAGCATGTCGGCGGCCGCGGTCTTCTCCGGGTAGAACGGTCCGCACCACTCCTTGTAGCTGTAGCCGCTCGTTCCCGCGTCGATCCGCATCGCTCGTCTCTCGTCCGCTTCCAACGCCGCTACGGCGGCGGCTGAGGAGAGTCAAGCGAAAGCGGGGTGCTCGCTCCGGCAGCCCCTTGCGCGCGGAGACGGCAGTTGATTGGTTTCCGGCGATGCGTCGTCCGCGAACGCTCTCGCCCCTCGCCTGGCTTCGCGCCGAGCGCGAAGCTCGGCGGCGCGAGCACGAGTTCGAGCCGCTCGTCGACGAGGTCGTGACCGCCGCCGACGCCGAGCACGTCGGCCTGCCGGCTGCGTGGTTCGAGAGCCTCGCCCGCACGCGGCTCCATCGCGAGGTGGTCCGCGTCGAGCACCTGCTGCGCGAGCTTCACGATCCCTCGATCCGCGACCTCGTGCGCTTCGTCGGCGAGCAGCGGCGGCTTCGCGACGGTCTCCGCGACGTGCTCGATCGTCCCGTCTCCCCGTACGACGCGATCGCGGCGGGGTTCGGCGACGCGAGCCTCCTCGCGGTCGCGCGCGAGATCTTCCCCGGACGCGACGAACCGACGGTCGCGGAGTGGATTCCGCACGTGCGCCGTCCTGCCGTCGCGCGCTTCCTCCTCGGCGGCGACGCTCGTCCGAGCGCGAGCCGCGTGCAGCGCGTGCTCGAGCACGCCGAAGCGCGACGAGCGCTGCGCGGCGAGCTCGCCCCTCGTCTCGAGAGCGCGGTCGACGTCGACATGGCCGTGCAGTCCGGCGCCGGAAACGGCGACCTGCGCCGTCTCGTCCGCGAGTGGTTCGGGAAGACGCCGCGCTTGACGCTCGATCAGCTCCTCCTCGTGCGTCACGTCGAGGGCTTCGCGCGTCTTCTCGGCTGGCACGCGATGATGCTCGGCGCGGCCCCCGAGGAGCGCGCGCGGCTGGCGACGACGCCGGGTTCGCGATAGGGCTCGCACCGACCACGAAGGAGGTCGCCATGCATTGGGAGCCCGTCGTCTCCGGTCTTCGTTTCCCCGAGGGCCCGATCGCGATGCCGGACGGAAGCATCGTCCTGGTCGAGATCGAGCGCGGCACGCTGAGCCGCGTCGCGAACGGGCGCATCGAGGTCATCGCGGAGCTCGGTGGCGGGCCGAACGGTGCGGCGATCGGGCCGGACGGCCGCTGCTACGTGTGCAACAACGGCGGCTTCCAGTGGCACCGCTTCGGGGACCTTCTCTATCCCGGCGATCAGCCCGACGACTACTCGGGCGGGCGGATCGAAGCCGTCGACCTCGCGACCGGGCGCGTCGAGACCCTGTACACGGAGTGCGACGGGCATCCCCTCTGCGGGCCGAACGACCTCGTCTTCGACCGGGACGGCGGCTTCTACTTCACCGACCTCGGCAAGGGACGCGGCCGCGTCATGGATCGCGGCGCGGTCTACTACGCGAAGGCGGACGGCTCGCTGATTCGCGAGCTCGTCTTCCCGATCACGACGCCGAACGGGATCGGGCTCTCTCCGGATGGAAAGCGGGTCTACGTCGCCGAGACGTTCACGGGGCGGATCTTCGGGTACGACGTCTCGGCTCCGGGCGTCCTCGCGCGGCGCCTGCCGACCGACGAGTGCGTCGTCGGCGTCGGCGGCTACCAGTTCTTCGACTCGCTCGCGGTCGACGGCGAGGGCCACGTCTGCGTCGCGACGATCATCAACGGCGGCGTCACGCGGATCTCCCCGGACGGAAAGAAGGTCGAGCACTTCGCGACCGACGACCCGCTGACGACGAACGTCTGCTTCGGCGGCGACGACCTCCGCACGGCGTACGTGACGCTCTCCTCGTCGGGCCGCCTGGTGCAGGCCGCCTGGCCGTGCGCCGGTCTCGCCCCGAACTACCGATGAGCGTTACGAGGCTCCGCGCCCGCCGGGCGACACCCAGCGCGGCAGAAGCCCGTTCTCGTAGGCTTCGCGCTCGAGCCCTTCGCGGAAGTCCGGGTGGGCGAGAGAGATCATCGCCTTCGCGCGGTCGGCCACGGACTTTCCCTTGAGGTTCGTCATGCCGTACTCCGTCACGACGTACATCACGTCGGAGCGCGGCGTCGTGACGATGTTTCCCGGCGTGAGATTCAGGACGATGCGGCTCTTGCGGACGCCCTTGCGCTCGTAGGTCGACGACAGAAGCATGAACGACTTCCCGCCCTTCGAAGCGTAGGCGCCACGCACGAACTGGAGCTGGCCGCCGGTTCCGGTCAGATGGCGATGGCCGTTCGATTCCGAAGCGGCTTGGCCCTGCAGGTCCATCTGCGTCGTGTTGTTGATCGACACCATCCGCTCGTTCTGCATGATGATGTGCGGCATGTTCGTGTAGTCGACCGGGCAGCAGAGCGCGTCGGGATTGCGCGTGATCGCTTCGTACATGCGCTTCGAGCCCAGCGCGAAGGTGAAGACGATCTTTCCGGGATCGAGCTGCTTCCGCGCACCCGTGACACAGCCGGCGTCGAGCAGGTCGACGATGCCGCTCGTGAGCATCTCCGTGTGGACGCCGAGATCGCGTACCCCGCTCGCCGCGAGGATCGTGCAGACCGCGTTCGGCATGCCGCCGATGCCGATCTGGATGCAAGCGCCGTCCTCGATCTCCGGGACGATCCGACTCGCGACGGCGCGATCGACGTCCGTCAACGGTGGGCTTCCGAGTTCCGTCGGCGGGAGATCGGTGCCCTCGACGACGTAGTCGACCTCGCTCACGTGGACGCCGTTCTCCACGCCGTGGACGTACGGCAGGCCGGGCGAAGCCTCGACGATCACCGTCTTCGCTTGCTCCAGCGCGGCACGCAGCCAGGCATTGGTCGGGCCGAAGTTGAACATGCCGCCGTCGTCCATCGGCGTCGTCCGGACGACGACGATGTCCGCCGGCTCGATGAAGCGGCGGTAGTAGTCCGGCACCTCGCCGAGGTTGAGAGGAATGTAGACGCAGAGGCCGGCGTCGTGCTTCGCCCGGTCGTAGGCGCTGAAGTGCCAGTTGTAGGAGTGGAAAGCTCTGCCCTCCGGATCGGCTTCCAGGACCGCCAGCGGCCGTATCGAAAGACACGAGCGCACACGGACGTCGCGGAGCTCCTTTGCCCGCGCCGCCAGAGCACGATCGAAGAGCTCCGGTTGCGAGTTCACACCGCCGAGATCGACCCACATCCCCGGCTGGACGAGGGCGGCCGCTTCCTCGGGCGAGATGCGCCGGGCGGGTTCCCGGGCCGTACGCCGCTTCACCTCGCTCATGCGCGAACCCTCGCGATCACGGTATCCGCGTACTGCCGCAGCATGTCGATCTTGCTCTGCAACGGCAGGTCGGGACCGCGATACATGTCGCGGAACCCGACGATCACGTCGGTGATGCCGGCGTCCTCGAGACGGCGAACGCCGTCGGCGGTGTAGGCATCGAGCGAGATGACGTGGTTCTCGAACGGCGTCTTCTCGCGCCCGTACTCCCGCCGCAGCTCGTTCAGCCGCTTCAAGTAGCGCTCGAGCGCCTGGGGATCGCCGCCCGCGTGCATCCAGCCGTCGCCGATCCGCGCGGCGCGCTTGAGTGCCGCTTCCGAGTGACCGCCGATCAGGATCGGGATCGGCTTCGCCGGCGTCGGGCAGATCTTGATCGCCTCGAGATCGTAGAAGCGGCCGCGAAACTCGTAGAAGCCGCCGGCGCAGAGGCCGCGGATGATCTCGATCATCTCGTCCATGCGCGTGCCGCGGTGCTCCCACTGCGCGTTCATGATGCGGAAGTCGTCCGGCCAGGGGCTCAGGCCGACGCCGAAGCCGAAGCGGTCGCCCGTCATCACCGCGACCGAAGAAGCGGACTTGGCGACGAGGACCGGGTGCCGGATCGGTAGCTTGACGACGAACGTCGTGAAGCGAAGCCGGCTGGTCACGGCGCCGAGCGCCGGGATCAGGGAGAACGGCTCGATGAAGGGCCTGTCCTCGAGGAACTCGCGTTCGCCGTCCGGCGTGTACGGATACTTCGAGTCCGAGGTCTTCGGGTAGCAGACGCTGTCCGGGATCACGAAGGAATCCCAGCCCGCATCCTCCGCGGTCTTCGCCAGCGGAACGTAGTGGGTGACGTCGCACATCGATTCGGCGAACGAGAAGCGCATTTCCAGACTCCGCTTGTCCGATCGGTTCGATCTATTCGAAACTAGCCGTGCATGGTGAGACCACCGGACACGCTGATCGTCTGGCCGGTGATGAAGGCGGCGTCGTCGCTCAGAAGGAACGCGATCACGCCGGGGATGTCGTCGGGCTGGCCGAGCCGGCCCATCGGGATCGCGCGCTCGAGCGCAGCAGCAAGCTTGCCGGTCGCATCGAAGCCCCGGAAGAGGCGCGAGTCGGTCGGGCCGGGGCAGACCGTGTTCAACGTGATGCCGGTGCGCGCGACCTCACGGGCGACGGCCTTCATGAAGGCGATCACGCCGCCCTTCGCGCCGGCGTAGACCGCCTCGCCCGACGAGCCGACGCGTCCCGCATCCGAGGCGATGCTGACGATCCGTCCCGCGCCCGCCTCGAGCATGCGGCCGAGCACCGCGTGCGTCATCTGGACGGGGCCGAGCAGGTTCACGTCGATCACCTTCCGCCAGAGGGCCGGCGCCGTTTCGATGAAAGGCTTCGCCTCGTCCCAGCCCGCGTTGTTGACGAGACCCTGCACCGATCCTGCGGACGCGACGAAGCCCGCGACCGCGCGCTCGACTGCCGCCGCGTCGCGGATGTCCGCTTCGCCGGCCCAGCTCGTGCCGCCCGCCGCGCGGATCTCGCTCGCGCAGCTCTCCGCTCCCGCTTGGTCGAGATCGACGACGCCGACTCGGGCTCCCTCGCTTCCGAGACGGAGGCAGATCGCGCGTCCGATCCCGCTCGCCCCGCCCGTGACGAGGATCGTCTTTCCTTCGAGCCCTCGCATCGCCGCTACTGCAGGTAGTCGCCTTCGAACGCGTCCGGATCCCGCACCGGCTGACGTCCGGCGAAGCCGGTTTCCGTGTCGTGCCAGAACGCGATCACGGGCTCGGGGAAGCGCCAGCAGAGGAGAACGACGCGTCCGCCGTAGCGGCTCGGGAAGTCGACGAGGCCGTCGATCGCCTTCACGTGCGCGCCGAGCTCCGTCACCTCCTCGACGCGCTCCGAGATGCTGCGCGAGCGCGCGAGGAGCTCGCGCTGCATCGCTTGCACGTTCGAAGGCGCGTCCGGGTCGACGCAGACCCGATCGGTGTCGTCGACGGGATGTCCCGCTCCCTCCAGGCCGCGCAGCGCGGCGCGCGCCGCCTGTATCTCGCCGCGTACGACTTCGAAGATCTCGTTCAGCCGCGGCACGAGCGCGTTCGCCGCTTCGAGGTCGAAGTAGCGTTCCGTTGGCTCGGTCGGCATGGACGCATCCTATGGCACTCCGAGAGTGGGTGTCGACGGTCGTCTGAGGGCCGACACCATGGTGATGCGCAGCGAACTTTGGTAGCTCTGGGGCCGCCGGGCCGGCACGCTCGAAGGCGTCGGGCGGACGTGCCGGCAATCCAGAGAGGGGGACGCGCGGTTGGTAGACAGGTGGGCCCTGGGCGCACTCGGGATGCTCGCGGTGCTGGCGTTCGCCTGCGCGCCAGCGACCAGCCGCAAGTCCGCGCCGGGAGAGGCGGCGGAGGTCCCGCCGAAGGGCGCCGCGACGATCGACCGGGACGGGATCGTCACCATCGCCCCGATGCTCGAGCGCGTCACGCCGGCGGTGGCCAACATCTCCGTCCGCTCGCGCGTTCCCGCCCGTCGCAACCTTCTCCTCGAGGATCCGTTCTTCCGCCGCTTCTTCGGCATCCCCGAGGAGGATCAGCCGGTCGACCCGCTACCCGATCAGGAAGTCGTCAGCGCCGGCTCCGGCGTGATCGTCAACGCGACCAGCGGCTACATCCTGACGAACCAGCACGTCATCGAGGGCGCGGAGCAGGTCCGGGTCACCTTGCTCGACGGGCGGCAGCTCGACGCCCAGGTCCTCGGTAGCGACCCCGACACGGACGTCGCGCTCCTCAAGATCGACGCCGCGGGCTTGAAGCAGATCGAGTTCGGCGACAGCTCGAAGCTCAAGGTCGGCGACTTCGTCGTCGCGATCGGCAATCCGTTCGGTCTCGGGCAGACCGCGACCTCCGGCATCGTCAGCGCGCTCGGGCGGACCGGCCTCATCCCCGAGGGGTACGAGGACTTCATCCAGACGGACGCCTCGATCAATCCCGGCAACTCCGGCGGTGCGCTCGTCGACAGCCGCGGCCGTCTGGTCGGGCTCAACTCGGCGATCCTCGCGCCGGCCGGGAGCAGCGTCGGGATCGGCTTCGCGGTGCCGAGCAACATGGCCCGGAACGTGATGGACCAGATCATCGCGCACGGCGAGGTGCGCCGCGGCCGCCTCGGCCTCGTCGTCCAGACGCTCACGCCGGACCTCGCGGAGGCGATGGGTCTGGCGCAGGCCGGCTCCGGGGCGCTCGTGAGCGAGGTCGCGAACGAATCGGCGGCCGAGCGCGCCGGGATCGAGCGCGGCGACGTGATCGTCGACATGGACGGGACGCCGATCGTGTCCTCGACCCAGCTCCGCAACCGGATCGGCATGCTGCCGGTCGGCCAGACGATCACACTGACGATCCTCCGGAACGGCGAGCTCCGGACCGTTCGGGCCACCGTAGCCGCGCAGTAGCCCACGACCGACGGGGGCTCGCCCCGCTTCAGGACGACCGCCTTCGGCCGATAACCAGGCATGAGCGTCCGGAGCTATCCCCTCACGCCCATGCAGCGCACGATGCTCGTCCAGAGCATCGTCGGGGCGGAAGCGGGTCCATTACATCCTCCAGATGCTCGGCAAGCTCGAAGAAGAGCTCGACGATCGCGTTTTCGAGCAGGCCTGGCGGGACCTCGTCGCCCGTCACGACGTTCTCCGGACGAGCTTCGCGCTCGAGCACTCGGCCGAGTCGACGCAGACGGTGCACGAGGAGGTCGAGCTGCCGTTCGAGCGGATCGATCTTCGCGGGCTCGGACCCGCCGAGCGCGAGGCGCGGATCGAAGCTCTCGTCGAGGCGGATCGCGCCCGCGGCTTCGACCTCGCGCGCGCGCCGCTCCTCCGCGTGACGCTGGTCCGTGCGGGCGAGCGCGACCACCGGGTCCTGTGGACGATCCATCACGCTCTCGTCGACGGCCGCTCGCTGGCACTCCTTCTCGAGGAGGTGTTCGCGCTCTACGAGGCGGGCCGCGATCGACGCACGGTCGAGCTCGCACCGCCGGCGCCGTTCGAGAGCTACGTCGAGTGGCTGCTCGCGCAGGATCCGTCCGAGCACGCGGACTTCTTCCGGACGGCTCTCGCCGGCGTCGAGCCGCAACGCCGGCTCGTTCTCGGCGGCGAGCGAGGGGGAAGGCGCGAGTCGGGCGAAGTCCACGCGGTGCTTTCCGTCGAGCGCACGACGGCACTCCAGGAGCTCGCGCGCGAGCAGGACTGCACGATCCACACCCTCGTGCAGGCCGCATGGAGCACGGTCCTGCGCCGACTCCAGGGGAGCGACACGGTCGTCTTCGGAGCGACGCGCGCCTGCCGCTACGTCCCGGTTCCCGGCATCGGCTCGATGGTCGGACTTCTCATCAACACGCTCCCGGCGCGCGCCGAGATCGGCAGCGAGACACGGATGCCCGACCTGCTGCGCGCCCTGCGGCAGCAATCCATGGCACTTCGGCCGCACGAGCACGTGCCGCTGTCGGCGATCCTCGGTTGGCTCGGCTTCGAGAAGGGCTTCGATCTCTTCCGCACGATCAGCGTCGCGGAGAGCTTCGTCTTCGACTCGCTCCTGCGAACGCGCGGTGAGGCGTGGCAGAAGCGGAGCTTCGAGCTTCTCGAGCGGAGCGAGTATCCGTGCCTCGGCACGCGTCTCGACGATCGGCTGCACATCGGCCTCCTCTACGAGCGTCCGGAGCTCGACGCGTGCGCCGCCGAGTGGATGGTCGAGCACCTGGAGAGCATGCTCTGCGCGATGCCCGCGCACCGGGATCGGCCGGTCCTCGCGGTCGCCGATCCGGGCCCGCGCCTCGACGAGATCGCGCCGGTAAGCGGGCTCGCGGGAGAAGCCGCGACGCCGCGCGCGCTCGACGAAGCGGAGCGCCGTCGCATCGTGGTCGAATGGAACCAAACGGATGCGCCGTTTCCCGAGGACCGGCTCGTCCACGATCTCGTCGCGGAGCAGGCCGTCCGGACGCCGGTCGCCCTCGCGGTCGCTTCGAGCGAGGGCGCGCTCCTCTATGGAGATCTCGACCGCCGCGCGAACCAGATCGCGCATCTCCTGCGGCGCGAAGGCGTCGGGCCCGAAATTCGCGTCGCCGTCTGCATGGAGCGTTCGCGTGCGCTGCCGATCGCGCTCCTCGCGGTGCTGCGGGCCGGCGGCGCCTACGTGCCGATCGACCCCGCGAATCCGCCGGAGCGGATTCGCTTCCTCGTCGAGGACTCTTCGGCGCACGTCCTCCTGACGCAACCCGAGCGGGTGCGCGCCCTCGCGGAGCTCTCGCTTCCGGTGCTCGCGGTGGACGACCTGGGCGCGCTCGCCGCGGACGAGCCGCGCGAAGCGCCGGTGATCGAGTCCCTCGGCCCGCGGAATCTCGCGTACGTCATCTACACCTCCGGCTCGACCGGTCTTCCGAAGGGCGTGCTCGTCGAGCACCGGAGCCTCGCGAACCTCGTCGCGTTCTATCGCCGGCGGCTCGACCTCTCGCCCGCGGCGCGGACCACGATGATCGCCGGCGTCGGCTTCGACGCGGCGGTCGTCGATCTCTGGCCGTACCTCGCCGTCGGCGCGAGCATCCACGTTCCGCCGCAGGAGGTGCGCGCCGATCCGCGCGCGCTGCGCCGCTGGCTCGTCGAGCAAAGGATCGACGTCACGTCGCTTCCGACGGTCCTAGCCTGCATTTCTCACCAGATCCCTACTGCGGCGGCCGATAGCACCGAATCTTCGCGAGCTTCTCCCTCCGGGCTCCTCGACGTACTGTTCAAGTACGCCTGCGTCGCCCTCCGGTCCGAGG